>NZ_JAMYOI010000013.1:0-181934 GCF_040319775.1 Mesorhizobium sp. M0870
CACGAACAGGATGGAAACGAATCTCCATCCTGTTCGATAGGTCTTACCAGATCCTCATCCAGCCCAACTTAAGTGAACTGCATTACGCTCGAAGCGGGCTTTTATTAGAATGTCAGACAACCTCACTCGTCGTCGTCATTGTCCGTGTTCTTCGACTTCAAGGCCGAAAGCTTGGCGAACACGGCGTTGGCGTCGAGTTCGGCATCCTCGTCCTTGGGCTTCTCGGGAGCCGGCACCAGCCGCTCGGTCAAGGCCGCCGGCAGCAGCGTGTCGCCGACCGGCTGCGCCTGTTCGCGGCCGCGCGAGGCGCGATTGACTTCCATGTCGAGGTCGATCTGCGAGGCGAGGCCCAACGTGACAGGATCCATCGGCTGCAGATTGGCCGAATTCCAGTGCTTGCGCTCACGGATCTGTTCGATCGTCGACTTGGTGGTGCCGACGAGGCGCGAGATCTGCGCGTCCTTGAGCTCGGGATGGTTGCGCACCAGCCACAGAATCGCGTTCGGCCGGTCCTGGCGCTTCGACAGCGGCGTGTAGCGCGGCCCCTTGCGCTTGGATTCGGGCACCCGGACCTTGGGGTCCGAAAGCTTCAGGCGCTGGTTCGGGTCCTTCTCGGCACGGGCGATCTCGTCGCGGGTCAGCTGTCCGGTCATGATCGGGTCCATGCCCTTGATGCCTTGCGCCGATTCACCGTCGGCGATTGCCTTGACCTCGAGCGGGTGCAGCCCGCAGAACTGCGCGATCTGCTCGAAGGAAAGTGCGGTATTGTCGACCAGCCAGACAGCGGTCGCCTTGGGCATCAGCAGCGTATTGGCCATTTTACAAATCCTTCTCGTTCGCCCGCGTTCCCGCGCGGGCGGTGGTTTAGAGCCACCAAAATGGGAAATTCGCGGTCTGTATAACCGCTCTCGGGTCGTTTCGCAACGTTTTTGGAGCCAAGACCGCACCGCGTGCGCTGCGCGCTCCCAAGACCGTCAGATCGCCCGGAGCGCGGCCGTCCCTTGTTCGACGGATGGCGCAAAAAATCGCGCGTCGGCTTTCCGGCCTGTCGGTATCGGCCCGACAGCTCCACCTTACCCGAGGTCGAATGCCTCGAAACGGTAGCGGCCCAGTTGTCATCCAGGTTCAGTAGAACGGCGAATATGGCTCCAGCCCCGCTCGCGTGAAGATGGAAATGGGGTGATCAATTCGCGCGACAACGCCGGCCCCCAAGTTGATGCCCGTTCCGTCGCAAACACTAAAGATTTTCGACCGCGTTCCGATCAGCACATGGACCGGTTTTCCTGCCTGGACGGGGTATGTACTGTTGTGAATGAAAAGGACCCCGCTCGCTTGTAGCGTGTCGTGCGCATTGCCGTTGCTGCTCGAAATTTCGACGTAGTCGCGACCTGCGAATGAATTGTTCGTCCAGATGCCGACAACCCCTTCCACCGAGAGCCAACCATTCGCCCAGCCGTCCGCATCGCGCGGATGGTATTGTCTGAACAGGCGATAGGTTACGCGGTCCGATAGCCAGAAAACCGTTACGTAGCCGTCCATGTCCGGCACATAGGTGAACCAGATGCCGGTCTCGCTCGTGGCGCGCAGGCCATCAGAATCGTATGGGTCCAGATTGTTGGCACTGACGAAATCCATTGAGAGCGGTACCGGATCGGTCACGGCATGATCGTAGAGTTGGGTGAGCGTCCACCGTCCATTGTAGTTGAACCACTTGTCGAAGTAGGTTTCTCGATCGACCCCGCAGAGGCGCGGCTGGCGGCCTCCCTTGCGCAAGGGCGGCCGTTGAAGGTCAACCTCAGATTGCTGTCGAGCGCATGCGGTTGATGGCCCCAAAAAGACAAAACCCGCCGGACGGGGTCCAGCGGGCTCGGAACCGGCGACGGCAAAACCGTCAGCTCCGGCTCTTGCTTCTACGGCAAGGTCCGCTCCTTAGAGCAATTCCGGGAAAAGCGTGAAACGGTTTTCCGTCCGGAGTCGCATCGGCAGGAGCTAGAGCGGTTCAGCGTTTCCGTGAAACGGTGAGCCACCCTACAGCGAACCATGCTCGAATTCAGATGGCCCTGCGGGCGATCTTTTCGATGTCGGCGCGGTTGATGCCGAGATCGCTGAGTTGACGTGCGTTGAGACGGTTCAGTTCGCGGACGGTCTCGGTGTACATACGCCAGTTACGGAAAGCGCGGATCGGGTTCATGGTAGTCCTCCAAAATGATGTTCGTTTCGATGGTGCTCAAATAGGCGTCATCGATGAGGACTTGAATGGCTGATTTTGCATAGCAATGATGCAAATGCTGCATTGCAGCATTAAGCTTCTGTTCATCTTGTAGGCAGCCACGGGCGCGGACCTCGCTCGGCCGGCCTGCAGGCCGGCCGAGTATCGATACGGCCTAGCCGACGTCGAGCACGATCTTGCCGATATGTTCGCCGTCTTCCATCCGCTCATGCGCCCGCCATGCTTCGCTGAGCGGGAAGATCATGTCCATGACAGGAGCAACCTTGCGCGTGCCGAGCAACGGCCACACCTGCGCTTCCAGCGCCGCCGCGATCGCCGCCTTGAACTCGACGGTGCGTGGCCTCAGCGTCGACCCGGTGTGGGTAAGCCGCTTGACCATGATCTTCGAAAAATCCGCGCTTGCGACAGCACCGGCCTGCACGGCGATCTGGACGATCCGGCCCTCAACCGCAGCAGCCTCGTAGTTGCGCCCCACATAGTCGCCGCCGACCATGTCGAGGATGACATTGGCGCCCTTGCCCCCCGTCGCCTCCTTGACTGCGGCGACGAAATCCTCCTCGCGATAGTTGATCGCCCGGTCTGCGCCGAGCTTCAGGCAGGCGTCGCATTTCTCCTTGCTGCCCGCGGTGGTGATGACATAGGCGCCAAAGGCCGAGGCAAGCTGGATTGCTGTCGTGCCGATGCCGGACGAGCCGCCATGGACGAGCAGCGTCTCGCCTTTCTTGAGGGCGCCACGCTCGAACACATTGTGCCAGACGGTGAAGTAATTCTCCGGCACTGCCGCGGCTTCGGTATGGGTGAAGCCGGCGGGCAACGGCAGCACGCTGCCGGCATGGACCTTGACATATTCGGCATAGCCGCCGCCGGGCGTCAGTGCACAGACGCGGTCGCCAATGCGCCAGCGTGATATGTCGTCGCCAAGGGCCGCCACTTCACCCGACGCCTCGAGGCCCGGCAGGTCGGATGCGCCGGGTGGTGGCGGATAGGCGCCTTTGCGCTGCTGGACGTCGGGCCGGTTGACGCCGGCGGCATGCACCTTGATCAGGATCTCGCCGGGCCCGGGCTGCGGCACGTCGCGTGTTTCCGGCTTCAGCACCCGAGGGCCACCCGGCTCCGAGATCGCGATGGCCGTCATCCTTGCCGGAATTTTCTGTCCGCTCGCCATGAGATTTCCCGTCTTTCCTCGCCGTTATCCGATCGGCTGTTTGCATCGACGCCCCTGCCCTATGTATGCTGATTGCCAAATCAGGCAAATGGCCAATCTGGTCTTGGCGGAGGAGGAGCGACGATGGCGATCTTCGACGACGAACCCAAGAAGAAGGCGCGCCCGCACGAGATCGGGCAGGACCTGTCACTGCTTTCCGTCAGCGACTTGACCGAGCGGATCGGCATCCTGCGCGACGAAATCGCCCGCCTGGAAGCCGAACTCAAGGCCAAGGACACCACCAAATCCGCGGCCGAAGCACTGTTCCGCCGCGGATAGCCGCGCGGGCGCAAAGCCCGCCGCCGAAAAGCCCGAATGCGACTGTCTTCAGACCCAGCGTCCCCGCCAAACCTGAGCCGGATCAAACAATGTTCGCAACCTACAGACCGATCCTCTCGCTGCTTCGCGGCACCGCTTTCCTGCTGGCGGCATCTGGATTGCATGGGCTGCTCTTGCCCCTGCGCGGTCAACTGGAAGGTTTCTCGACCGCATCGCTCGGCCTGATGGGCACGGCGTGGGCCGGCGGCTTCGTCACTGGCTGCTTCTTCGCACCGCGCATCGTGCGCCGCGCAGGCCACGTGCGCGCATTTGGCGCCTTTGCCGCATCCGGCGCCATCGTGGCGCTGCTCACCGGGTTGATCATCAACGAATATGTCTGGATCCTGCTGCGCGCCTTCACAGGCTTCACCATGGCCGGTGCCTTCATGGTCATCGAAAGCTGGCTGAACGAGAAGGCCACCAACGAGAACCGCGGGACCGTCTTCGGCCTCTACATGATGGTCACTTATGCCTCGATCATGGGCGGGCAGATGATCGTCGCCGGCGGCGACGTGAAATCGGCGTCGCTGTTCATGATCACCGGCATCCTGTTTTGCCTGTCGCTCATTCCGACCGCGGTCTCGAGCGCCTCCCACCCCCAGCCGCTGCAGGATGTCTCGCTCGACGTCAAAGGCCTTTATGCCAATTCGCCGGTTTCGGCGGTCGCCTGCGTGTTGATCGGCATCGCCAACGGGGCCTGGGGCACGCTTGGCGCGGTCTACGGCGCCCGTATCGGCATCTCCACGGCCGAGATCGCCCTGATGATGAGCCTTGTGGTCGTTGCCGGTGCCGCCATGCAGCTTCCCGCCGGGCGCATGTCCGACAAGACCGACCGGCGTTTCGTGCTGGCGGGCGCTGCTTTCGGCGCGGCCTTGTTCGCGCTCCTGATCTTCCTGTTCGAGCCACGCTCCGGCGTCTTCGTCATCGTCTTCACCGCAGCCTATGGCGCCTTCGCCTACACGCTCTATTCGATCGCCGTGGCGCATGCCAACGACCACGCGCGCTCGGAGGATTTCGTCAAGGTGTCGGGCGGCCTGCTGCTGCTCTACGGCTTCGGCACGATGATCGGACCCTTGCTGGCCGCCGCCCTGATGGGCTGGATGCGCCCGGAAGGCCTGTTCCTGGCGACCGCCTTCGCGCATCTTTGCCTGGCGGGCTATACGCTGCTGCGCATCAGCCGCCGCGCTCCGGTGCCGATCGGCGATCGTGACGCCTTCAAGACGCAGCCGGCCGACCGTTCGGTGACACCGGAAGCATTGCGGCTTGATCCCAGAAGAAAAGCAGAAGCAGACGGTTGAGATTCGAAAGGCTTTGCCGCACTAATACAGGCATGATGTTTTCCGACGCCTTCATGGCGATTGCCGATCCCAACCGGCGCCATCTTCTGGAAGAACTTCGCCGCGGCCCGAAAACCGTCACCGAACTGGCCGCCGGCTTGCCGGTGTCGCGCCCAGCCGTTTCGCAGCATCTGAAAGTGCTGCTCGATGCCGGCCTGGTCCACGCCAAGCCGGAAGGAACAAGGCGCGTCTATACGGTGAGCGGCACCGGCTTCCTCAAACTCAACATCTGGCTCGATCAGTTCTGGGAAGCCTGAGCTTCTCAGTGTCATTGCCAGCGGCTCGGTCAGTTGACCGACCGTATCGGCGAGCGTCTGGGGCGAGATCGTGCAGCATCCCGATCAGCCATTATTGTAGGGGAAGAACTTGAAGTAGGGCTGCGCCTCCTCGATCACCCGGGCGAAAGCCGGCCGGTGCACCAGCCGGTCGTGATAGCGCTTCACGGCCGGGTATTTGTCGCCGAACGGCTCGACCTTGTTGGCATAGAACAGCGCCGGGGACGCCGCGCAATCGGCCATGGTGAAGGTGTCGCCCATCGCCCAGATCTTCGACTGCATGTCTTGTTCGATGATGGCGTAGGAATTGCGCAACTGGTCGCGGGCCTGCTCGACGCCGAACGGGTCGGTCTTGTCCTGTGGCCGCAACCGGTCGCCGACGATCTTCTGCATCGGCTCCTGCACATAAAAATCATAGAAGCGATCGGCCTGGCGGACGGCCAGCGCCAAGTCGATGTCGGCGGGAACGAGGTCGATCGGCCCCGGATAATGCGCGGCCAGATATTCGACAACGATGGTCGATTCCAGCACCGTGCGGTCGCGCGCATCGTCGCGCAGCGCCGGCATCTTGCCGGCCGGCGAAATCTTCAGGAAGGCCCCGCGCGATTCAGCATCGCCAAGATCGACGATGACTGGCGTGAACGGCGTCACGTTCTCATACAGCGCGATCAACGGCTTCCAGCAGAAAGAGGCCAACGGATGGAAATGAAGCGTCAGGGACATTTTTTGCTTATCTGTTTCGTGGTTCATCGATGGCCGGTGCCGTGCTGCTCATCAAGGGTCAGACACTGCGGCAAGCATGGCCCGTCAAGGCCCGCTTGCCGCTTCAAGCGACATGGGCCTGGGCGACGATGCCTGCGACAATCACCTCCCAGTCGTCCGGGTGCAGCTCGTGGCCGCCGCCTCCGAACCGGAGAATTTTCGCGCCGGTGACCGCCTCGGCCAGCGCCTCGCCATGTTCGACCGGAAAGATCGGATCAGCCGTGCCATGGATGACCAGCAGCGGCGCCGCGATCTCGTGCAGGCGGCCCTTCCAGGCGTCGCCGCCCTTGAGCATGAAATGGTTGGTCGCGCTCAGGAAGCCGCCGGAGCGGTCGTGATCCTGCTCGACAAAGGCACGCATCCGGGCCTCGTCGAATGGATGTGCGATGCTGGCGATCGCCCGCGCATCCCTGACGGTGAAATCGATCACCTGGCCACGGTCCGACCAATCGACTTTGGCGCCCTCGGCCGAATGCTCGATATAGGCATCGCTCGTCTGCGGAAGGTGCGAAGTGTCGGTTCCCACGGGCGAGCTGCTGATGACGGTCAGCGATGCGACACGGGACGGGTGTTTCAACGCCACAAGCTGCGCGATCATGCCGCCCATCGACATGCCGACGACATTCGCCTTGCCGATGCCGTGGTCGTCGAGAACGCGCATTGCATCGTCGGCCATATCATCGAACGTGTAGGGCGGCTCTCCCGGCTTGTATTTGGTCGAACGGCCGGTGTCGCGATTGTCATAGCGGATCACGAACAGGTCGGCACCGGCCAGTTTCCGGCAGAACGCCTCCGGCCACCACAGCATCGAAGCCATCGCTCCCATGATCAGCAACAGCGGCGGGTTCGCCGGATCGCCAAAGGTTTCGGATATGATTTCGGGGCGTTCGGTCGTCGTCACGGTGCGGCCTCCTCTCCTGCAATACCGATTGCATTCTGCAATCGGTTGCACGATAATAAAACCGATACGATAATGCAACCGGTTTTGGAGAAAAATCTCATGAGCATGGATCGCCGGTCCGGGTGTCCGATCAACCTGTCGCTGGAAGTCTTCGGCGATCGCTGGAGCCTGATCATCCTTCGCGACATGATCTTCGGCGGCAGGCGTCATTTTCGCGAGCTGCTCAACGGATCGATGGAAGGCATCGCCTCCAACATCCTCGCCGACCGGCTGAAGCGGCTGATGGAGCTGGGCATGCTGACCAAAGCCGACGACCCCTCGCACAAGCAGAAGGCGATCTACAGCCTGACCGAAATGGCGATCACGCTGGTGCCGATCCTGGCCCATCTCGGCGCCTGGGGCCGCGTCTGGCTGCCGGTCAGCGAAGAACTGTCGATCCGCGCCGAACTTCTGGAAAAGGGCGGACAGCCGATGTGGGACAAATTCATGGACGAGTTGCGCCATGAACATCTCGGCATGCCGCTCGATACTGCAGCGGGTCCTTCTGTCCGCGCGACCTTGCAGGCCGCCTATGAGGCCGTGGTTGCCAGCAAGGCCCCCGCCGCCAGCACAGCCGCGTAATTAACTTATTTTCCCGTTTTGGGGCCGACTCTGCTAGAAGAGGCGGAAAATCACAATTTACGGGATTGGATAAGGTCTTGGTTGAAAACTCTCGGGATGCTGCCCGCGCGCGCGCCGACCTGCGTTTCAAGAAGCAGGAAGAGGCGGCAACCGTCCGCCAGAAGGCGATGGCCGAATACGTCGCCGAGAGCGACGCCCGCCAGGCCAAGACCAACAAGCTGCGGGCGCTGCGTCTCGCCAAGGAAGCCGAAGACCTAGCCAATGCGCCGGCGGCACCCGCCAAGAAGCCGGCCCGCGCCAAGAAAAAATAGCAGCCACCCCTTGAGCCATAAGCGCTAATGCCTGTCCTGATGGTATCGGTGAAAGCTGCTTCCATCCCGCCCCTTCACGCGAAGCAATTTCAACCGAAACGGGGATGTTATCTCGCCCGTCGACGGTCGATGATCGACGCGTTTTCAAACAGGAGACTGCCATGACCGCACTGCCGCTCGAAAAAGCCAGGCAAATCATCGATGCCGCCTTTGCCAAGGGCGCCGATCTCAAGCTCAAGCCGCTCGGCGTTTCGGTGCTTGATGCCGGCGGGCATCTGGTCGCCTTCCAGCGCCAGGACGGCGCCTCGTTCCTGCGCCCGCAAATGTCGGCCGGCAAGGCCTACGGTGCGCTCGCCATCGGCATGGGCTCACGCAAAGTCGAGGCCTTCGCCAAGGAGCGTCCGCATCTCGTCGCCGGCATCTCGGACGTCTCGGGCGGACGCGTGCTGCCGGTGGTCGGCGGCGTGCTGATCCGCGACAAGGCCGGAGCCATCATCGGCGCCGTCGGCATCTCAGGCGACACGTCGGACAATGACGAAGCCGCGGCCATCGCCGGCATCGAGGCCGCCGGCTTCACCGCCGATCCGGGCTGAATCCTCTCCACTTTGGTCATCGCTTGGCGAAGTAGGAGCGAAGCTCCGTCGCGGAGGCCCTGGGATGACGAAGCGATGCGCGTTTCTGCCAATCGCTTCGCTGAGGAACTAATTCAGATTGATGTCTCGGCTGGCCGATCGCATCGACACCGCGAATCCGGCCAGCACATCGAACAGCGCGATGACCATCAGCGTGAAGAAGACGGAATGGGCGGCGCCCTTCACCAGCAGGAACTCGACCAGGAAGGCCACGAACACCAGCGTCGACAGAAGATGGTCCATGATCGAGGCGTTGGTCGTGCGCACCGACTTCGCCATTTCGAGGAACAGGAAGACCAGCCCGATCAGTATCATCAGGTCGCCCAGCGTCATCGAGAACACGCCGCCCGACATCATGCTGAAGGAGAAGACCTCGCTCGCCCACGGATCGTCACCGCTGCCGAAAATTCCCAGCAGTCCGAGGTTGTAGAGCACGAAAGGCACGATCAGCAGCGGAATGGCACCGAACATCTGGCGTCTCCATGTGGGGGCGATCCTTTGTAGAATGCGCCATAGCCACGTCGTCAAGATGTTTCGCCATCGGCGCTGAACACGGTCGAAGACCGCACGCAACAACCATGTCAGCCGATTGCCGGCCGAAGGATTTGCAACGTCGGCGGTGCACGCCTGCGCTGCCGGCCCGCCCAAACGCAAAAGGACCAGCCACCGGCCGGTCCTTTTGGAAATTCAAACCTTTGAAAAAGCTGGTCTCAACTTTCCTTGGGGGTCAACACCTGGCGACCGCGATACATGCCGGTCTTCAGGTCGATATGGTGCGGACGGCGCATTTCGCCGGAATTCTTGTCCTCGACATAGGTCGGGGCCTTGAGGGCGTCGGCCGAGCGGCGCATGCCGCGCTTGGACGGAGAGGTTTTTCGTTTCGGAACGGCCATGGATATGCTCCACTACATGGTCAAAAAGCCCCGCCCGCCCTCGTGAAAGGGCCATGTCGGGGCCGGAATCTGAGAAAGTCGGGTGCCTATACACGCCCTGTGCCGTTTTGGCCAGCACTGGCGCGAATTTTTTTGGATCGGCTAGCGGAGGCAACCGACATAGGCGCCGGAGCGGCCGGCGCGCCGCTCGATCAGATTGGCGAGCCGCCTCAAGCCAGGCCCGGGTTTGGCCGGATTGCGGGCAATCGGATTTGGCAAGGAGACCGCAAGCAAGGCGGCCTGCCGTCGCGACAGCTGTTTTGCCGAAACGCCGAAATGGTGCTGTGCCGCAGCCTCGATGCCGTAGATGCCCGGCCCCCACTCGGCGATGTTGAGGTAGATTTCCATAATGCGCCGTTTCGACATCACCGCATCGAAATAGACGGCCAGCGGCAATTCGACCACCTTGCGCACCGAGCCCAGCGGCCGCGACCAGAGAAACAGGTTCTTGACCGTCTGCATGGTGATGGTCGAGGCGCCGCGCGTTGCTTCGCCGGCCAGCGCATCGTCGACGACGCCCCGCAATTCGCCGAGATCGACGCCACGATGAAAGCAGAACTGCCCGTCCTCCGACATGATGACGGAATTGGCCAGCACCGGCGACACGTCGTCGATCGACACCCAGCGGCGGTCGTAACCGGAGAACGTCGCCAGGTCCTTCAGCATCAGCGTCGAGACAGGATGCACGAAGAATGGCAGGTACAGAAACGTCAGCACGACCGGAATCAAAGCCAGCACCGCGGCCACGACGATGCCGCGCCGGACCCAGCGCTTGAGACCACGGCGGTTTACGCCCCGCGATCTCGTCGCCATGTCCAGTCTTTCGGTTTCATGATCGACGATCGGTTCCGCCAAGCCGCCCAACCCGTGCTTCTCCCTGCCCCGGCATAATGGCGCTTGGCTTCTTGCGCAACGTCTGAGTGTCGGCTACCGGTCCGGGCCATGACGAATGACGACCAAATGGCGTTCGAAATGGCGCTGATCAGACGGGCAGCCGCCGTCGAGGTGCTGCTGCGGCGGCTGCTCGACGACCGTGCGCTTTCGGGCGAGATCGCGCGGCCTGAGCGTTTGATGGCGGCGATGCGGCACGGCGTGCTGAACGGCGGCAAGCGCCTGCGCCCTTTCCTGGTCATGGAAAGTGCCGCCCTTTTTTCCGCCGATGGCGAGGCGGCATTGCGCGTCGCCGCAGCCCTTGAATGCGTGCATTGCTATTCGCTGATACACGACGATCTGCCCGCCATGGACGACGACGATCTGCGCCGTGGCCAGCCGACCGTGCACAGAGCCTTCGACGAAGCGACCGCTATCCTGGCCGGCGACGCCTTGCTGACGCTGGCCTTCGACATCATTGCTGGCGAGGCGACCGCCCTGCCGGCGGAACGGCGGGTAGCCCTGGTGCTGGCGCTTGCCCGTGCGGCCGGAGCCGGTGGCATGGTCGGCGGCCAGAAGCTCGACCTCGAAGCCGAACAGGCGCCGCCGGACGAGACCGGCATCATCCGGCTGCAGGCGATGAAGACCGGCGCGCTGATCCGTTTCGCTTGCGAGGCAGGCGCACTCATTGCCGGTGCACCAGCCGACGACCGCGAGCGGCTGGCCGAATTCGGCTCGGCGATCGGTCTTGCCTTCCAGCTTGCCGACGACCTGCTCGATTTGACCGCCGATGCCAGCCAGATGGGCAAGGCGACCGGCAAGGACGCCGCCGCCGGCAAGGCGACGCTGGTGGCCTTGCATGGTGCGAATTGGGCACGCGGCCAGCTTCACGGCCTCGTCGAACAGGCCCATGCACTGCTTGAGCCCTATGGCGACGATGCCCAATTGCTGAAGGAAGCGGCGACGTTCGTGGCGGCGCGTAACAGCTGAGGTTGTGCCAGCCGGAACATCGAGCTGATCGACGCACGCACGTCCCCGCCGGCCGGTTCTGAAATAGAGCTTGAGCGGAAGCCTGCCGAGGCAGAGGATCGACATCGCTTTGCCACCGCACGGCAAGCACGCGGTGCGGATAGAGTTGGAGGGATGCCATGTCGACCACCGACAAGCTGTTCACCGGTTCCATTCCCGAAGTCTACGACCGGGCGATGGTGCCGCTGATCTTCGAGCCCTATGCGCAGGATCTGGCGGAGAGAGTGTCGAAGCTCGGGCCGCAATCGGTGCTCGAAGTGGCGGCGGGCACCGGTGTGGTGACGCGTGCGCTGGCAGCAAGATTGCCGGCGCAAACACGCATCGTGGCCACCGACCTTAACCAGCCGATGCTCGACCACGCGCGCACGCGGATGTCGGACGATCCTCGTATCATCTGGCAGCAGGCCGACGCCCAGGCACTGCCCTTCGAGGACGCCCGGTTCGACGCCGTGGTCTGCCAATTTGGCGCGATGTTCTTCCCCGATCGGGTGGGCGCCTACGGGCAAGCGCGGCGGATGATGCGGCCGGGCGGGCATTTCCTGTTCAACGTCTGGGGTGCCATCGAAGACAACGAGTTCGCCGAGGAAGTGACGCGGGCACTCGGCCATTTCTTTCCGGCCGATCCGCCTCGCTTCATGGCAAGGACGCCGCATGGCTATCACGATGCGGACGTCATCCGCGCCGACCTTCATGCCGCCGGCTTCCGTGACATCACCATAGAGCCGCTGGATGCCGTCAGCGCCGCTTCCTCGCCATATGAGGCGGCCGCGGCCTATTGCCAGGGCACGCCCCTGCGGGCCGAGATCGAGGCGCGCGGTGGCTCGCTGGAGGAGGCGACGCGATACGTGGCGAATGCCCTTGGGAAACGGTTCGGGGAAGGTCCGGTGAGTGGCCGCATCCGCGCCCTCGTCGTGGAAGCGGCCTAGGCGTGCTGTCCATCCGGCGGCTCGCACGGCCTGCCTACCCGCACGAACGAAATTTTAATGTAAATGAAGCGTAATCCCGGCCATTAAAATGGTGCGTATGTGTTGGGGTTGCGCATGCCTGAATATTCGTCCTTCATCCGGTCGGTCCGGATCCGCTATATTTCAGGGTTGCTGATCTTCGCGCTGGCTTCCGCCGGCATCGTGATTGCGCTTGACCGCGTCAATTCCTTTCGCCGCGACATCGATGCGCTGAGCAGCAATCTCGTCATCTTCACCCGCGACCTGCGCAACGCGACCAGCTTTGCCGAGACGACCGGCACAGCCTGGCGGGCGGAGACACGCGATGCCCTGACCACATCGGCGCGCGGCCATTCGGAGCGTCTGACCGGCGAGATCGAGACGCTGACCGCCCAGCTTGCGGCGATCAAGCCGCGGCTGTCGATCAAGACCGTCAACGAACTCCAGTCCGCTTCCGTCAACGGCGATCTGTTCTGGTCGCCGCGCGACATGGTGCGCAATTTTAACCTGATGTCGGTGGCGCAGAAGGTCGACGAGTGGAGCTATCGCGAAATCCGCAACCAGAACGACCTGTTTGCCCAGCCTATGCTGGTTCGCGTCCGCACCGCCATGGATGATGAGCGCCACCTGGCCGATGCCTCAAGCGACAGACTGCTGCTGTGGGCGAGCGGCATCCTGTTCGCGGCACTTGCCATCGTCGCCTTCTGGATCTTCCGCCCGATGGAAGTGGCAATCCGCCGCGCCTTTGCCGAATCCGCCGAATCCCTGTTCAAGGCCGAGGCCGCCGACCGCGCCAAATCGGAATTCCTGGCCAATATGAGCCACGAAATCCGCACGCCGATGAACGGCGTGCTCGGCATGGCCGAACTGCTGGCGAAGACCGATCTGACCCCGCGCCAAAAGACCTTCACGGACGTCATCGTCAAATCCGGCAACGCGTTGCTCACCATCATCAACGACATCCTCGATTTCTCCAAGATCAATGCCGGCCAGCTCACCCTCGACCCTGCTCCCTTTCGCCTTTCCGAGGCGGTCGAGGATGTGGCGACGCTGGTCTCGGCGCGCGTCGCCGAAAAGAACCTCGAACTGATCGTGCGTGTCGACCCGCGCCTGCCGGCCCATGTCGTCGGCGACGCCGGCCGGTTCCGGCAGATCATCACCAACCTGCTTGGCAATGCCGTGAAGTTCACCGAAAAGGGTCATGTGCTGATCGATGTCGGCGGCGAAATCGTCAACGACGTGGTCCAGCTCAAGGTCCGCGTCGAAGACACCGGCATCGGCATACCGGCCGAGAAACTGCAGAATGTATTCGAGAAATTCGCGCAGGTGGACGGCTCGTCCACCCGCCGTCATGAGGGCACGGGGCTGGGCCTCGCCATCGCCGCCCGCCTCGTCGACCTGATGGCAGGCAAGATCGGTGTCGAGAGCGAGATCGGCCGCGGCTCGGTGTTCTGGTTCGCGGTGCCGCTGGCCGCGCATCAGGCGGCGGCGCGCGACGAGATCGTGCCGGTCGACGTCACCGGCGCGCGCGTGCTGGTCATCGACGACAATCCGGTCAACCGCGAAATCCTGCTCGAGCAGCTCAGAAGCTGGAGCTTCGATTGCGCCGCCGCCGAAAGCGGCGCGGTTGGGCTTGCTTTCCTCGACCGCGCCTTTCAATTGGGCGCCGCCGTCGACTGCATCATCCTCGACTACCAAATGCCGGGCATGAACGGCGCCGACGTCGCCAGAGCCATTGCTTCCGACAGCCGGCTGTCCTCCATCCCGGTGGTGTTGCTGACCTCGGTCGACCAGGTCGATTTCGGCAAGATGATCATCGACTACGGCATTGCAGCACACCTGACCAAGCCGGCGCGCTCCGCGGTGCTGCTCGGCACGGTCATCTCGGTGATCCAGAAGGCCCGCTCGCAGGTCGGCAAGGCGCGGTTCGTCCGCGAACCGATCGTGCAGGCTCCCCCGGCGGCGCCGCCCGCCTTCACCGTCATCCGCGGCCCGGCAATGCCGGTCGCGGCAGCGCCGGAATCGACAACCGCGCCGAACGGACCGATCGACATCCTCATTGCCGAGGACAATGACGTGAACCAGCTGGTGTTCGGCCAAATCCTCAACGGGTTGGGCTTGAGCTACCGCATCGCCGGCAATGGCCGCACGGCGGTCGAGATGTACCGGGCGCTGCGCCCCAAGCTGATCCTGATGGATGTCTCGATGCCCGAAATGAACGGCTATGAGGCGACCCGCGCCATCCGGGCGATGGAGGTCTCGACGGGCGCCCACATCCCGATCATCGGCGTCACCGCGCACGCGCTGAAGGGTGATCGCGACAAGTGCATCGAATCAGGCATGGACGACTATCTGCCGAAGCCAGTTTCGCCCGACCGCCTGGGCACCAAGATCGGCACCTGGCTCAGCGAAACGGTGGTGGCGAAGACCGCCTAGGCTGCATCCATGGGATGCGTCAGACGGCTGCTGCCTCCAGACGATAGCGGCGCATCCAGTCGAGGCTTGTCGCGTCAGCAAGCTTTGCAACGCCGGGGCTTACATCCTCCTCGTCAGGCGCTCGGACCCTCAGGGCTTCGCAGATGCCTAGCAATGTCGCGGCCGGATTGCCTGAAAGGCGCTCATAGCCGACACGCAGCGGGGATATGCCTTGCTCTGCGAACCAAATGTTCCAGGCCGCGTCATAGGTCTCGAGTTCCGTGACCTCTCGTTTGATCCGCTCGAAATCATATTGAGGCTCTTTCGGCGGCGCGACCCTTTCGATCTCGGTGCCGTCGGGAGCGATATGCCAAAGACCGGTCTGCTCTGCCTTGATCAGGGAGACAGCCTGCGCGAGCTTGTCCTCCCGCGAGAGGTGTATGTAGAGAACATTGCCGAATGCTCTTTCGAACCGCGCTCTGTCCGACGGCAGTTTCGGGAAAATCCGGTCGAGGATCGTCGAAAGCTCATCCAGATTTTCGCGCATCAAGCGAAGGCCGAAGAGGCCGGTTCCACCCTTGCCCGCAGCGATCGCCGCGTTGAGATAGGCGACATTGAAGTCGAGCTCACTCATCGTGTCGCGATCGGGCAGCTTCCACTCTTCAGCCCACTCCAGCACATCCTGCCGCCGATAGAATGAGTGCGGATCGCCAGTCGTCTTCGTGGATGCCAGAAGCTTGCACAGCAGCGTGCTTCCGGTCCTCGGCGTGCCGCAGATAATGTATCCATCGAACATGTTGAGACCCATGCTGCTCGTCAAAGACAGGGCCGCCGCCCAGTAAAGATGGCGGCCGCTATAGCTGAAATCTTTGCTGGATGCGACGTTCCGGCTGTCGCTTATAAATGCCTTTCTCAGACAGAACATCGCGCCGGCAGCGGCCAAATTACCGGTTGCGCACCACCACGCACGCCCCACCGACACTTTGCAATTTCTGGCAAATAACGTTGGCATCGGCGCGGCGGTCGACACCGATCCTGACCGCGTAGATGCCGCGCCGGCCGATCGGCGTGCGCACCCGGCTGACCACCGGATCATGCCCGTTGAGCAGGGCCGGGAACCGGCTCCTTACCCTGAGCCACTGGTTGATCGCGGCACTGCGGCGAAAATTGCCGGCCACCTGGATGCCCCATGGCTTTATGTTGATCGAAGCCATGGCCACCGTCCGCGACATGATCACCGGCAGTTTTCGGCAAGCGACGGCAAAATCCGTCTTTGCGTCGAGCGGCTCGACTTTTCCAGCATAGGCCCGGTCCGTGAACTTGTCGGCTGGTTCGCCCATGATGTCTAAGACATAGCTTTCGGTCTCCATTGGCAGGAACCCCCCGGAGCTGAGCCAGCGCGACACCCGGCTCTCGCCGGCATTGTAGGCGGCGGCGGCCAGGCCGAGATTGCCGTAGCCGGTTTTCATTTCGGCGAGATATCTAGCCGAAGCCGGAATCGCCTGGTTGATGTCGAAGGAATTGGCAAGCCCGCGCATCTTGGCGGTGCCCGGCATGAACTGGGCAATGCCTTCGGCGCCGACCGGACTGACGGCGTTGGGATCGAAACGGCTTTCCTTCCAGATCAGCCGGGCGAAGAAATCCCTGGACAGGCCGTTCTGGTCGGCATGCGCCTGGATCAGATTGCAGACTTTGTCGATCAGCCGCTGCTTAGCGGATTGCGGCGGATCGGCCTGCACAAGGGCCGACCAGGTCAGCCCGTACAGCAGGATCAGCGTCGCCCATAGGAAACGCTGCATTTGACTTACTCTGCCGCGGCCTTGCCGCCGCGACCGAACCGCTGTTCGATATAGTCGGCGACCATTTTCTCGAAATCCGCGGCGATCGACGGCCCGCGCAGCGTCGCCGCCTTCTTGCCGTCGACGAAGACAGGCGCGGTCGGCGTCTCGCCGGTGCCGGGCAGCGAAATGCCGATGTCGGCATGCTTGGACTCGCCCGGGCCGTTGACGATGCAACCCATCACCGCGACCTTGAGGTTCTCGACGCCGGGATATTTGTCGCGCCACACCGGCATATTCTTCCTGAGATCCGCCTGGATGTTCTGGGCAAGTTCCTGGAACACGGTCGAGGTCGTGCGGCCGCAGCCGGGGCAAGCGGCGACGATCGGCACGAACTGCCTGAACCCCATGGTCTGCAGCAATTCCTGCGACACCTGCACCTCGCGCGTGCGGTCGCCATTCGGCTCCGGTGTCAGCGAGATGCGGATGGTGTCGCCGATGCCTTGCTGGAGCAGGATGCCCATGGCGGCCGACGAAGCGACGATGCCCTTCGAGCCCATGCCGGCTTCGGTCAGGCCGAGATGCAGCGCGTGGTTGGAGCGGGTGGCGAGCTCGGTATAGACGGCGATCAGGTCCTGCACGCCGCTGACCTTGGCCGACAGGATGATTTTCTCGCGGCCAAGGCCGATCTCTTCCGCCATCTCGGCCGACAGGATCGCCGACTGCACGATCGCCTCGCGCATCACCTCCTGGGCCGTCAGCGGGAAACCCTTGTCCTGGTTGTCGTCCATCAGCCGGGTCAAAAGCTCCTGGTCGAGCGAGCCCCAGTTGACACCGATGCGTACCGGCTTGTCATGCTTGATCGCCATCTCGACGATATCGGCGAACTGGCGGTCCTTCTTGTCCTTGAAGCCGACATTGCCCGGATTGATGCGGTATTTGGCCAGCGCCTCGGCGCAGGCCGGATGATCGGCCAAAAGCTTGTGGCCGATATAGTGGAAATCGCCGACCAGCGGCACGTGGATACCCAGCCGCTGAAGCCGCTCATGAATGCGCGGCACGGCGGCGGCGCTCTCGTCGCGATCGACGGTGATGCGCACGATCTCCGACCCGGCCCGGTGCAGGGCTGCGACCTGCGCAACGGTCTGGTCGATATCGGCCGTGTCGGTGTTGGTCATCGATTGGACGACGACAGGCGCGCCGCCGCCGACGATCACGCCGCCGACATCGACGCCGACCGACGTACGGCGGGGAAAAGGAGAGGAAAAATATCCGGTCATGCCGGCAGCCTTTTGTCTCTGGAGCATCTTGTGTCCTGCATGGACGCACAACGACGCCCCGGGCCGATGCGCTGAGGTCCGGGCATGAGGTGGAGGAGCAAAGATGGCTTGTCAATGGCGACAGGTCGCCACTGGCCGGAATCGGTCCGCCACCAGAGGCCAGGAAACAATCGATGATCTGGCGAAACGGGCGACGGCCGAAGCGGAAATTGAGCCTGTGCAAGTCCAGCTTCGGCTGACAGACCGGTGCTGGAAATCAAAACCCTCCACACCGGCGGCGTGGTGCCGCCGGGAAAAGAGGCCGCGGATATTGGGCGGCTATGTCAGGAGGGTATCAATGCGTGGTCGGTTTGCCTCTTAGTTTTTCAATCTCGTCCTTGAGTGCCAGCTTGCGTCGCTTGAGATTCACGATTTCGAGGTCGTCGACCGATGGATGATTCATCGCGTCATCGATTTCACGTTCGATGTCGCCGTGTTTCCGCTGCAACTCATCAAGATGGGATGCAAGAGACATGATTGGTTCTCCCTTTCATGGTTTTCCTCGATTGCAACCGTCACGGCGCGTCCACCGCAGGTTCGCTTCTGTGACGGCACGGTGACAGTGTGTCACCTTCCGCGGGCGATGTCGAATGATCCGTGGTAGCATTCCACGACACTGTGAAATGTGATATGGGCTGCACGCCGGTGACAAAACACCCGGCCCCGCCCAATCAGGCCCAGCTTTGGGCGCCGCAGACGTGCAGACGGTAGAGAATGTCCGATCAGGAACAGGCCGATATTCGCCTCGAATTTTCCCGCCTGAAGCAGGAACACGCCGATTTCGATGCCGCCATCAACGCGATGATCGCCATGGCCTGCGATCCGCTGCAGATCCAGCGCATGAAGAAGAAGAAGCTGTTCCTCAAGGATCGGCTGATGGCACTGGAAGACAAGATCATTCCCGACATCATTGCGTGAGTTGGCATTCGCTCGCCCGCGCGCTACCCGGCGATCGAAAGCTTTGCGGCACGATCACGCAGCAGGCCGATGAGTTCGCCGGTCCGCTCCTCGGACGTATCGATGGGGACCACCAGGCACATCGTCGCCTCGACCTTGCCCGGCGCTGAAAACACCGGTGCGGCAAGGCACTTCGTATAGGCATCGACAAGGCCCGAAGTGACGCAATGGCCGGTGACCTGCGCTTTTGCTATGTCGGCGACGAAATCGTCAAGCCGCAGTTTGCGCCCGTCGGGCAGCACGAGATCGTCGTTTGACACCATGTCTTCGATCTCAGCCTTCTCCAGCCCCGCCAGAAGCAGCCGCCCCGAGGCTGTCCAGGGCAGCGGTATCTGCAAGCCGGTGGCGGAACTGATGCGGAACGGTCTGGTGCCGGGACTCGCATGGACGATCGTATAGCGGCCGCTCTGCAGCATGCACAGTTCGGAAGTCTCGCCGGTCTCGCGCGACAGATTGTCGACCTCCTGGCGCCCCCGCCTCAACAGGTCGTTGCCCCGCACATAGTCCATTCCGTAGAGATAGAGCTTCTTGCCGAAATAGACGCGATTGCCGTCGCCTTCCATTTCCAGCAGTCCCGCATCGACCAGCGACCGCACCAGCGTATAGGTCGTCGAGCGGGGCGCGTTCACGCCCTTGGCAAGGTCGCCAATGCCGATCGCGCGCTGGGTCGTGTGAAGAAACTCCAGAATCTCGAGCACCCGGTTGAGCCCCTTTTCACGGGAGCCCGAAATCTTCTCGCCGGCTGAAAGTGCCGAGGTATTGCCATCTTGCATTGTTGATTCCCGGTGTTAGTATCTGTCCTGTACAGGATACATGCGTCTCTTGTAAGAGACAATCGCTTCGACGTCACTGACGCGTGTATTGCCTGTGCAAGGGGAACACAAACGAAAGGAGGTCGCCGTGAACGACACATCCGGAAGACGTGATTTTCTGAAATTGGGAATGGCGGGACTGGCCGCGGCCGGCGTCGTGGGTGCGGCGGTAACCGTCGATGCCCAAAAGGCCGCTGCCCAGGCAGCACCCGACAGCCTGCTGCGCACCGTGCTCGATCGCGGCAAGCTGATCGTCGGCACCGGCAGCACCAATGCGCCGTGGCACTTCGAGAACGATGCCGGCGAACTCGTCGGCATGGACATCACCATGGGGCGCATTCTTGCCAAGGGCCTTTTCGACGATCCGACCAAGGTCGAGTTCGTGATGCAGGATCCGGCACAGCGCATCCCCAACGTCACCACCAACAAGGTCGACATCACCATTCAGTTCATGACGATGAGCGCCCAGCGCTCGCAGCTGGTCAATTTTTCCCGGCCTTACTACGTCGAGGGCGTCGCCCTGCTGAGCCTTCCGACCGCCGAGAACAAGACCTTCGACAAGCTGCTTGCCGGCGGCTCGGCGACACGCGTCTCCATCCTGCAGAATGTCGATGCCGAGGCGCAGGTGCATTCGGTGCTGCCCGAGTGCCAGGTTATGCAGATCGATACCCAGGCCAACGTGCTGCAGGCACTGGAATCGAAACGCGTCGACGCCGCTGCCGTCGATCTGTCCACGGTGCGCTGGCTCGCCTCGCGCAATCCGGACAGATATTTCGACGCCGGCAAGAGCTGGCTGAGCATGCTTTATGGCGCGGCACTCCGGCAAGGCGACCTTGACTGGCTGACCTTCGTCAACTCGACCTTCACCATCGCCATGTTCGGCCACGAAAACGCACTCTACGATGCCGCCTTCAAGGACTTTTTCGGACAGGAGCCGCCGGCGCGCCATCCCGGCTTCCCAGCCATCTGCCCTGCCGGGGGCACGGGCTAACCCCGCCCCCTCCCGCCTCCCTAGAGCAATTCCAGGAAAAGTGTGAAACGGTTTTCCGCCCGGAATTGCGTCTAAACAAAGAGTTAGAGCGGGTCGCCGTTTCCGTGAAACGGTGAACTGCTCTAAGCCTGCGGCACTGAGGCGGACGCATGGGCTATGCCCTTAATTTCAACCTGATCTGGCGGCACTTCGACAAGCTGTGGGGAGGACTGCTGCTCAGTCTCGAGCTCGCCGTCATATCGATCGCCATCGGCACCGTCATCGGCCTGGTTCTGGCGGTCTGGTACGTGTCTGCCGGACGCATCGTGCGCACCATCATCGCCGCCTACGTCGAATTCATCCGCAACGTGCCGCTGATCCTGCTCGTCTACCTCGTCTTCTACGGCCTGCCGACAGTGGTCGACATCGCCTACAGCGCGCCGACCTCGTTCGTCGTCACGCTGTCGCTCTATAGCGGCGCCTATCTGGTCGAGGTGTTTCGCTCCGGGCTCGAAGCCGTTCCGCGCGGACAGCTGGACGCCGGCAAGGCAATCGGCCTGACGCCCTGGCAAAGGCTGCTCAACGTGCGCCTGCCGACCATGCTGCGCATCACCTTGCCGGCATTGTCCAACACCTTCATATCGCTGTTCAAGGACACCTCCGTCGCCTCGGTCATTTCGGTGCCGGAGCTGACCTATGGCGCCCAGTGGATCAACTTCAACACCTTCCGCATCGTCGAGGTCTATCTCGTGGTCACGGCGATGTATCTGGTGACCGGCTACATCTTGCTTTTTGCGCTTCGGCTTGTCGAGCGCCGGTTCAGGGCGGCGCGCTGACATGCTGACCCAGATCGCCTATGCCTTGCCTTTCCTCGCCCAGGGCTTTGCGCTGACACTGTGGGTATCCCTGCTGGTCGTGGTGTTTTCGCTGATTGCCGGCGTGATCATGGGCGTCGGTCTGGTCTATGGCCCGGTGCCGTTGCAATGGGCCGTGCGCATCTTCAGCGACACCATCCGCGGCATCCCGATCCTGGTGCTCATCTTCTTTGTCTATTACGGACTGCCGGCCGTCGGGCTTCATCTGCCGTCGTTCTGGGCCGCCGTGCTGGCGCTGACCCTGTTCAAGACAGCCCAGGTCGTCGAATATTTCAGAGGTGCTGTCGGCTCCATTCCGAAAGGGCAGTCCGAGGCGGCGATGGCGATCGGACTCACCTTTCGCCAGCGGCTCGCCTACGTCATTTTCCCACAGGCGTTCAGGCGCTTCCTGCCGCCCTGGATCAACGGCGTCACCGATGCGGTCAAGGGCAGCGCGCTGGTATCGCTGCTCGGCATCACCGACCTGATGCAGGCCATCAACCAGGTCATCGGCCGCACCTACGAGGCCATGCCGCTCTATATTCTCGGCGCGCTCATCTACTTCGCGGTCAACTATGCCCTTTCGCTCGCCAGCCGGCGGCTCGAGCGGCGTTTCTCCTTCATCCGGGAATAGCAATGTCCACAAGTCCGAAAAACACCCCGGCCCTTCTCGACGTCCTGGACGTTTCCAAAGCCTTTGGGACCGTCCAGGTCCTGCGTTCGGTCAGCCTGCAGGTGGCGAAGGGGGAGGTGGTGACGGTCATCGGCCCCTCCGGCAGCGGCAAAACCACGCTGCTGCGTTGCGTCAACTTTCTCGAAAGCTATGACAGCGGTTCGATTCGCATCGACGACAAGGAGGTCGGCTTTCGCGAAGCCGGAACCCGCCAGCGTCGCAGCGAACGCGATCTCGCCGCGATGCGCGCCGAGACCGGCATGGTGTTCCAGAGCTTCAACCTCTTTCCGCACCTGACAGCCGCCGGCAACATCATGCTTGGCCTCACCAAGGTGCGCGGCAAGAGCAACGCCGAAGCGCGCACCATCGCCGAACACTGGCTCGGCCGGGTCGGTCTAGCCCACAAGGCCGACAGCCTGCCCGCCGAACTGTCCGGCGGCCAGCAGCAGCGCGTCGGCATTGCCCGCGCCGTGGCCATGGGGCCGAAGATCCTGCTTCTCGACGAGATAACATCCGCGCTCGACCCGGAACTGGTCGGCGAGGTGCTTGAGGTCGTGCGCAGCCTGGCCGAGGACGGCATGACGATGGTGATGGTCACGCACGAAATGGCCTTTGCCCGAGATGCCTCGAGCCGCATCATCTTCATGGCCGATGGCGGCGTCAGCGCGGCGGGTCCACCCGCCGAAATCCTGGCAGCCGACACCGACAATGAGCGCCTGCGCACCTTCCTGGCACGCTTCCGCGCCTCGCATTTCTAGAACGGGACAGCGAACGCTGTCGTAAGGAGCCTTCTTTCATGACGCCTTATATCCGGCTCGCCGCGTTGGGCCTGACGCTGCCCGAGCCGCCGACCCCGATCGCCAACTTCGTCACCCATGCCGAAAGCGGCCGGCTGATCTTCCTGTCCGGCCAGGGACCGCTGCGCACCGATGGCAAACTGTTCACCGGCAAGGTAGGAGACGATGTCACCGTCGAGCAGGCTTATGGCCATGCCCGCCTCACCGGCCTCAATCTGCTTGCCGTCATGCACGCAGCCACCGGCGACCTTGGCCGGATCGTGCGCGTCGTCAAGCTGCTCGGCTTCGTCAACGCCATACCGACCTTCAGCGACCACCCGAAAGTGGTCAATGGCTGTTCCGACCTGTTTGCCGATGTGTTCGACAATATCGGCGGCCATGCCCGCTCGGCGATCGGCGTCGGCTCCTTGCCTGGAAACATCACCGTTGAAATCGAGGCGGTTGTCGAGATCGCCGCCTGACCTTTAGAAGAATGGAATCCGAGAGATGAAAACCACTTCCACCGACGGCTCCAACACCACCATCCGCGAACGGCTCGGCCTTCGCCCGATCATCAATGTCTCCGGCACGATGACCGCGCTCGGCGCGTCGATCATTGTCCCCGAAGCGATCAGCGCCATGGCGGAAATGGCCTCGCAATGGGTGGAAATGGATGACCTGCAACGCGCCGCAAGCACGATCGTCGCGCGCCTGACCGGCGGCGAAACCGGTTTCATCACTGCCTGCTGCGCCAGCGGCATCACCATGGCGATCGCCGGTGCGATGACGGGGACCAATCTGCTCGCCATCGAGCGGCTGCCTGATAACACGGAAGGTCTCAAGTCGGAGGTCATCGTCCAGCTCGGCCACATCGTCAACTATGGTGCGCCGATCGACCAGTCGGTCCGGCTGGCGGGCGCCAGGGTCGTGCCGGCCGGCACGGTCAGCGTGACGCAGGACTATCATGTGCGCGACGCGATCAACGACCGCACGGCGGCGGGCCTCTATGTCGTTGCGCACCACACCGTGCAGTATGGCATGCTGTCGCTGGAGGAATTCTGCGAGATCTGCCACGCCAGGGGTGTCCCGGTGATCGTGGATGCGGCTTCAGAGTATGATCTGCGCGACTTCCTCGCGCGCGGCGCCGACATTGTCATCTACAGCGGCCACAAATTCCTGAGCGGGCCGACCAGCGGCATCGTCACCGGCCGCAAGGATCTGGTTCGCGCCGCTTATCTGCAGAACCGCGGCGTCGCCCGCGCCATGAAGGTCGGCAAGGAAAGCATCGCCGGCACCATGGCCGCACTGGAAGCCTGGGAAAAGCGCGACCATGCCGGCATCCGCCGCCGCGAAGACGCCGCGCTCAACCTGTGGAAGGACACGTTGCACGGGCTGCCGGGCGTCATCGCGCAGATCATCCCGGATCCGACCGCCAACCCTCTGGATCGGCTTCAGATTTTTGTACTGCCCGAAAGCCGGTTCACGGCGGCCGGTCTCACCTCGGCATTGGCGACGGGCTCGCCGCCGATTATCGTGCGCAACCACGAGGTGGAGCGCGGCCATTTCTTCCTCGACCCCTGCAATCTTCATCCCGGCGAGGCCGAGATCGTCGCCGAACGGCTGCGCGCCATATTGACCGCCAAGGACCGCCCGGCCGATGCGATGAAAGTCGCCCGCAAGGATTCGTCCGGCGTCTTACGCTGGCCAGATTGAACACCCGGCGAATCGCTACCTGAAATGCGTCGGCCGTAACCGGCACGCGCCATCATGCGCCTCCTGCCCTGACGGGCTCTCCAGGGCACCGGCCAGGAAACTGCCGGCTCCCTCTGCGCGCCTTGGCGGTTCCAGCTTGGCGGCTGCTTCACAACTTTTCAACAATAACTTTACAAATATCTATATTTATGTGAAGTTATGACGATGAAGGATCGCTCATGACAGCCAACCGTTTCGCCACGCGCCTGAATTCCTTTGCCTCGCGACCGCAGGCCGAGTGGCCCGATCTTACCGGCAAGCCGTCGCTGCTGCAGATGGCGGCGCGCGCCGCCAAGGTCGAGGGGCTTACCGATCTCGACCTCAACTTTCCTGACCACGTCGGTGAAAAGCCCACGGAAATCACCCTGAAACTGGGCGATCTCGGGCTTTCCATCAATGGCTTTGCCATGCGCTACTACTCCAACCCCGCCTTCAAGCTCGGCGCCTTCACCAATCCGGATCCGGCGGTGCGCCGCGAGGCCATCGACCTGACCAAGGCCGGCATCGATGCCGTGCGTGAGGCCGGCGCCAGCCTGATGACGCTGTGGCTCGGCCAAGATGGCTTCGACTACGCCTTCCAGGCCGACTATTCAACGCTTTGGCAACACGAAATTGATGGGATTCGTGAAGTTGCGACACATGATCCCGACTGTCAGATCAGCCTTGAATACAAACCGAACGAACCACGCTCTTACAGCCTGATGCCGGATGCGGCGACGACCTTGCTGGCGATCCGCGATGTGGGCCTGCCCAATCTCGGCGTCACGCTCGATTTCGCTCATGTGCTCTACGCCGACGAACAGCCGGCCTTTGCCGCGGCCCTGGTGGCGCGTCACAGCAAGCTGCTCGGCGTGCACCTGAACGACGGCTACGCCAAGCGCGACGACGGCCTGATGGTCGGCGCGGTGCACACGCTGCAGACCATCGAGCTGCTCAGGCAGATTCGCCGCGACGGTTACGCCGGCGCCATCTATTTCGACACGTTCCCCGATATGACCGGGCTCGATCCGGTGCGCGAGTGCGAAGTCAACATCGCCACCGTCAAGCGCATGCTGCGCGTCGTCGACCGGCTGGAGCAGGACAATCGCCTGTCCGCCGCCATGGACAGCCAGGACGCGGTGACGTCGCAGGCCATCATCCAGGAAATCATGCTCGGGCCGGATAGCTGAGGCATCCGCGCCATCACCGTTTTCAACCAGGGAGGAATACAATGAAACTTCTGCTTGCCACCGCTACCGCCGCACTGATGGCGCTCTCGATCGGCTCTGCCTTTGCCGCCGACCTCGCGCCGCTCAATTCCGACACGGAAAAGGACCGCATCGACTGGTCGCAGGTCGAGGCTAAATTCGGCGCGTTCCCCAAGCTGCCCGAAGGCACCAAGGCAGGCGCGGTCTCCAAGACGCTGACCAATGAATACTGGCGCTCGCTGGGCGAGGGCTACACGGCATTCGGCGCCAAGGTCGGCGTTCCCGTCGTCTATCAGGCAGCGCAGAGCGAGGGCGACCAGCTCGGCCAGCTCACCATCGCCGAAGGCCTGGTGACGCAGGGCTACAACGTGCTGCTCGTCTCGCCGCAGACGGATGCCAATCTGCAGCCGATCATGGAGCAGGCCAAGGCCGCCAACGTGCCGGTGGTCAACGTCAATGACGCCGTCATCCCGCAGGCCGAGCATTATGTCGGCAATGTCCAACGCGACAATGGCGTGCGCGTCGCCAAATGGTTCATCAAGAATCGTCCGAATGGCGGCAAGGTCGCCATCGTCGAAGGTCAGGCTGGCGTCTATGCCGCCGTGCAGCGCACCGACGGCTTCAAGTCGACCATCACCGAGGGGGGCAATTTCGAGGTTGTCGCCAGCGTTCCCGGCAACTGGGACCGCCAAGCCTCCTATGACGCGGCCACCAACATCCTACAGCAGCACCCCGACCTGATCGGCTTCTATGCCAACAATGACGGCATGGCGCTGGGCATCGTCGAGGCTGTCAAGGCCGCCGGCCTGCAGGACAAGGTTGCGGTCTTCGGCACCGACGGCATTTCCGACGCCTATGCCTCGATCCGCGCCGGCGAACTGACCGGCACGGTCGACAGTTTCCCGGTGCTGACTGGCGAAGTGGCGTTGGAAACAGCTCTGCGTCTCGTCGCGGGACAGAAGCTGCCGCGCGTTGTCGCCACGCCGCAGGCGCTGATCACCAAGGACAATGCCGACCGCTATTCCGGCACCGGCGCGCGCAAGGCCCTGCTCGAGGACGCGGCAGCGGGCCAATAAGGCTAATCGGCGGGTGCCGGCCAGAGCAATTCGCTGCCGGCCGGCACTCTTGCCCGGAGATAGAACCCGATGTCACCCCGGCTGCAAATTCAAGGGCATTTCCAAGCTGTTTCCGGCCGTACGGGCGCTCCACGAGGTGTCACTCTCGGTCGGGGCCGGTGAAATCCACGGCCTGCTCGGCGAAAACGGCGCCGGCAAGTCGACGCTGCTGCGCGTCCTGTCTGGCGTCTACAGGCCGACAGCGGGAAGCATCCTCATCGACGGCAAGCCGGTTACACTCGCCAACCCGGTCGCCGCACGCGCTGCGGGCGTCGCCATGATCCATCAGGAATTGCAGCAGGTACCGCGCCTCAGCGTCGCCCAGAACATGTTCCTCGGCCATCCGCTGACGCGCGGCGGTATCTTCGTCGCCCGGCGCGAGCAAGAGCGCCGTGCTGCGGATGCTCTTGCGGCCATTGATCCCTCCATCGATCCGGCGGCACCCCTTGGTACCCTGAAGGTGGCGCAGCGGCAGATCGTCGAGATCGCTCGCGCGCTGCTCGATCGCGCCCGCATCGTCGCCATGGACGAGCCGACATCGAGCCTGACGCCGAGCGAATTCGAACGGCTCGCCGAAGTCATTACAGGTTTGGCGCGCGATGGCGTCGCCGTCGTCTATGTCTCGCACAAGCTGGATGAGGTGTTCGGCATCTGCCGGCGCGCCACCATCATGCGCGATGGCGTCGTCGTCGATTCCGTCGATCTGAAAGACCTGTCGGAGAAAGCGGTCGTGGCGATGATGGTCGGCCGCGAACTGGCGCGGGAACACCATAATTCCCATGCCACGAACAAGGTCATGCTGAGCGCGCGTGGCCTCTCTTCGGCGACGAAGGTGCGCAACGTGTCGTTCAATCTGCATTGCGGCGAGGTGCTGGGCATTGCCGGCCTGGTCGGTTCCGGCCGCACTGAACTTTTGCGGCTCTTGGCCGGCGCCGATCGCGCCACGGCCGGGACGATTGCAATCGACGGCAAGGCGGCGCGCTTCGCCAGCCCGCGCGATGCGATTGCCGCCGGCGTCGGACTGGTGCCGGAGGAGCGCAAACGCGAAGGCATCGTGCCGCTGCGCTCGATCACCTGCAATATGGCGCTCGCCTCGATGGCCGTGTTCGCGCCGCGCGGTCTCATCGATCACGCCAGGTTGAAACACGTGGCCGTCGAGAAGATGAGCCGTGTCAACCTGCGGCCGTTTCTGCTCGACCGGCCGATTCGCCTGTTCAGCGGCGGCAACCAGCAGAAGGCGATCATCAGCCGCTGGCTGGCGGCGGGAACCCGCATCCTCTTGTTCGACGAACCGACGCGCGGCATCGATGTCGGCGCCAAGGCGGAGATCTATCATCTGATCGAGGAACTCGCCGCCGAGGGCCATGCCGTGATCGTCGTCTCCTCCGAGCTCCCCGAAGTGATCCGGCTTGCCGACCGCGTGCTGGTCATGCGCGACGGCACGATCGCGGCCGAACTCCACAGAGACGATATCAGCGAACAGGCGATCGCGGCGCACGCCATCCCGCAAACGCAAACGCCGGCCGCGTAACAGGCAAGGCAGAGGTGACGGATATGTCGGATACCACTCTGGTGCGGCCACGCGCCGAATTCCTGCGCGGCGTTTCCATGCGCGACGCCGGCACGCTGATCGGCCTTGTCGTGATCCTGGCAGTATTCGGCGCGCTGGTGCCTGGCTTCTTCGCCGAGCGCAACCTGATCAACATCCTGCAGCAGTCGAGCATCAATGCCTGTCTGGCGCTGGGCATGACGCTGGTCATCATCTCCGGTGGCATCGACCTGTCGGTCGGGCCGACGGCGGCACTCTCGGCCGTCATCTCGGCCTCTATGATGGTCGCCGGCGTGCCGTTTCCGCTGGCCATCGCCGCCGGCTTCGCCATTGGCCTTGCCTGCGGCCTCGTCAACGGCGTGCTCGTCGCGTATGTCGGGCTGCAGCCCTTCATCGTCACATTGGGGACGCTCAGCACCTACCGGGCGCTGGCACTGATCTACACCGGCGGCAATCCGGTTCTGGGCCTGCCCGCGGGGTTCCGCGCCATCTTCAACGGATCGCTGTTTGGACTGCCTCTGGCGGTCGTCATCGTCGCCTGCGTGGCTGTCGTCGCCTGGGTCGTTTTGAAGAAGACGCCCTTCGGCGAATATCTGCTTGCCGTCGGCGGCAACGAGGAGGCGGCCTACATCGCCGGCGTGCCGATTGCCCGCACCAAGATCGCCGCCTACATGATCTCGGGCCTGCTGGCGGCGCTTGCCGCGCAGATCCTGATCGGCCGGCTCGGCGCCGCCGAGCCCATCCTCGGCAATCTCTGGGAACTCGACGCCATCGCGGCTGCCGCCATCGGCGGCGCCTCGCTGATGGGCGGCAAGGGCAGCATCGTCGGAACCATCCTGGGCGCTATCATCCTCGGCGCCATGCGCTACGGTTTGACGCTGATGAACGTCCAGTCCTTCTATCAGCTTCTGGCAACTGGTCTTATAATCCTCGCCGCGATGCTTATCGATCGCGTGACGAGGGGGCGTGGATGACCTTGAGCGGGCTGGACCTGAAAGCGGTAGGACCGCGCATCCGCATGATGATGCCGCATCTCACCCCGTTGGAGGCGAAGGTGGTGGAAACCGTCTTCGGCCGGCGCGGCTTCGATGAGAGCATTCCGCTGAAGCAGATCGCCGAAGAGTCCGGCGTGTCCGAGGCGATGGTGGTCAAGATCGCCAAGAAGCTCGGCTTTTCCGGCTATCGCGACTTCCGCACCGCCGTCTATGAATACAGTCGCCTGCCGACCGCCGAGATGCACCAGGAACTGTCGTCCGACGACAGTTCGGCCGAGATCGTGCAGAAGGTGTTCCGCACCTCCATCCAGGCGCTGGAGGAAACGCTGGCAATCCTCGACATCGAGGATTTCGACCGCGCCGCCGAGCTGCTCTTCCGTGCCAAGAACCGGGATTTCTATGGCGTCGGCGGCTCGGCGCAGATCGCCCGCGATGTCTCGCACAAGTTTCTGCGCATCGGCATCCGCGCATCGGTCTATGACGATTCGCATATGATGCTGATGTCGGCCTCGCTGCTCGGCGGCGACGACATCGCCGTCGGCTTCTCGCATTCGGGCAACACGTCGGCCGTCATCGACGCCATCCAGCTGGCCCGCAAGAACGGTGCCCGCACGCTGGCCATCACCAATTACGACAACTCGCCGCTGGCTGCGGTCGCCGACATCGTGCTTTGCTCGACCGCGCAGGGTTCGCCGCTGATGGGCGAAAATGCGGCGGCCCGCATTGCCCAGCTCAACATCCTCGACGCGCTGTTCGTGGCGGTGGCGCAGCGCGATTATCAGGCGGCGGAGCGCAACCTCGGCCGCACCATGTCGGCGGTGACATCGAAACGAAAAGACCGGGGCTCATGACGACAACGCCGCTGGTCACCGTGTTCGGCAGCTTGCACTACGACATCATGGTCGACGCGCCCGACCGCCCACGCAAGGGCGAGACGGTGACCGGCCATGCCTGGCACCCGAAATGCGGCGGCAAGGGCGGCAACCAGGCTGTTTCGGCGGCGCGGGCCGGCGTGCGCGCGGCGATGATCGGCGCCGTCGGCGACGATGATTTCGGGTGGGCGTTGCTGGCCAATCTCGATCGCGCGGTGGTCGACCACCGCTTCGTGCGGGTGGCCGCTGGCGCCAGCTCCGGCATGAGCGTGGCGATCTTCGACGCGGGCGGCGACTATGGCGCGGTGATCGTCTCAGGCAGCAATCTGACACTGGGCCATGCCGACATTGCCTCTGCTTCCGATGTGATGGCCCAAACGGCAGTGCTTTTGTTACAGAACGAAGTGCCGGAAGCCGGCAACATTGCCGCCGCACGCGCCGTCAAAGCACGGGGCGGCCGCGTCGTGCTCAACGCGGCCCCCGCGCGCAAACTCTCCGACGAGTTGATCGCCCTGGTCGACATATTGGTGGTCAACGCAATCGAGGCGGAATTCCTGGCTGGCACAGCAGTGGTCGAGACGCAGGACGGGGCCGCGCAAGCCGCACGATTGCTGGCCGATCTTTATCCGGTGGCGATTGTCACGGCGGGCGGCGAGGGCGTCGCCTGCTGCGACCAGACCGGCGAGGCCTTTGCGCTGCTGGCCGTCCCCGTCAAGGTCGCCAGCACGCATGGCGCCGGCGATGAATTCGTTGGCGCGCTGGCCGCGGGACTTGCCCGTGGGCAGGCCATGCGGGCGGCCATCACCGCCGCCAACGCGGCTTCGGCCTTGCTTGTCTCTACGCCGGAGGCCGAGCGCAACGGCATCTGATGGCCTGATTCAACTTTGCCAAAGAGCCGCGGCCGCCGCCTATCCTTGCGGCCTCGCGCGAATTCCGCTAAGGCGCGCCTTTGTCGCTGGGGAACAGAGACTTGGACGATCAACGCGCCGACGTCGCCATCATCATGGGCAGCCAGTCCGACTGGGCGACGATGCGTCATGCCGCCGAAACGCTGGAAGCACTCGGCATCCCGCACAAGCGGCTGATCATCTCCGCGCATCGCACCCCAGACCGGCTCTATGATTTCGCCAAGGGCGCCAAGGCGGCGGGTTATCAGGTGATCATCGCCGGCGCCGGCGGTGCGGCGCACCTGCCCGGCATGACGGCGGCGATGACGCCGCTGCCGGTGTTCGGTGTGCCGGTGGAATCGAAAGCGCTTTCCGGGCAGGATTCGCTGCTGTCCATTGTCCAGATGCCGGCCGGCATTCCCGTGGGCACGCTGGCCATCGGCAAGGCCGGTGCCACCAACGCAGCCCTTCTGGCCGCTGCCGTGCTGGCCCTGAACGATGACAGCCTTGCCGTCCGTCTGGATGCCTGGCGCGCCGCGCAGACCGCCAAGGTCGCGGCAGAACCGACGGATACGCCGTGAGCCTGCCCGCCGGATCGACCATCGGCATCATTGGCGGCGGCCAGCTTGGCCGCATGCTGGCTGTTGCCGCCGCCCGCCTCGGCTACCGCACCGTAGTGCTGGAGCCGCAAGCGGATTGCCCCGCGGCACAGGTCGCCAACCGGCAAATAACAGCTGCCTATGACGACCCGGCCGCCCTTGCCGAACTGACAGCGTCGAGTTCCGTCATCACCTACGAGTTCGAGAACGTGCCGGTCGCGGCGGCCAGCGCGCTGGCGGCCAAGGTTCCGGTCTATCCGCCGGCGCGCGCGCTGGAAGTGGCGCAGGACCGGGTGGACGAAAAAACATTCCTCAACGGCATCGGCATTGCCACCGCCGATTTCCACGCCGTCGACAATGATGACGAGCTGACGGCGGCGCTGAAAGCGTTCGACGGCAGCGGTATCCTGAAGACCCGGCGCATGGGCTATGACGGCAAGGGCCAGCGCGTCTTCAGCAACATGGAAGCAGGCGGTTTTGCCGGCACCTGCGAGGCGATGGGCAATGTGCCGCTGATCCTGGAGTCCTTCGTGCCGTTCGAGCGCGAGATCTCGGTGATCGCGGCGCGTGGGCTGGACGGTGCGGTCGTCGCCTACGATCCGGCCGAGAATGTCCACCGCAATGGCATTCTCCATACGTCGACCTTGCCGGCCGGCGTAAGGCCCGAAACCGCGACAGCAGCCCGAATGGCGGCATCGACGATATTGTCGGCGCTGAACTATGTCGGTGTCATCGGCGTCGAGTTCTTCGTGCTGGCGGACGGCTCGCTGCTGGCCAACGAGATCGCGCCGCGCGTGCACAATTCCGGCCATTGGACGGAAGCCGCCTGTATCGTGTCGCAGTTCGAGCAGCATATCCGCGCCATCGCCGGCCTGCCGCTCGGCAGCCCGGACCGCCACTCCGACTGCGTGATGGAGAACCTGATCGGCGACGATGTGCTGCGCGTCCCTGAGCTTCTCGCCGAGCCCGATCTGATGCTGCATCTCTACGGCAAGGCCGAAGCGCGGCCCGGCCGCAAGATGGGCCATTTCACTCGGATCAGCCGTCGCGCCTCATAAGGTTGCCTACTGCACGTCGTCGCTCTCGTCCTGCCCTGGATTGGCGCAACTCACATCACCTTCCTCGCAATTGGCCGCGGCAGCGAGCTGCTTGACGCGATCATTGGTCAATCTGGTCAGGCATTGCGAAACTTCCATCGAATGGATCGATCCGCCTTCGCTGGCGGCGGTGGAATGCGCGCACTCGGCATCGCGAAAAGCGATCCAGGCGCGTTGCGCTACCTGCAGCAATCTCTTGCCGCCGGCATCATCCGAGCTGGTGAGATCCTGATAGGCCTTGTTAAGCTTGGCGTCGGCCGCCTGATAGTCTTCGCCGGCACAGATGTTCATCATCTGCTGGCTGTCGTCGCTGCGGTCGCATTCCTGCGCGCGCGCAACCGAAGCTGCCGCCAGCAGGACAAGGCAGGCGGACAGGAACATTCGGCGCATGATTCTCTCCAAATCACTTCAAGGCGACCGCATCATCCCAGCCGGCCCAGGGCCGCGCAATGCCGCCAGACCGATATGGCAGATAATTGATGACAGGGACGATTCACAGCCGCTATGGAGCACGCTTGCGGTTGACAGGGACAAGGCTCCTCGTTTATGAGCCTCCCACAGTTCAAAGGCGCGTCTTCTGGCGCGCCTTAAAATTTCGACCCGGACCGGGTCCACACCGACAGGCAAGACCATGAAGATCAAGAATTCGCTCAAGGCGCTGAAGGCGCGTCACCGCGACAACCAGCTGGTTCGCCGCAAGGGCCGCGTCTACATCATCAACAAGACCGCCCCGCGCTACAAGGCACGCCAGGGCTGAGCTTTCGGGCAGGAGGCTGTTGCCTCCGCCCATTTGATGCTTGTTGCCGCCTGCCGGCCTTTCACGCCAAATTCAGTTTGACGTTCCGCCGCCCGGGACTAGAGTCCGGTGATGCGGATTCTTTTTGCATTTTTGACATCTCTGCTTGTTTCCGGCGCCATTTATGGCCCGGCATGGGCGGATGATGCTGTCGCGCCGCCGGCCACTCAGGACGCCCCGCCCGCCGCAACGACGAAACAAGCCCGCCTCGACCAGCTGTTCAGCGATCTGAAACGCGAGCGCAACGAAAAGGCGGCGGAGCGCATCGCCGGCAACATCTGGAGCGAGTGGTCGCAATCCGGCAGCGCCTCGATCGATCTGATGATGCAATGGTCGCAAAAAGCCGTCGAGGGCCAGAAGTTCGACGTCGCGCTCGATTTCCTCGACCAGGTGGTGACTTTGCAGCCGACCTATGCCGAAGGCTGGAACCGGCGTGCCACCGTCCATTTCATGATGAAGAACTACGGCAAGTCGATGTCCGACATCGACCATACGCTGCAGCTCGAGCCGCGCCATTTCGGTGCGCTGTCCGGCCTGGCGCAGATCATGGCGTTGACCGGCCACAAGCAATCGGCGCTCGAGGCCTGGCAAAAGGTGCTGGCCATCTATCCGATGATGCGCAGCGCCCAGGACCAGGTCGGCACGATTTCGGAGGAACTTGCCGGTGAAGGCATTTGATCTAGGGGAGTAGGGGAATAAGGCAGTAGGGGCAGATTGTACCTGCGGAACACACACCCTACTCCCCTACTCCCCTACTCCCCTACTCCCCTACTCCCCTACTCCCCTACTCCCCTACTCCCCTACTCCCCTACTCCTTATCCCCCTCCACCTCCGTATCTCCCCCATGAACCTGATCTACGCCGCCCTTGCCTTCCTGATGGCGCTTGTCTTCGGCTTTGTCGGCGTCACCCGGGTCGGCTCATGGCTGATCGAGCGCCGCAATCCGCCGATCGGCGAGTTCGCCGACATCGACGGCGCCCGCATCCACTATGTCCATGTTCCCGCACCCGCCAATGCCGAGCTGCCGCCGATCGTCTTCATCCACGGCGCCAGCGCCAATCTCAGGGACCAGATGCTGCCGCTGCGTCCCTTGCTCGAAGGCCGCGCCGAAATGCTGTTCTTCGACCGGCCAGGCCACGGCTGGTCGGGTCGCGGCACCAACAACGAGAACCCGTCGGCGCAGGCCGACACCATTGCCGCACTGATGGACCATCTCGGCATCAAGAAGGCTGTCATCGTCGGCCATTCCTTCGGCGGCGTGGTGACATCGGCCTTTGGCCGGGAGCATCCCGACAAGACGCTCGGGCTGGTCTTCCTCGCACCGGCGACCCACCCATGGCCGGGCGGCGCAACCGCCTGGTACTACAATCTGACCACCATGCCGGTGCTCGGTTGGTCGTTTTCCGAGATGCTGACCTATCCGGCCGGTACACTGCAGATGGCGGACGCCACCACCTGCGTTTTCTCGCCCAACAAGGTGCCCGACAATTATCTCAGAATGGCCTCTATCCCGCTGGTGCTGCGACCAACAGCCTTTCGTGCCAACGCCACCGATGTCGCCGGGCTCTATCGCTATGCCCTCGGCGCCGCACCGCGCTACAACGAGATCAAGGCGCCAACCGTGGTCATTTCAGGCGATCGCGACAAGGTGGTCTATGCACATATCCATTCGGTCGGCCTGGCGCGCGACATTGCCGGTGCCGAACTCGTCTGGGTGCACAATCTCGGTCACAAGCCAGACTGGATCGCGCCCGACCTGACCGTCGGCGCCATCGAGAAGGTCGCCGGGAAGAGTATAGACCTGCAGGCGATGGCAACGGCAGTGGAGGCGCGCATCGCTGGCGACGCCTACGGCGCCGGCAGATGCGCCGATATCAAGGTACCGCAGGCCGAACTCGCGCCGACCTAAAGCGGATCGCCTGAATCCGTTCAGAGGCGACACGCTTTAGGAATCTAGCGGCTGACTTGTGTGTCCGATCCGATATAGGCGATGCGCAGCATGTTGGTCGAACCCGGTGTCCGCAACGGTACGCCCGCGGTGATGATGACGCGGTCGCCCGGCTTGCCGAAGCCTTCGTCGAAGGCGATGCGGCAGGCGCGATTGACCATGTCGTCGAGGTCGACGGCGTCGGGTGAGACGACGCAATGCGTGCCCCACAAAAGCGACAGCCGCCGCGCCGTATTGAGGATCGGCGACAGCGCGATAACAGGCACTTGCGGCCGCTCGCGGGCGGCGCGCAGGCCTGTGGTGCCTGATGCGGTGTAGGTGATGATCGCCGCCAGCTTCAGCGTTTCGGCGATCTCGCGCGCGGCCAGCGAAATGGCATCGGCGCCAGTCGCCTCCGGCTCGGAGCGCTGGGCGTTGATGATGCCGGCATAGGTCGGATCGGTTTCGACCTTGGTGGCGATACGGTTCATCATTGCCACGGCCTCGACGGGGTAGGCACCCGCCGCCGATTCCGCCGACAGCATGATGGCATCGGCACCTTCGAAGACGGCGATCGAAACATCGGACACCTCGGCGCGGGTCGGCACCGGTGCCGTGATCATCGATTCCAGCATCTGCGTTGCAACCACCACCGGCTTGCCGGCTCGGCGTGCGGCGCGCGTGATCTGCTTCTGGATGCCGGGCACCGCCTCGAGCGGCATCTCGACGCCGAGATCGCCGCGGGCGACCATCAGCGCGTCGGACAATTCGATGATCTCGGCCAGCCGGGCGACGGCCTGCGGCTTTTCGATCTTGGCCATGATCAGCGCCCGGCCGCGTGCGATCTTGCGCGCTTCGGCCAAATCCTCCGGCCGCTGCACGAAGGACAGCGCCACCCAGTCGACGCCCGTGGCCAGCACGGCATCGAGGTCCTTGCGATCCTTCTCGGTCAGCGCGCCGACCGGGAGGTCGGTGTCGGGCAGGCTGACGCCCTTCTTGTCGGAAATGGTGGTGCCGGCGACGACGGTGCAGACGATCGACTTGCCGTCGCTCTTCACCGCCTTCAGCTCGAGCTTGCCATCGTCGATCAGCAGGCGATGGCCGGCTTCGACCGAGCTCAGAATTTCCGGATGCGGCAGATAGACCCTGGTCGAGGTGCCAGGCTCTGGATTGTCGTCGAGGGTGAAGGTCTGGCCTTGCGTCAGCACTTCCTTGCCGTTGGCGAATTTGCCGACGCGCAACTTTGGCCCTTGCAGATCGGCCAGGATGCCGATCGGCCGGCCAACCGCTTCCTCGACAGCGCGGATGCGTCCGACCAGCGTGCGCATCAGTTCATGGTCGGTATGGCTCATATTGATGCGGAACACATCGGCGCCCGCTTCGAACAGTTTCTTCAGCATCTCCTCCGACGAGGAGGCCGGACCGATGGTGGCTAGGATCTTGACCTTGCGGCTACGTCTCATTGACTGTTTGTTCCCGGGGCGGCTGGAGCGCCTCCCGTTGTGGACTCATCGGTCAGCTGGACCATCCAGCTTGCCTGTTCGCCCGTGTCATATTCCTGGAATCCGGCGCGCTGGAAGCCCCGGGCGACGCAGTCGGTCACGCCGGCGATCTTGAACTCTTTTTCAGCCACGCACATGTTGATCGGGCCGTCCCAGCGTCCACCGCGTTCGGCGTCTTCTGCATAAAGATAGTAAAACCTTGATGACAGCGGCCCTTCGATCAGCGTCTTGCAACTCGATCCCTCGATGTGCCACCAGCCTTCGGTGATCCAGCCGGCCTTGGCGCGATAGCCGATGCCGACACCGACCAGGTTCTGCGTGGCGTTGCAGACGCGGAAATCGGCACGCGCCGGCGAAGCCACGACCATCGCCGACAGGCCTATGGCAAGAGTGAGGAGCGGCATGGCAAAGGCAGAGCGCATGCGCTGCCCGCCGGCGGAACTCATCCGAAAACCCCTCAAAAACCACATCAGCATCTCTCTGCGCCCCTTTTCGGAAAAGTCCGGGCGCATGTCAACGCACCGTTTTGTCCAATTCCAATCGATTTAGAAAGGCTCCGGCGCACAATTCGCCGACTTGTGCCAGATTTCCGGGGAAACCTTGGCCAAACAACGGCATTGCGCAAGCGTCGTCTTCGTGGAATGACGATAGCACCCTCCCCGGAAGCCAGCGAACAGACCATTTCCCGCCAATGACCCGATCCACAGTTTTCGCGCCTTTCGACATCATCGAGGGCGATCGCAGGCGAGGCATCGTGCTGTTGGGCGATCATGCCCGTCGCGACCTGCCCGACGACTACGGCAGCCTCGGCCTGCCCTCAGCCGAGTTCGACCGCCACATCGCCTATGACATCGGCGTCGAGGCGGTGACGCGCGAACTGGCTGCCCTGCTCGGCGTGCCGGCGGTGCTTGCCAATTTTTCGCGGCTGCTGATCGATCCCAACCGCGGCGAAGACGACCCAACGCTCATTCGCCAGCTTTATGACGGCACTGTCGTACCTGGGAACTACCCCATCGCTGCCGAGGAGCGCGAGAGGCGGCTCGACGGGTTCTACCGACCCTATCACGACGCCGTCGGCGCCATGATCGCCTCGGTCGCACAGGCTTCCGCCCAGGCGCCCTTCATCTTTTCGGTGCATTCCTTCACCCCTGCCATGCAAGGAATCCAGCGTCCTTGGCACGTCGGCATCCTGTGGGACCTCGACGACCGCGTGGCGCGGCCGTTGATAGACATGCTGGCGGAGGACAAGAACCTCGTCGTCGGCGACAACGAACCCTATGACGGCGCGCTGCGCGGCGACACCATGTACAAGCACGCCATCGTCAACGGCTTCGCCCATGCGCTGATCGAGATCCGACAGGATCTGATATCGGACCAGAAGGGCGCGCTCGCCTGGGCCGAACGGTTGGCGCCGATCGTTGACGCGATCGATCGCCGTCCCGATATACATGTGGTGAAGATGTTTGGCTCGCGCACCGGGCCGCTATGACGGAGGTTTCGATGACCGAACTCAGCGACGAGCAGCAACGCGATTTCGAAGCGGCCGCCTTCCGCCGGCTGGTCGAGCATCTGCGCGAGCGCAACGATGTGCAGAACATCGACCTGATGAATCTCGCCGGCTTCTGCCGCAACTGCCTGTCGAACTGGTATCGGGAGGCAGCCAATGCCGAGGGCGTCGATCTCACCAAGGATCAGTCGCGCGAGATCGTCTACGGCATGCCTTATGGGGAATGGCAGACGCTGAACCAGACCGAGGCCTCCGACGCCAAGAAGGCCGAATTCGAGGCAAGGCGCCCCCAGGACCATTGACGCCGTCGTCCCCGCGATCGCTTAAGGCTATGTTGGCCCAAAATGCTTCCCGAAAGAGCCTTGACTGAAAATTGAATCGATCTAATTTGCCGCGCGAAGCCATTTTCAGCGGGATTCGCCTCATGAACGCGTCAACTGCCAAGCTGACTGCCATTCGCGGACGATGGGCGCTCGCGGCCATTTTCCTGGCCAACGGCTTCCTGACGGGCAGCTGGGCGCCGCAGATTCCGGTGTTCCTGACCCGGCTGGAGATCTCGAAGTTCACGCTCGGTCTGCTGATACTCTTATTCGGCGTCGGTGCCGTCGTCGCGATGACCTGGTGCGGCCATTTGATTTCCAGACATGGCTCGCGCACCGTACTGCGCTGGTTCGCCCTGTGCGGCAGCCTCGGTCTGATGGTCGTGGCGCTGGCGCCCAACGTACCGCTGGCGGCCGCGGCCATGATCATCTTCGGCGGCTCGATCGGTGGCATGGACGTTGCCATGAATGCCAATGCCGTGGTGGTCGAACGGCGGCTCTCCCGCGCCGTCATGTCGTCCTCGCACGGCTTCTGGAGTCTCGGCGGCTTCGCCGGCGGCGGCCTCGGCGGCTTTGCCATCCAGCACTACGGCCACCTCGCCCACGCGGCGGCGGTAACGGTGTTTGCCTTCGCGGTGATCGCGGTGGCCGTTCGCCATCTCCTCACCGAAGACGGCCCGCAGGCAGCCGAGCACCACAAATTCGCACTGCCGGCAAACCCGCTGGTTTATCTGATCGGACTGATGGCGCTGCTGGCGATGATCTCCGAAGGCGCGGTGCTCGACTGGGCAGCCCTGTATCTGCGCCAGGAGCTCGGCGCCGATCTCGCCGTTGCCGGCCTCGCCTACGCCGGATTTTCGGGCGTCATGGCGGTTACGCGGTTCTTCGGCGACGGCATACGCAATCGCTTCGGCGCGGTGACGACGCTGCGCGTGTCGGCCCTCGTAGCCGCGGTCGGCATGCTGGTGGCTGGCCTGGCGCCCTCGCCCTGGCTCGCTATTGCAGCCTTTGCCTTTTGCGGCTTCGGCATCGCCAATATGGTGCCAATCATCTTTTCGGCCGGCGGCAACCAGGAAGGCATGTCTTCCGGCACCGGCATGAGCGTGGTCACCACTATCGGATACTGCGGCATACTGGTGGCGCCGTCGGCGATCGGCTTCGTTGCCGAGCATTCCAGCTTCGGCCCGATCTTCATCACCATGTCGGGACTGCTGATCATCGTGTTGCTGATGGCCGGGCTCGCTCACCGCGCCGAATTCGCGCCAGCACCCGCCGAATAGCGTTTCAGCTCCTCGTGGAGAAAATCCACCACCCGGCGGATGCGCACGCTGGTACGCACGTCGCGATGCATCGCCAGCCACACCGGCAGAACTGGCAGCGGCAGATCTGGCAGAACCTTCTCTATCAAAGGATCCCTGTCGGCCAGCGGCTCCTGACCGAGGCCGATGCCGTTTCCCGCCCGCACCGCTTCCCACAAAACGATCTGGTTGTCGGCCCTGAAGCGGAAGCTGCTCCGGGTGACGGGGATGCCATACTGGGTAAAGCCCCTGATGATCTCGTCGCCGCGGTCGAAGCCGACCAGGTCGTGGCCGACAAGATCGGCAGGCTTCAGCGGACGGCCGCGCCTGTCGAGATAGGATTTGGCCGCGCAGGCGCAGAGCTCGATATCGCAGACCCTGCGTGCCATCAGCTCGTTCTGCGCCGGCTTGACCATGCGGATGGCGATGTCGGCATCTCGACGCAGCAGGTTCTCGACCTGGTTGGAAGCAACGATCTCGACCTCGATGCCGGGCTCCTCGATCCCCAGCCGCATCGTCATCTCAGGCAGGACATAGGCCGCCACCACCTCGCTGGCGGCGATGCGCACCGTGCCTTCGATGGCCTCGACCGAACCCAGCGCCAGGAGTGAGAAGGCGCTTGCCTGCTCGCAGACCGCCTTGCCGCGTTCGAACAGCGTGCTGCCGGCCTCCGTCAGTTCGTAACCGTGCCGTCCTCGACGGAACAGTGTGACGCCGAGTGCCCGTTCCAACTCGCCGATGTGACGGCCAAGCGTCGGCTGGCTGGCCGAAAGCTTTCGCGCGGCGGCCGACAGGCTGCCGGATTCCGCCACGGCGACAAAGCTCTTGATCAGGTTCCAGTCGATTTCTGTCATTCATTTATGAATATCAGAACGCCATATGTAGTCAATTTCCATTCGCGTTCGGAGCGACCATATTCCGGCTGCAGACACCAACACGGACTGCAAACACCAACCAGGAGAACTCAGATGACCAAGATCGCTCTCACCACCGCCGCCATCCTCATTTCCGTCAGCGCCGCCTTTGCCGGCAGCGACAAGTTTGGCTCGAACGACGCCAGCCAGCCGGCTGTCACCAGCACCGACAACACGACCACCGCTTCGATCCACAACCCGGATGCGGCCGTCCGGCAGCCGGTCACGCAAGGCAGCAACCGCGACCTCTTCGGCAACCGCTGATCTCGATCGCGCTTGTCGCTGATCCCGATCGCGCGTCCAGACCGGCCACGCAAATCCCAACCCAGGAGTGCTTCCAATGACCAGTATCGCAATTCTCGGTGCCAATGGCCGGCTCGGCCGCGTGGTCGCCAAGGCCTTCATCGACGTGGGCTACGAGGTCCGCGCCGTCACCCGCAACGGCAAACTGCCAACTGAACTTGAAGGCGCTACGGCCGTTGCCGGTGACGCGCTCGACCGGGAAGCGCTGATCCGCGCCACGGAAGGTGTCGACATCATCTTCAACGGCCTCAACCCGATCTACACCGAATGGGTCAAGTGCCTGCCGATCGCCGAGAATGTCATGGCCGCTTGCCATGCCAACACCGCACTGCATCTCTTTCCCGGGACCGTATACAATTACGGATCGCCGATGCCGGAGGTGATCACGGAAGACACGCCGTTCCGCCCGACGACCGACAAGGGGCGCATCCGCGTCACCATGGAGGACCTGTTTCACCGCGAGGCCGAAGCACGCCGCGTCCGCACCATCATTTTGCGGGCCGGCGACTTCTTCGGCGGCACCGGCAGCGGCTCGTGGTTCGACCTGGTCGTCGCTGCCAAGATCAACAAGGGTATCTATACGGCGCCCGGCCCGGTCGACCTCGTGCATGAATGGGCCTACCTACCGGATCTGGCCAGGGCTTTCGTCGGACTGGCGCAGAACCTGGACAAGCTCGGCGCCTATGAAGCCTTCAACTTCCCCGGCCATCCCGTCACCGACCTGGAGATCAAGGCAGCCGCAGAGAAGGCGCTTGGGCGTCCGCTCAAGATGACCTCGATGGCCTGGTGGGTGCTGCGCGCCGGTAGCCCGTTCGTGGCGATGTGGCGTGAGATCGTGTCGATGTCCTATCTGCGCTTCGAACCGCACCAACTGGCGTCGGCAAGGCTGGAAGGCATCATCGGCGCGATCCCGCACACGCCGCTGGATCAGGCCGTCACTGAAGCTCTCGGGGATATCGGCATTGCCACCGTGACCGGCGTTGCGAAAGCTGCCTGACGTCCGCGATGGCGGGCGATGCTCCTCCGCATATTGACAATCTCCGTGGACTGAGAGGGCGCCTCAGAGCCGTCCCATCAACAGCAACACCATGAGCACCACCAGCACCACGCCGACAATACCCGACGGCCCATAGCCCCAGGAGCGTGAATGCGGCCAGGCCGGCACCGCGCCGATGAGGATAAGGACCAGGACGATGATGACGATGGTGGTGATCGGCATGAGAACCCCGCAGTTCGACGTTTCGCCCAAGAACAATGCAAAAGGCCGCCCGGTTGTTCCGGGCGGCCTTTTGCGGTCAAATCGGCATTGGTCTATTCGGCGGCTTTCGGAAAGGCGATATCCGGCTCGGCTCCGACATCCTGCCCCTGCGCATCGGTCGAGGAAATCTCGCCCTTGCCACGCCGGAACAGCCGGCTGAACCAACCGCGCCGTGCGCCCGGCTTGACCTTGGCGCGGGTGAACACGATCAGCATCGACGGCGTCACCACCAGCGTCAGCACGGTGGCGAAGGACAGGCCGAAGACGATCGCCGAGGACAGCGAAATCCACCATTGCGTCGACGGCGCGTTGATCGTCGTCTCGTGATGGAAGATTTCCAACCCGAGGCCGAAGGCGATCGGCAGCACGCCGAGAATGGCCGAAACAGCCGTCAGCACCACCGGACGGGCGCGCTCGCGGCAAGTCTGCAGCACCGCCTCGACCTTGTCCCAGCCTTCTTCACGCAGCCGGTCATAGGTGTCGATCAGCACGATGTTGTTGTTCACCACCACGCCGGCCAGAGCGATGACGCCGATGCCCGACATGACGATGCCGAACGTCTCGCCTGTTATCAGCAGGCCGAGGAACACGCCGATCGTCGCCATGACCACGCAGGACAGCACCAGCCAGACGCTGGTGAACTTGTTGAACTGCGCCAAGAGCACCAGGAAGATCAGGAAGATCGCCGCCCCGAAGGCCTTGCTAAGAAAGGCGCTGGCTTCGGCGCTGTCCTCGTTCGAGCCGGCCAGCTTCCAGCGGATGCCGCTGCCGAGATCCATGTCGGAGACGGCTTTGGTGACCTGCTCCTGCACAGCCGCGACCTGAGCGCCGGCGGCGACGTTGGCCTGGACGACCACCGTACGCGCGCCGTCGATGCGGTTGAGGATGCCGACCGTCGGCTCGGGCTTGCGCACGACGAAGTTCGAGATCGGCACCGAGCCTTGTGAGGTCTGCACCCTGAGTTCGTCGAGCGTCGACAGCGTGCGCCGGTCTTCGGGCAGCCGCAGCCTTATGTCGACCGCGTCGTCGGCTCCGGCAGGCCGGTATTCCGAGAGCTTCAGCCCGTTGGTCACCAGTTGCACCACCGTCCCGACCGAGGTTGGGCTGATGCCGTACTGCGCCGCCTTGGCACGGTCGACCTCGAGCGCCCAGTCGACACCGGGCGGCGGCAGGCCGTCGGAAATATCAATGACGCCGGGCACCTTGCCGATGCGCGCCGCAACCTCACGGGCCTTGTCGTCGAGCCCCTTGGGGTCGACGGCCGAAAGCCTGATCTGGATCGGCTTGCCGGTCGGCGGACCGGCTTCCGGCACGCGCACCTCGACATCGACGCCGGGAATGCCGGCCATGACGCCGCGCAGATCGTCCAGGATGTGGTTCGCCGCCTTGCGCTCGCGCCAGTCGATGAATTCGTACTGGATGACGCCGACGACGTCTTCGGGGATATCCTGGCCGCCGCCTTGCGTCTTGCCGACGCGGGTGTAGACCGACTTCACGCCCGGCCAGCCGAGCAGCCTGTCTTCCGCGATCTTGGTCGCGGTATCCATTTCGGCCAGCGAAAGATTGCCGCGCGCATGCACGTAGAGCAGGCCGTAATCCGGTTCGACATTCGGGAAGAACTCGACGCCGGCGCCGTATTTCGAATAGGCAAAGCCGACGCCGAACAAGAGCGCGACGGTCAGCACCAGCACGGTGATGGGGAAGCGCACCGCCTGCTTGACGATCGCCATGTACCAGCCGTCGCGATTGTCATCCTCATGATGCGGCGGCGCCTTGGCGAAGATCGCACCCAGCGTCGGCGCGAAGACAAGCGCATAGAGCATCGAGGCCGATAGCGTGACGATCAGCGTGATCGGCATGTACTTCATGAAGTCGCCGATGATGCCCGGCCAGAACAGCAGCGGTGAGAAGGCGGCGATGCGCGTCATCGTCGCGGCGATGACCGGACCGGCCATGCGCTTGGCTGCGAGCGCGAAGGCTTCCTCCTTCGGCATGCCTTCGCTCATCCGCCGTTCGGCGAACTCGGTGACGATGATGGCGTCGTCGACCAGCATGCCGACGGCCAGGATCAGGCTGAACAGCACGATCATGTTGATCGTGTAGCCCATCATCGCCAGCAGCAGGATGCCGATCAGGAAGGACGACGGAATCGCAAGCCCGATGAGCAGCGAGGCGCGGCCGGACAGCGCGTAGAGGATGACGATGAACACCAGGATGACGGCGATCATCACATGGTTCTGCAGATCGCCGAGCAGCTGGTTGACGAAGACCGACTTGTCCTGCGTGTAGGTGACGTTCATGCCCTCGGGCATGGACTTGACGAACTCGTCGGACACCGTCCGCACCTTGGCGATGGTGTCGATCAGGTTGGAGCCGATGCGCTTCTTGACTTCGATGGCGATGGCCGGCTTGCCGTTGAGGCGGGTCACCGTTTCGGCATCCTTGAAGGTCGAGCGGATCGTCGCGATGTCCTTGGCCTGCACCACGGCATTGGGGCCGGCTACCACCGGCAGTGCGGCGACGTCCTCCGGCGTTTCGATCAGCGACGGCACCTTGACGGCGTATTTGCCCTCCGAGCCTTCGATGTTGCCGGCGGCGACCAGGCTGTTGGAGTTGCCGACCGCACCGATCAACTGATCGAGCTGCAATCCATAGGAAGACAGCTTCATCGGATCGATGACGACCTCGACGAGATCGTCGCGCGCACCCTGCAGCGAGCCTTCGAGAACACCGGGAACCTCCTCGATACGGTCGCGTAGTTCGCGCGCGGCGGCGGTCAGCACGCGTTCGGGCAGATTTCCCGAGAGCGTGACGACGAGCACGGGAAATTCGGAAATGTTGACTTCGGTAACGACGGGTTCTTCCGCCGCCTGCGGCAGGTCGGCCTTGGCGTCCTGCACCTTGCTGCGCGTGTCCTGCAGCGCGGTGGCCAGATTGGTCTGCGGCTGGAATTCGACCAGCACGTAGCCGCCGCCCTGGAAGGCGGCCGAACGCATCTCCTTGAGGCCCTTCAGGCTTTTCAGCTTGCTTTCCATCGGCCGCAGCAGAAGCCGCTCCGAATCTTCGGGCGAAATGCCCTGATAGATCAGGCTGACATACATCATCGGAATCGGAACGTCGGGCTCCGCTTCCTTTGGCGTCGCCTGATAGGCAACCCAGCCCGCCAGCAGAAGGAAGACGAGGACCGAAATGGTCAGGCGGGCATTGTTGATTGCGAGTCTGACGATATCCATGGCTAACGCCTGTTCTTGAATTTCCACGAGCTGCGTCGCAGCCGATTGTCCCCGCCCAGGGCTAGTCCGTCGCGACTTGTGCTACGCTACTGGGTGCCGGTCGTCGCCTCGCCGAGCAGCTTCTTGATGATCGCCTGGTCGGCCTCGACCGGATTGACCAGATCGCCTTCCTTCACCAGTTCCTGGCCGGCGACGATGATGCGGGCGTCGGCCGGTATGCCGCCGAGGACGAGGCCGGTCGGCGTGTCGTCAACGAGGTCGATCGGGAAGAACGCCACCTTGTTGTCCTTGCCGACGGCACGGATGCCGAGGTCGCCCTTGTCGCCGAGCGTCACAACCGAGCGCGGCAGCAGCACCGCGTCGGTCGGCTGTGCGTTGAGCGCGATTTCCGCCGTCATGCCGGCCGGCACGGAGCCGTCGGCATTGGGGACGGCAACCTCGACGCGGAAGGTGCGGGTCGCCGACGAGGCGTCGCGGCTGATGTAGCGCACGGTGCCTTCGACCGTCTGGCCGCTGACCAGCCGTATGGTGGCCTTGTCGCCGAGCTTGAGATAGCCGAGATCGCGCTCGCTGACTTCGCCACGGGCAATCACCGGATCGAGCTTGAGGATGGTTGCCACCTCGCCGCCTTGCATGACGGAACTGCCAAGTTCCACCGGCACCCGGTCGATAACGCCGTCGAAAGGCGCCTTCACCTCGTTGCGGTCGAGTTCGGCCTGTGCCGTTTCCAGCAGCGACTGCGCCGAGGTCAGGTTCGAGCGCGCGGTGTCGAGCTGCAGCTTCGGCAGATTGCCGGTCTTCATCAGCCGCAAGGCTGCGTCCAGCTCGGCCTGGCGCTGCACCACCAACTGCTTGGCGTTGTCGACCATCGAGATCTTTTCTTCCGCCGCAAACATCAGCACCAGATCCCCCGTCTTGACGTGATCGCCTTGCTTGACAGGTAGCTTGTCGATGACACCGGCGACGCGCGTCGCCAGCACCGCCCGCTTGTCGGCTTCGGTCAGCCCGGAAATGCGGATGGCGCGTGCATAGGTCTTGCGAGGCGGTGTCACCACCGCGACCGTGCGCAGCGGTGCCTTCGGCTCGGCTTCCGCCGTCTTCGGCTTGCTCGCGTCCGGCGCCTTGGCCTGTTCGGCTTCGGCTGCTTTGGCTTTGTTGGCGGCTACGCTGCCGACCGACGAAAACTCGCCTGTCGCCATCCACGCCGCGAAACCAATGAGCACAACAACGGCTGCAAGCTTGTGAAACCTGATTCTCATCGTCGTTTTTTCCACTGCGGGTTCGGCCAGCGTCCTCATAACGCGGGCGCGTCGCCGATATGGGTGCGCGCCGAGCCGTGTTCAATTTGCCGTGATCGGCGAAGCGCGCTTCTACATCAAAGTTGCACCGCAATATAGTCTGAAAGTTGCAAGATCATTGCGCCGGCGGACAAGATGCGCCGGCCGCTGCCCAGTTTTCGATCGCTTGATAGGTTGCTTCGGCGGAGCCCGGGGCTGGTTCACGACCCGATCCTGGCGCCCAGCCCCAGGCGACCAATCTGTCGTCGCGAACATGCAGCGCGATATCTTTCAAGCTACGGTTGCCGTTGCGCAGGGGATCCTTGATCTGGGCGCAGATTTCGGCCGAGGATTTGCCGAACCAGGCCATCTCGGCTGGCGCCAGATGCCAGTTCTCGGCCCCGGGCGGACCGTGCAATGCCTTGGAATTGCTGGCGAAATGGCAAGTCGTGCAGCGCAGGCCCGGATTGCCGAAGCCCGACCCGTCAGCACCCCGCTGGACATTGAAGGCGTGAACGCGCGTACCGCCGTAATGCGCACCCGACCAGCGCGGCCGCTCGTCCGCGACATGACAGTCGGCGCAGCGCGGATGCGAGAACACCGCATAGACCTTGTCCCATTCGGACAGGCCTTTCGCCGCGTCGACGGTCGCCGGCGCCGGCATCTGGCTCTCTTGCGCGATCGCAAACGGCGCTGCGAGCACGAGCATGGCAGCAGGCGTCAGCATGATGAGGAGCTTCTTCATGCGAAGGCCACCGTTTTCGACAGCGGCAGCGTGCGGACGCGCTTTCCGGTGAGCGCGAAGATGGCGTTGGCGAGCGCCGGAGCCGCCGGCGGTGTGCCGACCTCGCCGACGCCGCCCATCTTGTGGAAGTTTTCCAGGATGGCGACTTCGAAGACCGGGCACTGGAAGATCCGCATGGCGTCGAAATCGTGGAAGTTCGACTGTTCGACCATGCCGTCGGCGAAGGTGATTTCCTGACCCATAGCTGCGGAGAGTCCGTAGATGGCGGCCGAAATCAGCTGCGCCTCGATGATGCCGGGATCGAGCGCGGTGCCGACATCGGCGGCGATCCACACCTTCTCGATGCGGATGCCGGCCGGCGTGTCCGCCACCTGGACGATCTCGCCGACCCAACTGCCGAAGGACAGCGTGAAGGCGATACCCCTGGCCTTGCCGGCGGGCAGCGCCTCGCCCCATTTCGCCATCGCGGCGACTTTCTCCACCACCTTCACCGCCGAGGGATAAGCGGCCATCAGTCTCTTGCGCATCTCGACCGGATCGATTTTTCCGGCAATGGCGATCTCGTCCATGAAACCCTCATGGAAGAAGCCGTTGACCGAACTGCCGACCGAGCGCCAGGAGCCGACAGGGATGGAGACCGGCGCCGCGATACCGCTGACCCGGTAGTTCGGAATGGTGTAGGGCTGGTCATAGGCACCGTCGACGATGCTCTTGTCGGGACCGAGCGGCGATATCGAAGGAAACAGCCGGCGCAGCATGCCGGCAATCACCGATGGCGAGGCCATCCTCATGTCGACGGCGACCGGCATGCCATCGTCGCCGAGCCGCGCCTGGAACTTGCCGATAGCGGCCGGCCGGTAGGCGTCGTGGCGCATGTCTTCTTCACGCGTCCAGGTCACCTTGATCGGGCGCCCGCCCGTCTCCTTCGCCATCAGCGCGGCGCACAGCGCGTAGTCAACCTCGACGCGCCGGCCGAAACCGCCGCCCATGAAGGTGGTGTGCACAGTGATCTTGTCCTGCTCGATGCCGACCGCGTTGGCGCAAAGCTGCCGCACCAGGGTCGGCGCCTGGTTGCCGCACCAGATGTCGAGCGCGCCGTCCCTGAGCTGCGCCGTGGCGTTCATCGGCTCCATCGTCGCATGCGCCAGATAGGGCACCGCATAGTCGGCCTCGACGATCCTTTCACGCGGCGCGTCGGCAAAGGCGGTGTCGACGTCGCCATTGTCGCGCATCACCGACCCCTTGGTGCCGAGCGCCTGCTTCAGGACATCTGAAATAGCGGCGCTGCTGAGCGGGTATTCGGGATCGGACCACTGGGCATCGATCGCCTCGGCCGCCTTGAATGCCGCCCATGTGTTGTCGGCGATGATGCCGAAGCCATGGCCGTAATTCGTCTCCAGCGGCACGATCTTGATCACACCGGGCATTTTCTCGGCTTTCGAGAGGTCCGCCTTGATCGGCGCCGACCAGAAGCGCGGGCTCATCTTGACCGTGCCGTAGACCATGTCCGGCAGCCTGACATCGATGCCGAAGATCGGCGCCCCGGTCACCTTGGCCAGCATGTCGATGCGCTTTTGCGGCTTTCCCAGCAGTTTCCAGTCGGCCCGGTCCTTGAGCCTGACTTCGGCCGGCGGCGCCATCGCGGCGGCGGCCGCGGCGACCGCGCCATAGGTCAGCGACTTGCCGGACGCTTTGTGCAGGATCGAACCGTCGGCCGTTTCCAGATCGGCGGCGGCGACACCGAGTTTTTGCGCCGCAGCCGCGATCAGCATCTGCCGGGCGACTGCACCCGCTTGCCGCATCTTGTCAAAACCGTCGCGTGTCGAAGCCGAACCACCGGTGCCCTGCAGGGCAAGGAACTTGCCGACCACACCGAGACCCGAGCGCACCGCCTGCGCGGTCATGCTCTCGTCGAAGAAGGCGAACGGACCGCCCTCTTCGAGGATCGCGGCGTTGTAATAGGCATGGGAGGCGGGGCCGTGCTCGACCTTGACCCGGTCGAGGCTCACATTGAGTTCTTCGGCGACCATGACGGCGAGCGTCGTCGAAATGCCTTGCCCCATCTCGGCCCGCGGCGCGACGATGGTGATGGTGTTGTCGGCGCCGATCTTCACATAGGGGTTGAAGGTCGCCTCGCCCTTGCCGAGCTCGGCCTCGAGCGGGTTCGGAAAAGGCTTGCGATAATAGTAGTAGCCGACGGCAACGCCGCCCGCGACGGCGGCAGCGCCGATCAGAAACGTGCGGCGGGCGATCTTTCCGACACTGGCCATGGTCAGAGCCCCGCCGTCTTGAGCGCCGCGGCCTTCTTGATGGCCGAGCGGATTTTGGGATAGGTGCCGCAGCGGCAGAGATTGCCGCCCATGGCGTTGTCGATGTCGGCGTCGCTTGGGCTGGCGACTTCGTCGAGCAGCGCCACCGCGCTCATGATCTGGCCGGCCTGGCAGTAGCCGCATTGCGCGACCTGTTCCTCCAGCCATGCCTGCTGCACCGGATGCAGTCCGCCTGCTGTGCCGATGCCTTCGATGGTCGTGACAGCGCCGCTGACCTGGCCAACCGGGAGTGAGCAGGAACGCACCGGCTGACCGTCGACATGAACCGTGCAGGCGCCGCAGGCGGCGATGCCGCAGCCGAATTTCGGCCCGGTCTTGCCAATGAGATCGCGCAGCGCCCACAGCAGCGGCATGTCAGGATCGGCATCGATATCGAAAGACTGACCGTCGACGGTAAGGCGCATGGGGATACCCTTTGTTGTCGTCCACTGCCAAGGCGAAGCGTCCTCTCGACCGTTTCGCCCAATACAGATTGACAAATTTCGTCATTTTGTCAAATAGGATTTTGCAGGATAGAATTGCTCCATGAACCAGATCGAAGACATCGCCGCCACAGATCCCAAACGCGTCCGTATCCTGGATGGCGCGATGAAGGTGTTTTTGGCCTATGGCTTCACCCGCACCACCATGGACGACATCGCCCGCGCCGCAGACATGTCGCGCCCGGCGCTCTATCTCTTGTTCAAGAACAAGACCGACATTTTCCGCGCCATCGCCATGATGATCCTGTCGCGCTCGGTCGAGGCGGCAAAGATTGCCCTATCCGGCGATGGCCCTTTCACCGAGCGCATGATGCGGGCCATCGATGAGGCATTCATCTCGATGATGGGCGCGGTCGTTGCCTCGCCGCACGGCGCCGAATTGCTGGATATGAAATCGAGCCTTGGCGATCTGGTAGGCTGCTGGCGCGGCGGGCTTGGCCAACACATCGGCGCCGCGATCCAGGGGGAGGCAGCCAGGAACGGCGTCGACCTGGCGGCCAGGGGCCTGTCGGCGCAACTGCTCACCGACATGCTGCTCGACGGGCTGGAAGGCATGAAGGCGCGGATCAGAGATCCGGAGGGACAGCGGCAGGCGGCCGCTGCCCTGATCAGGGTGATCGACCTCGCCTTGAAAGCTCGATGAAACCAGCTGTATCGGGTTTCAGTTCAGGCCCGACGGCGAACCACCTCCGGATTTTTGCGCACAGCGAGGAATTCCTTGACCCGCCGGCCGGGTGCCGGACCGCGCACCGGCTTGAAGCCGTCATCGAGTTCGCCGGAGAGATCGAGCGTCGGTCGCTTGCCGACGGCGTCGTAATTCTCTTCCAGCCAGTCGCTGGCGGCTGTGCGGCCGAGGTCTCTGAGATACGTCAGGAACGCCCATTCGGCATTGACCTTTGATGACGCCGACAGGTCCTTGAACGCCTCGTCGGCATCGATGCGGTGCATGCGGATGTCGCGATATTCGCCATGCGGCAGACGGCCGGCGGCGATCAGTTCCTTGACGAAGGCGATCGAGCGGAATTCTCGCAGCAGCCCGGCGTTGAAGGTGATCTCGTCGATGCGGTTCTGGATCTCGTTGGCGCTCCTTGGCGTTCCCTCCCGCACCACCGGATTGATCTGCACCAGGAGCACATCCTCGGTCGCCGCGGTCTTGAAGAACGGATAGAGCGCCGGGTTGCCGCCATAGCCGCCGTCCCAGTAGGGCACGCCCTTGATCTCGACGGCGCGGAACAATTGCGGCAGACAGGCCGAAGCCATCACCACGTCGAGGTCGATCTCGCCGTCGGAAAAAACGCGCAACTGTCCGGTCTCGACATTGGTCGCCGAGATGAACAGTTCCATCGACTTGCAGGCGCGGACATTGTCGAAATCGATCTCCTGCTCCACCACGTCGCGCAGCGGGTTAAGGCCGAGCGGATTGGCGACGTAGGGCGAGAACACCCGCGACATGGTGTCGAAGAAGACATAGCCAGGCGTATTCTCGATCGACCAGTTGCCCCAGGCGACATCCCACGGCATGCGCTGCACTGGGCTGAACCGGCCCTTGGCCGCCACCGCGCGCCAGAAATCCTCAAGTTTTTGCCGCGCTCCCTCGACACCGCCGCGCACATATCCGTCGGCCAGCGCCACCGCGTTCATGGCGCCGGCGCTGGTGCCGGACACTGCTGATATCTCCAGCCGTCCGTCCTCCAGCAGGCGGTCGAGCACACCCCAGGAAAAGGCCCCGTGCGAGCCGCCGCCCTGAAGCGCGATGTTGATCGTCTTCTTCGTCTCCTCCGCCTTGCCGTTTTTGGTCATGGCGTCGTCCTTGGTGCGTTTTGGGTAGATGAGAAGATTTCGCGCCTCACGCGGCGGTCCAGCCGCCATCTACCGAGAGATGCGTGCCGTTGATCTGCGCTGCCGCGTCCGAGCACAGGAACACCGCCGCTGCCGCGATCTGCTCTACCGTGACGAATTCCTTGGTCGGCTGCTTGTCCAGCATGACCTCACGGATGACGGTCTCGCGGTCCATCTGATGGGCTTTCATCTGATCGGGGATCTGCGCCTCGACCAGCGGCGTCAGCACATAGCCCGGGCAGATGGCATTGCAGGTGATTTTTTCGCGCGCCAGTTCGAGCGCGACGGTCTTCGTCAATCCCATGATGCCGTGCTTGGCCGAGACATAGGCCGACTTGAACGGCGACGCGACCAGGCCGTGTGCCGAGGCGATGTTGACGATCCGCCCGCCGCCGGCATTTTTCATCAGCGGAATGGCGGCTGCAATGGTGTGGAATGCCGACGACAGGTTGATGGCGATGATGGCGTCCCATTTCTCGATCGGGAACTCTTCCACCGGCGCGACATGCTGGATGCCGGCATTGTTGACCAGGATATCGACCGAACCGAATGTTTCGGCCGCCTTGGCGACAAGCGCCCGGCATTCCGCCGGTTTCGACATATCGGCCTTGATGTAGGCGGTCTTCACTCCATACTGTTTGGCAATCGCGTCGGCCATGGCGTGGTCGGCGGTCGTGTCGGAGAAAGAGTTGACGACGACGTTGCGGCCTTCGGCCGCCAGCGCCTGGGCGATGGCCAGGCCAATGCCCGATGTGGAGCCGGTGATGACTGCGGTTTTTCTGGCGGCCAAGGGCGGAATCCTCTGGTTACGGCAAGAATGCATCTATGTTGCAGTGCAGCATATATGCTCAATACGACGCAATAACAGCGGCCAGATTTGTGGGCGAGATGAAATTTTCGTCATAAGCGGCCACACGGCCGCTCACCAGGAGGATATCGTTTGGATCGCCGGTCGCTCGCCAGGCGCCGATAAGCCTCAGGCAGCCAGCTCCGGCACAGGCCCGACATAGCGCGACTGCGGGCGGATCAGCCGCCCGATCGTCTGCTGCTCGCGCGCATGCGCGATCCAGCCGGCGACGCGCCCGGTGGCAAAGACATTGCTGAAAGCTTGTGGCGGAAAGCCCGCCGCCTCCAGCAGCAGCGCGGTGTAGAACTCGACATTGGTCTGCAGCGAGCGCGACGGCTTGGCGATCCGCAGCACGTCGAGCGCTACCTGTTCCACTGTCTCCGCGAATGCCAGCCGGCGGCCGGTTTCGCCCTCGCCGCCGAGTTGCCGCACGACGGACTTCAACACATCGGCGCGCGGATCGCGCACGCGGTAGATGCGGTGGCCGAAGCCCATGATGCGCCTGCCGTGCGCGATCTCGTCGCGAAGCCAGCCGGCGGCATCGCCATGCGCCTGGATCGCATCCAGCATCTCGATCACCGGACCGGGCGCCCCGCCATGCAGCGGCCCCTTGAGTGCGCCGAGCCCGGCCAGCACGGAGGATGTCAGGCCGGCCTGCGTCGAGGCCACCACGCGCGTCGCAAAGGTCGATGCGTTGAGGCCGTGGTCGCAGACGGTCACCAGATAGGTGTCGAGCGCCTTCGCCAGCGCCGGCGAGGCGACGCTGCCGTTCAGCATCCTCAACATGTCGGCGGCATGATCGGCCCGGCTGTCCGGCGCGATCGGCTCCTCGCCGCGCTGCAGGCGCAGCAGGGCCGGCGTCAGCACGGCGGGCGCTGCGATGAGCAGCAAGGCGTTCGTCGATGTGTCGCCGTCCGGCAGCAGCGCCATGCCGGCGCGCATGGCGCTGTAGACATCGAGCGACGCCAGCCGGGGCAACGAGGGTAAAAGCCGTTCGAACACCTCAGCACGTGCCTGGCCCAGCTCACCCGTCAGCTTCGCGTCGGCGGGAAGGTCGTCGAAGAAGCCGTCGAGCAGCAGGCGCATCACCTGAGCATAGTCCCAGCGGCCGGCCAGCTCGGGCAGCGAATGACCTCGGATCGTCAGCCGGCCGCCAAGACCATCCACATCGGAAAGCACGGTTTCCGCCGCCACCACGTCATCGAGCCCATTCGCCATAGCCTGTCTCCTTGAAGCATTTCCAGATCGGAGATAGAGATGGGCAACGTTTCCATCAATCTTGATCAATAGAATCAATATTGGGGTTCGATATGTCGGAGTGGTTGTCCAGAGAAGAAGCGCTGGAGAGGCTCAAGGTGCGGGCGCAGACGCTGTACGCCTATGTCAGCCGTGGGCGCATCGGCATGCGGCCCGACCGCGCCGATCCGCGCCGCAGCCAGTATCGTGCCGACGATATAGAAGCGCTGGCAACGCGGAGGGCGCGCGGACGGAGCCCATCAGCCATCGCTGAAAGCGCCATTGCCTGGGGCGAGCCCTCGATCGCAACGGCGATCTCGACCGTCTCGCACGGTCGGCTCATCTATCGCGGGCAGGACGCCGCGGTGCTCTCCGGGCACGCCACACTGGAAGAAGCCGCCGCCGTTCTCTGGGCTCTGCCGGAACCGGTGGCTTTCGAAGCACCATTGCCGGACGCACCCCATCAAGCTGGCCGGGCTGCGGCCTTTGCGCGACTTGCCGTGCTTGCCGGCCAGGGGCGCCCATCGCTTGGGCGCAGCGCCGCCTCGCTGCATGCCGACGCCGCGCACGCGGTCGGCGTGCTGGCCGCCGCGCTGGGCGCACCGGCGGGGCCGGATCCGGTCCATCAGCGGCTTGCGCAGGACTGGTCGGTGGATGCCGGCGGCGCAGATGCGATCCGCCGCGCGCTTGTCCTGCTTGCCGATCATGAGCTGAATGCATCGACCTTCGCCGCGCGCGTCGCAGCCTCCACCGGCGCGCCGCTGGCCGCTTGCCTGCTGGCGGGGCTCGCGACGCTGTCAGGCCCTCGCCATGGCGGCGCCGGCGAGGCGGTGATGCAACTGGCCGAGGATGCTGCGCGGCATGGCGCCGATGCGGCGATTCGGCGCTGGCTCAGCCATGACCGGCCGCTGCCGGGGTTCGGTCATCAGCTCTATCCCGACGGCGACCCCCGAGGGGCAGCGCTTCTGTCGGTGATCGAGGTTGACGGCACACTATCGTCGCTGCGCGACGCTGCCTTTGCGGCGACCGGCGCGCTTCCCAACATCGACTTTGGGCTGGCCGCGCTGACGCGCAGTCTTGGCTTGCCGCGCGATACGCCGTTCCGCCTGTTTGCGCTCGCACGCAGCGTCGGCTGGGCAGCGCACACGGTCGAACAGATAACAGGCGGAGGCCTTATCCGGCCGCGCGGCCGCTACGAGGGAATACTGCCGTAAGATCGCGAGAGCGCCAGGCGCTCACGACATCGTGTCGAGTTTGCGCTGCATGGCCGCGATCTGGTCCTTCAGCTCCTGAAGGTCGTCGGGCTTGTCAGCCGTTTCCTTCCTGGCCGGCTCGGGCGTTGGCGCAGCCGCCGGCGTAGAGCCAGCGGGCGGGAACGGCGTGAACAGCCGCATCGCATTCTGGAACATTTCCATGTTGCGGCGTGTCTGTTCCTCCAGCGCCTTGATCGGCGTAGTGATCTTCATCATGTCGAGCGGCGACTTGCCGATCGCCCCCTTCATCTGCTCGCGAAAGCGCTCCTGCTCCTTGGAAAAGGCGAGCATCGACTGTTCGAGGAAGCTCGGCACGATCATCTGCATCTGGTCGCCGTAATAAGCGATGAGCTGGCGCAGGAACGGGATCGGCAGCATGTTTTGCCCGTCCTTGTTCTCCAGTTCGAAGATGATCTGGGTCAGCACCGGATGCGTGATGTCGTCGCCGGTCTTGGCGTCCTGGACGGTGAACTCCTCGCCCTTCTTGACCATCTCGGCGAGGTCCTCGAGCGTCACATAGGTGCTGGTGCCGGTGTTGTAGAGGCGGCGATTGGCGTATTTCTTGATGATGATCGGATCGTCTTTAGCGGCCATCTACATCCTCCCGGGGACACCGGCGCGCCTCTGAGCAAGCCGCCGATAACGATTGTGCCTTTTTTTTGAGGATATGCGCAAAAGCTTCACAATTCCAAGCAGTTTGTGCAGTGCGGGATCACTAAATGCTGCATAGCAGGCAAAATATGCTGCGCAGCAATGGACGAATGGCCGCCATGGCAAGGCACGACCTGCTTGCGGCGCATGGGCGCCCTGCCTATTTCCGGTTTGACTTGGGGTTGGGAAAGGGCAAGAAAAGTCCCTAACGACAGACCGACACCCTTGAAGTCTGGAGAAGAAAATGTCCGCTTCCATCGTCATTGCCAGCGCGGCGCGCACGCCGGTCGGCTCCTTCAACGGCGCCTTTGCCGCCACCCCGGCGCATGAGCTCGGTGCCGTTGTCATCAGGGAATTGCTGTCACGTGCCGGTGTCGAACCAGGCGAGGTCGACGAGGTCATCCTCGGCCAGGTGCTGACCGCCGCGCAAGGCCAGAACCCGGCCCGCCAGGCATCGATCAATGCTGGCTTGCCCAAGGAAACCACAGCCTGGGGCCTCAATCAGGTTTGCGGCTCGGGCCTGCGTGCCATTGCGCTCGGCATGCAGCAGATCGCCACCGGCGATGCCAAGGTCATCGTCGCCGGCGGCCAGGAATCGATGTCGCTTTCGACCCATGCCCAGCACCTGCGCGCCGGCGTCAAGATGGGCGACTTCAAGTTGATCGACACCATGATCAAGGACGGGCTGTGGGATGCCTTCAACGGTTATCACATGGGCAACACCGCCGAAAACGTGGCACGTCAGTTCCAGATCACCCGCGAAGACCAGGATCAGTTTGCGCTGGCTTCGCAGAACAAGGCCGAGGCCGCGCAAAAGGCCGGCAAGTTCAAGGACGAGATCGTCACCGTCACACTCAAGGGCAAGAAGGGCGACACCATTGTCGACCAGGACGAATACATCCGCCATGGCGCCACGCTCGACGCCATGACCAAGCTGAAGCCGGCCTTTGACAAGGACGGCACGGTGACCGCCGCCAACGCCTCCGGCATCAATGACGGTGCCGCCGGCGCGCTGCTGATGAGCGAGGCGGAAGCGGTGAGGCGCGGCATCACCCCGCTGGCACGCATCGTGTCCTGGGCAACCGCCGGCGTCGATCCGCAGATCATGGGCACCGGCCCGATCCCAGCATCGCGCAAGGCCTTGGAAAAGGCCGGCTGGTCGGTCGGCGATCTCGACCTGGTCGAGGCCAACGAGGCCTTTGCCGCGCAGGCCTGCGCCGTCAACAAGGACATGGGCTGGGACCCCTCGATCGTCAACGTCAATGGCGGCGCCATCGCCATCGGCCACCCGATCGGTGCTTCCGGCGCCCGTGTCTTCAACACGCTGGTCTTCGAGATGCGCCGGCGCGGCGCCAAGAAGGGTCTCGCTACCCTGTGCATCGGCGGCGGCATGGGCGTCGCCATGTGTATCGAAGCACTCTGAAGAACTCACTAACCGGGCGGCGCGAGCCGCCCGTTCTGTATCCAGTGCCTGCCAAGCCCGACAACAGGGCGGTATCAAAAAAAGGGGAAATGCATGACCAAGGTAGCAATCGTCACAGGCGGATCGCGCGGCATCGGGGCGGCGATCTCGATCGCATTGAAGACCGTCGGCTATTCGGTTGCCGCGAACTACGCCGGCAATGACGCCGCAGCGGCGAAATTCAAGGCCGAGACCGGCATTCCGGTCTACAAATGGTCGGTCGCCGACTATGATTCCTGCGCGGCCGGCATCAAGCAGGTCGAGGCCGATCTCGGCCCGGTCTCGGTGCTGGTCAACAATGCCGGCATCACCCGCGACGCCATGTTCCACAAGATCACGCGCGAGCAGTGGAAAGAGGTCATCGACACCAACCTGTCCGGCGTCTTCAACATGACGCATCCGCTGTGGAGCGGCATGCGCGACCGCAAGTTCGGCCGCGTCATCACCATCTCGTCGATCAACGGCCAGAAAGGCCAGGCCGGCCAGGTCAACTATTCCGCCGCGAAGGCTGGCGACATCGGTTTCAGCAAAGCCCTCGCTCAAGAGGGAGCCCGCGCGGGCATCACCGTCAACGTCATCTGCCCTGGCTACATCGCCACCGAGATGGTCAAGGCGATCGACGAGAGGGTGCTCAACGACCGCATCATCCCGCAAATCCCCGTCGGTCGCCTCGGCGAACCGGAAGAGATCGCGCGCTGCGTAGTCTTCCTCGCATCCGAAGATGCCGGCTTCATCACCGGCTCGACCATCACGGCCAACGGTGGCCAATACTTCGCCTGACGACGTGGCGATGTAGGAGATCGACGGGCCGGCACACCGGCCCGTTTCCGGCACGGTCCCTTTGACGTGCTCGCGACCGTAGCTGACCCAATTCGGCACGCGAAGGTTAACAGCCGGCAGCAGCCCTGTGCAAAAGCTCCCTGGCAACCTGTGGATTCTCGGTGGATAAACTGTTCACAACACAAGATATTGAGGTGAACAAATCGGGAAAATTACGCCATCGCCGATTCGTCGCCGATTCGTTCCGGCTATGAGCTGAACGTTAACGACGACAGCCGGAATCGCCTGCCCAACTGCTTAACGCAGGTTAAGAAAGATCAACAATTTCATAATGTTGGTCGAGGCGCGCCAAGCCACCGTGATTGTTTCCAGGCAAAGGTTAACGGCAACGCCCTCTTAGCATCAAACGGGCCAGTTCAGCGATTCAGCATGTGGTGCGACTCGCGGTCGCGAAATCCACATGTAGCCGTGAACAAAAGCTGAATCTGCAGGAGTCACTGATTCGTCGCCGATTCGTTCCAGACTCGTTCTATCCGTTAATCCGCAGCCGATTGAAAGCTTGACAAAACCACCTTCTCGCCGCCGACAGAACATTCCGCTTTCGCTTCGCGCCCGAAATCCCTATGTGTCGCCTGTCATACGCGCCATTTGAGGCACGCTCCCGACAACCAGAGGCCAGAAGCCTTATCTCCAGGTCCCGGAAGCCTTATTCTAGGTTGATGAACATCCAGCCCAAACACACAGAGCCGCTGATCCTGTCGGGCCGCGACGTGACCGCCGTGCTCGGGCCGACCAACACCGGCAAGACCCATCTCGCCATCGAGCGCATGGTGGCGCATGAGAGTGGTATCATCGGCCTGCCGCTCAGGCTGCTGGCGCGCGAGGTCTACGCCCGTGTCTGCGAAAAGGTCGGCGCCCACAAAGTGGCGCTGATCACCGGCGAGGAAAAGATCCAGCCGCCGGGCGCCAGATATTCGGTCTGCACTGTCGAGGCCATGCCGCGCGAGACCGACGCCGCCTTCGTCGCCATCGACGAAGTGCAGCTCGCCGGCGACCTCGAGCGTGGCCACATCTTCACCGACCGCATCCTGCATCTGCGCGGCCGCCAGGAAACGCTGCTGCTCGGTGCAGCCACCATGCATGGCATTCTGCAGCGCCTGCTGAGGGGTGTCTCGGTGGTGACGCGGCCGAGGCTGTCGCATCTTGCCTATGCCGGCTCCAAGAAGCTGACCCGCCTGCCGCGGCGCACGGCGATCGTCGCCTTTTCCGCCGACGAGGTCTACGCCATCGCCGAGCTGATCCGCCGCCAGCAGGGCGGTGCCGCCGTCGTGCTCGGCGCGCTCTCGCCGCGCACCCGCAACGCCCAGGTGGCGCTGTTCCAGTCCGGCGATGTCGACTACCTCATCGCCACCGATGCCATCGGCATGGGTCTCAACCTCGATCTCGACCACGTCGCCTTCGCCCAGAACCGCAAGTTCGACGGCTTCCAGTATCGCAACCTGACCGCGGCCGAGCTCGGCCAGATCGCCGGCCGCGCCGGCCGGCATCTGCGTGACGGTACGTTCGGCGTCACCGGCCAGGTCGACCCGCTGGACGAAGAGCTGATCAAGAAGATCGAAGGCCACGATTTCGATCCGGTGAAGGTGCTGCAGTGGCGCACCGCGCATTTCGACTTTGCCAGCCTCGACGCGCTGAAGCGCTCGATCGAGACCAACGCCCCCGTCGAGGGACTGACGCGGGCATTGCCTGCCGTCGACGCACAGGCGCTCGAGCATCTGTCGCGCGACGAGGACATTCGCGCACTCACCACCAATGCCAAGCGCGTGGCGCTGCTGTGGGAAGCCTGCGCGCTGCCCGACTACCGCAGGATCGCGCCGGCGCAGCATGCCGACCTCATCGCTTCCATTTACACGGACCTGGCACGCCACGGCCATGTCGACGAGAATTACATGGCCGAGCAGGTGCGCCGCGCCGATACCACCGAGGGCGATATCGACACGCTGTCGCATCGCATTGCCCAGATCCGCACCTGGACATTCGTGTCGAACCGGCCCGGCTGGCTGGCCGATCAGGCACACTGGCAGGAAAAGACGCGCGAAATCGAAGACAGATTGTCGGATGCGCTGCATGAGCGGTTGACGAAACGCTTCGTAGACCGCAGGACTTCCGTCCTCATGCGGCGCCTTAGAGAAAATACCATGCCTGAAGCCGAAATTAGTCCTACCGGAACCGTCCTTGTCGAAGGCCATCATGTCGGCGAGCTGCAAGGGTTCCGCTTCACCGCGGACCAGACCGCCGGCGGTGAAGACGCCAAGGCGGTGCGCACCGCCGCCCAGAAGGCGCTGGCCGCCGAGTTCGAGGCCCGCGCCGAACGCTTCGGCGCCTCGGCCAATGGCGACATTGCGCTTGGCTCGGACGGCACGCTGCGCTGGATCGGCGCGCCGATCGGCACGCTGGTATCAGGCGAAGACGCGCTGAAGCCGCGGCTGGTGCTGCTGGCCGACGAACACCTGACCGGCCCGGCGCGCGACAAGGTCGCCGCGCGTGCAGAGCGATTCGTCAATTTCCAGATCGAGTCGCTGCTGAAGCCGCTGGTCGATCTCAGGAACGCCGACCAGATTTCCGGCATCGGCCGCGGCATCGCCTTCCAGCTGGTCGAGAATTTCGGCCTTATCAACCGCCGCGACATCGCCGAGGAGATGAAGTCGCTCGACCAGGAAGGCCGCGCCGCCCTTCGCCGGCTTGGCGTGCGCTTCGGCGCCTACCATGTCTTCGTGCCGGCGCTGATCAAGCCGGCGCCTGCCGGGCTGGTGACATTGCTGTGGGCGTTGAAGAACGACGGCAAGGACAAGCCGGGCTTTGGCGACGTGGTCCATGCGCTCGCTTCGGGTCGCACCTCGGTGGTGATCGACCCTGCTTTCGACAAGACGTTCTACAAGCTTGCCGGCTACCGCAATCTCGGCCGTCGCGCCGTGCGCATCGACATACTGGAACGGCTGGCGGATCTGATCCGTCCGGCGACCAACTGGAAGCCCGGCCTCGGTCAGCGCCCGGACGGCGCCTATGACGGCCAGTCCTTCATGGTGACGCCGCCGATGATGTCGATCCTCGGCGCCACCGCCGACGACATGGAAGAAATCCTCAAGGGTCTCGGCTATCGTGCCGAGCCGAAGCCGGCCGTCGAGGTCAAGGCGCGGCTCGAAGCACAAGACAATGCCGCGCGCGAAGCGGCGGTGGCGAAGCTTGCGACGGAAGAGGCTGCACGAGCCGAGCAGGCCAAAGCGGCCGAAGCCGCGGCAACGGATGCCGCAGCAGAGGCAGCAATCGAAGGGTCGGAGCCGGCATCGGACGCAGTGGCCGTTTCGGAAACGGCGGCCGAAATTCCCGCCGAAATCACCCCCGACGCCGCGGCTGAACCTGCTGCGCCTGCCGTGGAAGAACAGGCGGACGCTCCTGTCGAAACCGTGCAAGACGAAGCGCCTGTAGCCGAGGCTGCGCCCGACGTCGCCGAACCGGCGCCGGTTGAACCGCAGGCAGAGACTGAGACTGCCGAGATCGAAGTTGCAGCGGCAGAAGAAGCCGCAACGGCCGAGCTGGTGTCAAATGCCGCGCCCGCAACGGACGCCGCGCCGGACGAACCTGCAGCGGTGATTGAAGCTGCCGCCGGCGAACCCGCTCCAGAAGCCGAAGCGCCAAAACCCATCCTGTTGTGGCGTCAGGGCCGCTTCGAACAGCGCCCGCGCAACCGCGACGACAGCCGCAGGAACAATCGCCCACGCAACGGACAAGCGCGCGGCCGAAGCGATGCACCCGTGGATACCGCCGGCGCACCGGCCGTAGCTGCACCCGGAGAACGGCCTGCCCATGAAGGCCGGCGCGATGGAGCCGGCAAGCCGCGCTTCGACCGCTCGAAATTCAAACCCAAGCCGCAGGCCGAAGGCGAACAGCGGCGTGACGGCAGGCCGCAAGGCGAGCGTCCCGACCGCCGTGAGGGCCGTCCCGACTGGAAGGGTGGCAGGCCGGATGCCAAAGGTGGTCCGCAAGGCGGCAAGCCGGCCTTCCAGCCCAAGCCGCGCGAGGAGCGCCCGGTGCGCTTCGACCCGGATTCGCCCTTCGCCAAGCTCGCCGCATTGCGCGACCAGTTGAAGAAGTAGAACCCGGCTCGCTTCGATGGTTGCCGAAGGCCGCCAGCGCATCGACAAATGGCTGTTCTTCTCACGCGCCGTGAAATCGCGCTCGCTGGCGGCAAAACTGGTCGTCGCCGGCCGCGTTCGCATCAATCGCGACAAAGCAGCGCAGGCCTCCGATCAGGTCAAGCCAGGCGACGTCCTGACCATCACGCTCGAGCGCCGCATCTTCATCTGGAAGGTGCTCGGCGCCGGTACGCGGCGCGGCCCGGCCGAGGAGGCCCGTACGCTTTACGAGGACATGTCGCCACCGCCCGCACCGAAGGGCGAAGCCCCTCCCGATGCAATTCCGGGGCTGCGCGAGGCCGGCAGCGGCCGCCCGACCAAGAAGGAACGTCGCCAGACCGACCGATTGCTCGGCGAAGACTGATGCCTGGCGTCCAAAAACACGCAGCGGTTTTGGGACAACGGCACGCCTGAGGCGAGAACTGAGCCCGGCAAACAGACGCTCTGCGGGACATGACTGACTTCCGCCGGGCCTTCAGTCTGGAATTCCATTCCGGAAACACCGGCACCGTCCGCAATGGCTACCCTTGCAAGCGGTCGACAAAGGCGTTACCTGACGGAAAAAGCCCAACAAAATGGGACGTCCCGGAGCCGACCGATGACCTATGTCGTGACCGACAATTGCATCAAATGCAAATACATGGACTGCATCGAAGTCTGTCCGGTCGACTGTTTCTACGAAGGCGAGAACATGCTCGTCATCCATCCCGACGAGTGCATCGACTGCGGCGTTTGCGAGCCGGAATGCCCGGCCGACGCGATCAAGCCTGACACCGAACCCGGCCTCGACAAATGGCTGCAGGTCAACACCGAATACGCCGACAAATGGCCCAACATCACCGCCAAGAAGGAACCGCCGGCCGACGCCAAATCCTTCGACGGCGAGGCCGGCAAGTTCGAGAAATACTTCTCGGCAGAGCCCGGCGAAGGCGATTGACAACACGGCCGCAAAGGCCGGTATTACGCTGGGTAAGAGGCACGTCGCATTAACCGGCTTGACAGGCGGCGCTGGCCTGTGGCCTTCGCTTGTGCAGCAAAACCTTGATTCTTACGACTTTTTGTGTTACATCAGCGAAACATGCCGGTGACACAACGTCGATTTATGGCGCAGACGCCCCAAATCACTGAAAGGTGAAAATCCCATTCGGACCAGAGCGATCTGGGTCAGGCGGTCGCAATGTCGCGTTTGCCGGTCCGGCTTTTCCGATGGGTTCATCTGTTGTGCGGCTAACGATCGGCTTCCCCGATCGCGCGAGTTCGGACCGGCAGGACGCCGGTGCCACAACAAGGAGTTCAGGGCGTAATGGCAACGATCACCCCGCAGAAGAAGTCCACCGCTGCGCGTCACGGTTTCAAGACCGGCGAATACATCGTCTACCCGGCGCACGGCGTCGGCCAGATCGTCTCGATCGACGAGCAGGAAGTTGCTGGACACAAGCTGGAACTGTTCGTCATCGACTTCTCGAAGGACAAGATGCGCCTGAAGGTTCCGGTTGCCAAGGCGACCTCCATCGGCATGCGCAAGCTGTCGGAAGAGGATTATGTCGAGCGCGCGCTGAAGGTCGTGCAGGGCCGCGCCCGCGTCAAGCGCACCATGTGGTCGCGCCGCGCCCAGGAATATGATGCGAAGATCAATTCGGGCGACCTGATCTCGATCTCGGAAGTCGTGCGCGACCTCTACCGCGCCGACAACCAGCCGGAGCAGTCCTATTCCGAGCGCCAGCTCTATGAGGCGGCGCTCGACCGCATGGCCCGCGAGATCGCGGCCGTCAATCGCATGTCGGAAACCGAAGCCGTGCGCTTGATCGAGGTCAACCTCAACAAGGGCCCTAAGCGTGGCGCCAAGGCCGACAATGAAGAGGCCGAGCAGGAAGAAGCTGCCTGATCCTTCTCGCCTTTGATTCGAGAGATCCTGCCTGAAACGATTGGAGGCTCCGGTTTGACCGGGGCCTCTTTTGCTTTCGGGCGGCGGCTTCGATGTTGATGATGTACTGCGCACCAGCGTGCTGCATCGCGGCTTGCTGGCGCGCTCCGGGCCGTCCAGCGCGCGTTTTCGGTTAACGTTTGTCCCCACTTGTCGCCTTGCCAGCAAAGCAGACCGCAGCAATGGTTTCGCGCAATTCCTCGTCGGCGATCGGCTTGTGCAGGATGCGGCTGCCGCTGGCGCTGATCTCCTTGAGGCGCGAAGGCGAGGTATCGCCGGTGATGATGATGGTCGGGACAACGCGGCCGATATGGGCGTGAAGCGCACGGATCGCGTCGGTGCCGGTGGTGTCATTCTCGAGACGGTAGTCTGCGATGATCAGGTCGACCGGCGCATCGCCGGCAGCCAGCGCCGCCGCATGGGCCTTCCGCGCCTCTCCGGCGGAGCGGCCGGGATAGACACGATGTCCCTCCAGGCCGAGCAAGCGCACCATGGCATCGAGAACATCGCCCTCGTCCTCGACCACGATGATGCCCGCGGTACTGCTGGCCGGCGATGTCGTGTCGACCGCTAAGCGAGCTTGCACCGCGCCGGCCTTCGCGACGGTGATGGAAAACAGGGAACCGCGTCCGGATGTCGAAGCCAATTTCAGGGGGTGCCGCAACAGTTCGGCGGTGCGGCGAACGATGGCGAGCCCGAGTCCCAGGCCTTGCGTGCGGTCCCGCGCCGGGTTCTGCAACTGCACGAACTCCTCGAAGACCATCCCCTGCTGATCGGCGGGGATGCCGGGGCCGCTGTCCAGGACCTGTATCTCCACACATGCGCCGCGCCGGCGACAGCCCAGCAGGACACCACCTTGCTTGGTGTAGCGAAAGGCATTCGACACCAGGTTGTTGAGAATGCGCTTCAGCATCATCGGGTCGCTGTCGACGTAGAGGCCGCTGTCGACCACGCGCCACCTAAGTCCGCGCTGTTTCGCCTCGGCGGCGAATTCATTGCGAAGATCACCAAAGAGGTCGCGCAGCGGCACCGCCTCGCTCGCGACCGTGACGATGCCCGCATCGAGCCGGGAGATATCGAGCAAAGCGTTGAGCAGCCCACTGAAGTTGCTGACAACCGATTTCGCTCGGCTGGCCAGCTCGCGCGCCTCGCCGGAGGGTACGTCGCCGCGCTGCCCCAAAACGGCAAGCGTCGAGACCAGCAGGCTCAGGGCATGGATCGGTTGGCGCAGATCGTGACTCGCCGCCGCCAGAAAACGCGTCTTGGCACGGTCGGCGGTCTGCGCCCTGTCGCGTTCCTCTTGCAGATGCTCGACCAGCGTTTCGTTCTCCAATCGCAGGCTGACGGTTTCGCGCAGCATGCGGTAGGTGATACGGCAGTAGTAGAAATTGATCGCCACCAGCGATGCGAGCAGGAACAGGAAGGCGGCGGAAATATCGCTTTGGGTGGTCAGGCAGCGCAGGGCGACCGGCACCACCGTTGCCAGGATGGAACCAACCAGCGCCGGCGGAAAGGCCGACAGAGACGGCACCGTGCCGCAGACGAGACCAGTCAGGACAATGACCGTGAAGGACAGCACGATCGGCGCCTCGGGCATGAAGCCGACCCAGCCAAGCACACCCCACAGAAGGCCCGACATGCAGGAAAACGCCGTAGCCAGCCATGCCCAGCGCAAGATCGAGTGGCGATCCCGGGCGCGGCTGAAAAAACGGCGCGACGCCAGCACCCGGATAGCCGTCAGCAGATACAGCGCCGCTAGCCAGCCGATCAGCCAATTGATGGAAACGGCCGTTCTCAGCACATAGACCGCCGCCATCGAGATCACGATGTTGGAGATGACCACGCCGTAGGAATTGCGATACAGGAGTTCGATCAGGGCCTGGCGTATCTTGTCTTCCTGCATCGAAGCCCTCCAATTGCCCCAAGTATTCTCCGGGCGGTCTTCCCCGGTACCGTTGATCTACCGGCAACCTGTTTCGCATAGATTGGCGATCGATCCATATACGCCGCTGCAGTCCTGGATGGTGCCCTGATGAATCGCCCGCTCACCGCCATACTCGCCGACGACCATGCCATCGTGCGCGAGGGGCTGAAGCTGCTCATCTCGGCAATGGACAATGTCTCGGTCGTCGCCGAGGCTGCGGATGGCGAGGCGCTGCTTGGCCAGCTGCGAAGCACGCGCGCCGACCTTTTGATCCTCGACCTCGGCATGCCAGGTGTCGCCGGGATGCAGTTCATCGCCACCATCAGGACCTTGGCGCCACGCCTGCGGATCGTGGTGCTGACGGCCAATATCGAGCCGAGGACGGTGCGCGCCGCGCTCAGTGCCGGCGCCAACGCCTACCTGACCAAGGACGGCGATCCCGAGGAACTTGGCGCCGCCATCGAAGCGGTCAAGAACGGAGGCACCTATCTGGCGAAAACCGTTCGCTTCGCCGTCAGCGATATGGGCAGGGGCAGCGAGCCGATAGCCGCACAGGAAATCCTCTCCCCGGTGCCGCTGACGCGGCGCGAACGGCAGATCCTTCAACTGGTGGCGCAAGGCATGATCACGCGCGACATCGCCGAACGGTTGGGGATCAGCCTGCCGACCGCTCGCAAGCATCGCGAAAACCTGATGGGCAAGCTCAATCTCCACAACACCGCCGAACTGACCGCCTACGCGGTTCGTCTGGGATTGCCCGCCGGCTGACATCGCAGCCGCGACGATGGGCAACCCCGCAACGTCCCCTTAACCATCGGCAGATTAGCCAAGCCCGATCACGATCCAAATACGGCATCTGCCGTATGTTTTCGGCCTGACCCCCAGCCTACTCCTCCCACGGCTTGATCACATGGGAGGAGCCGTCATGCCGTCGCTGGATCTTTGGATTCCGTTCGCCCTCGCAACGCTCGCCTTCGCCTGCATGCCAGGGCCGGCGATTCTCTACATGACCGCGCAAACGCTGGCCCATGGCCGTCAGGCGGGATTGATGGCGGCACTGGGTGTTCATCTCGGCTGTTACGTGCACATCCTGGCCGCGGCGGTCGGGCTCGCCGCACTGATGGAACACGCGCCGGTCGCTTTCTCGATGATCCGATTGGCGGGCGCCATATATCTTATTTCGTTGGGCCTTGCCATGTTCCTGGGCTGGAACCGGATGGGCGAGGACGGTGCCAGGCCGGCGCCGAACACATTTCGCGACAGCATGGTCGTCGAGATCCTCAATCCCAAGACGGCACTGTTCTTCCTGACCTTCCTGCCGCAGTTCGTGGACCCGTCAGCCGCCATTGCCGTAGGGTTGCAATTCCTCATCCTCGGCATCGTCGTCAATCTCATCTTCTCGATGGCCGACCTGGCGGCGGTCGGCATCGCCTCGCTCGCCGTTGGCCCGTTCACTGGCGGCGGCGCCGGATGGGTGATCCCCAAGACATGCGGTTCGATCCTCATCGGACTTGGCGTGGCGCTCGTCAGCCATCATATCTGAACCTGCAAATGAAAAGCCGCGGCTGGGGCCATCACCCGAATTCAACACACTCTGGGCCGCGCGCTTACGCGCCGCCGCCTTCCTTCTCAGCCTCCTGCTTCAGCGTCGCAATGAAGCGCTTGGTCCGTTGCTGCTCCGGATTGTTGAACAGCACCGCGGCCGGTCCCTTCTCGACGACGAGACCGGCATCGAGGAACACCACTTCCTGGGCGATCTTGGAGGCGAGGCGCAGATCATGCGTCGCCATCACCATGGTCGTGCCTTCGCTGGCGAGCTTGCCGAGCACGTCGACCACCTCTTGCGCCAGCTCCGGGTCGAGCGCCGAAGTCGGCTCGTCGCAGAGCAGCACTTTCGGTGACGGCGCCAACGCGCGGGCGATCGCCACGCGCTGCTGCTGGCCGCCCGACAAGGTCGCTGGCCAAGCGTCGGCCTTGTGCGCCATCCCCACCTTCTCCAGCAAAGCCAGCGCCCGCTCGCGTGCCCTCTCAGGCGGCCATCTCAGCACCGTCACCAGCCCTTCCATGACATTCTCGATCGCGGTGCGATGCGGAAACAGTTGAAAATTCTGAAACACCATGCCGGTCTGCAGCCGCAGGCGCTGGATATCCCTGGCCGGAACCCTGCCGCCGAGATGGAATTCGAGCGTCTCGTCGCCGATCCGCACCGTGCCCGAGGTCGGGATTTCCAGGAGGTTGATGCAGCGCAGCAGGGTGCTCTTCCCCCCGCCCGAAGGTCCGACCAGCGCCGTGACGCTGCCTTCGGCAATGGTGACCGTCACGCCCTTCAACACGAGATTGTCGCCGAAGCGCTTTTCGATGTTGCTGAGGCCGATCATGAGCGTGCCTCCAGGAAGCCGCCATAGCGGTTGAGCCGGATCTCCAGCCGCGTCTGCAAGGCCGACAGCACCGAACTCAGCGCCAGATAAAGGATCGCCGCCTCGACATAGAGGATCAGCGGCTCATAGGTGGTGGCGACGATGCGCTGCGCCGCCTGGAACATCTCCGGCACGGTGATGGCGGCGGCCAGCGACGTGTCCTTGACCAGCGAGATGAAGGTGTTGGAGAGCGGCGGCACCGCGACCCGGCCGGCTTGCGGCAGAATGGTGCGCCGCATCGCCTGGCCCCAGGTCATGCCGATCGAATAGGCGGCTTCCCACTGGCCTTTCGGCACCGAGCCTATGGCCGCGCGGATGATTTCCGACGTGTAGGCGCCGATGTTCAAGGTAAAGCCGATCAGCGCCGCCGTGAAGGCGTCGAGCAGGATCCCGACCGACGGCAGGCCGTAGAAGATGAGGAACAGCTGCACCAGGAGCGGCGTACCGCGGAAGATCCAGACATAGAAGCGCACCAGCGCGACCAGCGGCTTGGGGCCGAACAGCCGGGCGAGTGCAGCACCCAGGCCGACCGTCAAGCCGAGAGCAAAGGACAATAGCGTCAGCGGCACGGTGAAGATCAGCGCCGCCCACAGGAGCGAAGGCAGCGACTCCAGCATCAGTTGCAGCCAGTGCGGCACGTAAGACCCTCCAGATTGGTCGAAGCAGCTTGGTCAAAGCAAGAATGCGTCGGCCATATCACGACAAAAGCGGCGGGCCGTCAAAGACGGCTCGCCGCTCGATAGTCTCATGGGCGGCGGACCGGCCCGCCTCCCGGATTACTTCGAAACGTCCTGGCCGAAATAGGTGTCGGAGATCTTCTTGTAGGTGCCGTCGGCCTTGATATCGGCCAGCGCCTTGTTGATAGCGGCGACCAGCTCCGGGTCGCCCTTGCGCACGATGACGCCGGAATAGTCGGCGTTTTCCTCTTGCGCGGCGATCCTCACATTGGCGTCGGGCTTGTGCTTCTTGAAGTCGAGGAACGACAGACTGTCATTGATCGTGGCGTCGGCGCGGCCGGTCAGAAGCAGCTGGATCGACTGGTCGAAGCCATCGGTGCCGACCAGTTCGGCGCCGTTCGTTTCGGCCAGCTTGCCGAAATTCGAGGTCAGCGACTGCGCCGACTTCTTGCCCTTGAGATCGGCGAAGCTCTTGATGTCGGTGTTGTCGCCGCGCACGATCAGCACCGCCTTAGAGGCGATGTAGGGATCGGAGAAGTCGTACTTTGCCTTGCGGGCGTCGGTGATGCCGACCTGATTGATAACGGCATCGTAGCGATTGGCGTCGAGGCCGGCGATCAGTCCATCCCACTTGCCTTCGAGGAACTCGGCCTTGACGCCAAGCTTGTCGGCGATCGCCTTGGCGATTTCGACGTCGAAGCCGACCAGTGCACCGGACGTGTCATGGTAGGTGAACGGCGCATAGGTGCCTTCCGTGCCGACCTTGATGACACCGGCGTGCTTGATCTGGTCGAGATTGGGGCCGGCATGGCCTGCAGTGACAGCCAGGGCCTGCAGCGTTCCGGCGATAATGAGCGACTTGAGCCATTTCATTTTTCTGTGATCCCGTCCTTGGCCGGCTGGCCGGCATATTTGTGAGCGCTGGAAACTGACAGATGCAAGCCGAAAAAATAAGGAACAGAATTTCAAAAACACCGATTTATGAAACCCAGTTCTCCAACTGGAACTTTCTGCTCGTCATCGCAGCCATCACGAACCGTCCTGGGAATCCCTTCAGGCAACACAATCCCGCCGCCACGGTCGCGGAACCTTTCCCGCGCATGGCAGTTCTGGCTGTTGTAGGGCACGACGCCGCCATTTCAACCCGGGCGCCAGCCAAGTTTGCAAAGTCATCCGCACCACCCAGGGAGCGCCTCATGATGGAAGACACGGCAGGACGGATCATGGTCCGCGCGGCAATGAAGGCTCCCTACCTCGAGCGTGACGAAGAGCATCGGCTTGCATTGCTCTGGAAAGAGGACAACGACCAGAACGCGCTGCACAGCATCACCGTCGCCCATATGCGGCTGGTCATTTCCATGGCCTCCAAATTCCGCCATTACGGCCTGCCGCTCGGCGACCTGGTTCAGGAGGGTCATGTCGGACTGCTCGAGGCCGCCGCCCGCTTCGAGCCGGAGCGCGAGGTGCGGTTCTCGACCTATGCGACATGGTGGATTCGCGCCTCGATGCAGGACTATATCCTGCGCAACTGGTCTATCGTGCGTGGTGGCACCAGCTCGGCCCAGAAGGCGCTGTTCTTCAATTTGCGACGCCTGCGCGCGCGGTTGGCGAATGGCACGGAGCCGCTCTCCAACGCCACGCTCTATCGCGAGGTGTCGGAGGCGCTTGGCGTCTCCGAAGCCGATGTGGCGATGATGGATTCGCGGCTCTCGGCGCCCGATTCCTCGCTCAACATGCCTATTGCCGACGATGCGGGTTCGACCGAGCGCATGGATTTCCTGATTTCGGACGATCCGCTGCCCGACGAGATCGTCGGCGACAAGATCGATGTCGCGCGCCGCTCGCTCTGGCTGAGGGAGGCGCTTCGCGCGCTCAACGCACGGGAACTGAGGATCATCGAGGAACGGCGGCTGAACGACGAGGGCGCGACACTCGAAGCGCTCGGCGAAACGCTCGGCATCTCCAAGGAACGCGTCCGCCAGATCGAGGCCCGCGCCATGGAAAAGCTCAAGGTCGCATTGGTGAAGCAGAATCCGGAGTTCATCGCGACTGCCGCCTGAACGGCGGCAGGCGTCCAGCGGCGCCTACTTGTCGGTGACGATCTTGACCTTGTCGCCGGCCGAAACCGCGGCACCGGGCGACAGCGCATTGAGGACGCGGAACAGGTCGAGCTTGCGGTCGACGCCGACCATCTGCGCCGAAAGCGAACCCATCGTCTGCCCAGGCTGGACGGTGACGACGCGGATGTGCAGCGGCTTCAGCGCCGTCTTTTCGGCAGCGCTCAAAATCCGGAACGAGCCGCTGACCGAGCGGGCGATCGTGTCCAGCGACGTGCTGGCGGAAGGGGCCGCGGTCAGCAGCCGGTAGACCTGGCCGCCGGCGCGGATCACCGCAATGTCGAACTGCCAGCCTTCGGCGCCGGCATGCGCGGTCGCCGCCTCATTGCCGTTGATGGTTTCCTGCTTGACGCTGCTGTCGACGAGACCAGCCACCCAGCCGCTGCGGATATAGTCCGTCAGCGCCCGGTTCTTGTCGATGGAAACGCCATCGAAACGGATCGCTATGTCGCCGGGGCCGGTGGCCGTCACCGCTGCCGCCGAATTGTCGATGATGAAGCCGTCCGGCACCGTGAACGACACGCCAAGGCCCGGGTGCAGGAAGGTTTCGCCGCGCACATAGCCTTCCTCGGGTGTGTCGCCATAGAGCAGGCCGTCTATGCCGGCGAGGAAGGAATCGCGGTCTCGCGTGCCGACGCCCGGCGCGCCGAACTGGCGGGCATGGCGCTGCGCCAGATCGATGCGCTGCGGCGTGTTGGGGTGCGTGGCCAGGAAGTCCAGGCTGGCGTCGGTGGCGCCACTGATCGAGCGGAAATCGGTATAGGCCGACATCGACTGCAGGAAGCGGCCGGCGGCGAAAGGATCGTAGCCGGCCTCGCCGATCGACTTGATGCCGATGGCGTCGGCTTCCAGCTCCTGGTTGCGCGAAAATTGCGCCAGCCTCAGCTTGCCGCGGATCAGCGCCGCCTTGGCGGTCGGGCTGTCGCCGAGCACGTCGGAAACCACCTTGGTCGCCAGGCCTTCCTCGGCCTCCAGTTGCTGGCGCTGCAGGCCGTGATTGGCGGTAACGTGGCCCATCTCATGCGCGATGACGGCGGCAAGCTCGGCCGAATCATTGGCCAGCGCCAGGAGGCCGCGGGTGATGTAGAGATAGCCGCCCGGCAGCGCGAATGCGTTGACGTTGGGCGAATTTAAAATGGTGATGCGATAGGTCTGTGTCGGGTTGGCGGACACCACCGTCAAACTACCGACCACCTTGGCGACCATGCGTTCGAGCTTGGGGTCGGAATATTCACCGCCATAAGTCGCCAGGATGCGCGGGTGCTGCGCCTTGGCCAATTCGGCGAGCTTGTTGTTGGCGCCGACATTGTCCACCGTGATCGGCTTGTCGGAAGGCTGGAAGCCGGATTCCTGAACTTCCGGCGGCGTGAACATCTGGCAGCTTGCCAACGCCACGGCAAAACCGGCCAGCGCGAGAAAACGCGCCAGCGGTTTCATTCCCAATGTGTTAGCGCCGATCGCCAGAACGGCTTCCTTTCGGGTCCCGGCGCATGACCACGAAAATCGGGGGCGATCTTCGGAACGTGTCATGCGCCATCTCAAACTGCTGCAGCATCCGTGCCCGTCCCTTAGGGCGGGCGGCGGATACTGCAGGCAAATCACGGCCTGTGCCGGACCGGTAGGGCGACCTAGCCACACTCCCCCGGTCATGGCAAGCAAACGCCACATCGCCTGGAGCCGGTTTGACCGTAAATTATGTCCGCTTCCGGGCAACATCGCGTGATGTGGAATATCCAGCACCCGCGCCGATATAGCGCCGGAACGCCTCCGGACCAGCCCCGGTAAAGAAATCATCAGCCTTGCCGGTTGCGGCCACCAACCCATTGTCGACAAACACCATGTGCTCGCCGATGCGGCGTGCATCCTCGGGCTGGTGGGTGACAAATAGCACCGTCATGGCGCGTTCGGCATGAACGGCAGCAACCAGATCCAGCATCTCGTCGCGCAAAGCGGGTCCGAGCGAAGCGAAGGGCTCGTCGAGCAGCAACACCGGTCGGTCGCGCACCAGCACGCGGGCCAGTGCGACGCGCTGGCGTTCGCCCCCAGAGAGCTCGCGCGGCAGGCGTTTCTCCTTGCCCGCGAGACCGGTGCGCGCAAGCGCCTCGGCGACCGCGACGCGGTCCGCCTCGGTCAGTCCCAGGGAGGGCGAGCGGCCGAGCCCGACATTCTGCTCGACGGAAAGATGCGCGAAGAGATTGTTCTCCTGGAACACCATCGACACCGGCCGCGCCGAGGCCGGCTCGGCGCTGACATCGGCCCCGCCGATCAGCACGCGGCCCGATTGTGGGGTCTCGAAGCCGGCGACCAGATTGAGCAGCGTCGACTTGCCCGAACCGCTCGGACCCATGATGGCGGTGATCTTCGCCGTGGCGAACTCGACGTCGAAGACAAGTGGCGCATCGCCATAGCTGCCATAACTGAACGACACATTGTCTAGCCGCACCGGCGCGCCCTTTTCGAGCCTGTTGGCCGCCCTCTCACGCATCGCGGACCTTCTCCCTTCCCAGCCAGTGCGCCGCCACGATCAACGCGAGACAGACGAAGCCGAGCAGCAGTGCCAGGCCGGCGGCATCCTCGGTGCGGTAGCTGCCCATCCGTGCCAGAAGAAGGTAGGGCAATGTCTGCACGGAATCACTGCCGAACAGGGCAATGACACCGAGATCGCCGAGCGACAGCGCCATGGCGAAAGCGAAGGCCGTGGCGAGCGGTCGCCGCAGCGACGGCCAGTCGACCAGCATCAGCCGGTTCCAGCCCGCAATGCCGAGCTGTGCGCAGAGCCGTTCGTGACGCTCGCTCGCCGCATCATAGGCGGGACGCACGGCGCGTAGGGCGAACGGCATCGCCATCACCGCATTGACGGTGACGACCATGACCGGGGCGATGGCGAAGGCATCGCCGACATGGCGCAGCAACAGGAACCAGCCAGCGCCGACGACGATCGGCGGCACGACAAGGACAAAACCGGCGCCTGTATCGGTGGCGCGTTCGAGCAGTGTCTTTGCGCCGGCACGGCGGTTCAGCGCCAGTGCCCGCCGCGCCATGGTCAGCACCAGCGACAGCATCACCGAAAGCAGCGCCGACAGGAAGGCGAGCGCTGCGCTGGTCAGCGTTGCCTGCCGGACGGTGGCCTCGCTGGCCAAACGGCCGAGGTCCGCACCCAACCCGGCCACCACGGTTGCCGCCATCGGCCCAACGACGAACAGCAGCGCCAGGATGATGACTAGCGCGTTCAACCAGGTCTCGCTCCGATTGACCGAGAGATAGCGGCGTTGCGCGACCGGCAAATTGGTGTCGCCGACCACATTGGCGCCTAGGCGCGTCAGGGCCAGCACAACGATAAAGGTCAAGGCGATCTGCAACAGCGTCAGTGTAACGGCCCGCGCGGGATCGAAATCGAAGCGCAGCGCCTGGTAGATGCCGACCTCAAGCGTCGTCGCGGCCGGCCCGCCGCCGAGCGTCAGCACGATGGTGAAGGATGTGATGCAGAGCATGAACACCAGCCCGGCGACGCCGGGCAGTGCGGCGCGCAGCGTTGGCCATTCGATCAGCCGGAACGCCGGCCGCGCCGCCATGCCGAGCTGGCTCGCCAACCGCCATTGGTCGGCCGGTATGGTCTGCAGCGCCTCGAGGAACAGCCGCGTCGCCAGCGGCAGGTTGAAGAAGACATGGGCGACGAGGATGCCGGACAGGCCATAGATGCCCGGCCAGCTTCCCCCGCCGATCACGGCAAGCACGCCGGCGAAATAGCCGGCACGGCCATAAAGCGCCAGGATGCCGAGTGCTGCGACAATAGCCGGCAGCGCCAACGGCACGGCGAAGATCTGCAGGATGAAGGCGCGAGCGAAGAAACGTGGGTGCCGCGACAGAGCGCGCGCCACGAACAGCGCCGGGATGACCGAAAGCAGCGTCGAGAGCGCCGCTTGCCAGAGCGTGAAGCGAATGACGCGAAGCAGATAGGGATCGAAGGTTGCCCAGGCGCCCGAGAAATCATGGGCGCCCTCGAAAAGCAGGCCAGCAAACGCGCCGCCGATCAGCAGCGCGATTGCAGCGAGCGCGAGGGTGCCAGCGGTGATGCGGGGGTCAGACGCGCGTTGCACGCTGGACCACCATTCTTTCCATCGCGGCAATTACAAAGGATTGCGTTCCTTGGCGCCCCCCTCTGTCCTGCCGGACATCTCCCCCTCCAGGGAGGAGATCGGCCGTCACCCATGCTTCCGCTAGTCTCCAACGTTGCCGGACTATAACCAGCAACGACGCTGCCAATCTCCCCCCTTGAGGGGGAGATTGCCGGCAGGCCAGAGGGGGGTGGAGTGGCGCGAACATCAAAAGAACTCGCAAGCCTACTTGCTCATCACCGCCAGCCATTCATCGACCCAAGCCTTGCGGTTGGCAGCGACCTCTTGCGGGCTGAACAGCAAGGTCTTGGTCGGCTTGACCAGTTTGTCGAAGGCCGGATTGAGCGGCTTGTCGGTCTTGCCGGCCGGGAACATCCAGTTGGTCTCGGGGATGGCATCCTGGAATTTCGGCCCGGTCATGAAGGCGATGAACTTGGCCGCCAGCGGGTTCTTGGCCCCCGCCGTGGTGATACCCGCGACTTCTATCTGCAAATACTCGCCCTCCTCGAACGACGCTGCCTGATAGCGCTCTGTCTTCTCGGCGACCATGTGGTAGGCCGGCGACGTCGTGTAGGACAGCACCATCGGCGCCTCGCCCTTGGTGAACAGCCCATAGGCCTCGCTCCAGCCCGGCGTCACGGTCAGCACTTTCGCCTTGAGCTTGGCCCAGGCCTCGGGCGCCTTGTCGCCATAGACTGACTTGACCCACAGAAGCAGACCGAGGCCCGGCGTGGAGGTGCGCGGATCCTGGATGACGATCTTGTCATCGGCACTGCCCTCGACCAGCTCTTTCAGGCTTTTCGGCGGGTTCTTCAGCTTCTCGGTGTCGTAGACGACGGCGAAATATCCGTAGTCAAAGGGGACAAAAGTATCGTCGCTCCAGCCACCCGGCACGTTGACATCAGTTACGCCGCCATGCGGCGCGAACAAGCCTGACGCCTTGGCATCGGTGGTGAGATTGGTGTCGAGGCCAAGCACGATATCGGCCTTGGTCGATGCGCCTTCCAATCTGACGCGGTTGAGCAGCGCGACGCCGTCGGCGACCGAGACGAACTCGACATCGCAGCCGCATTCGGCCTCGAACTCCTTCTTCACCACGGGACCCGGACCCCAGTCGGCGGTAAAGCTCTCATAGGTGTAGACGGTGAGTTTGTCCTTGGCCAAGGCCGGTCCGGACAGGACCACGGCCATTGCTGAGACTAGAGCGTATAAATGCGTGCGCATCGGCGCCTCCTTCGTTCGAATTGAAAGGAATTGAGGCGTCGGACTGTCCGAAACGTCTAATCCCTCCGCCGGTACAAACCGGATCAGGTTCAGCGGGTTGGCGAGACTGCCTCTCAGCCGGTCCGCGAAGATCGCGTCCGGCACCCCGTTAGAGCGTTTCGACACATAGGCCGGGCCGATCCCCCATGCAAGTGGGAGTTTGCCGCCTTCCGTTTCCCGTGCCGGGCTGGTAAGGGCCACACGATATGAGCACATTCACCATCCTGCTTGGCGGCGATCTCATCCGCACGCCACGGCTCGACCGCCAGGCCGAAGGCTCCCGCGTCATCGCCGCCGACGCCGGCATCGGGCATGCGCGGCTGCTGGGTCTCGTGCCCGAACTGTGGGTGGGCGATTTCGATTCCGTGCCAGCCAAGCTGCCTGACGATCTCGCTTCCGTGCCGCGCCGGACCTTCCCGGCGGAAAAGGACCAGACCGATGGCGAACTGGCCATTGCCGCCGCACTCGAGCGCAGCGCGACCCGCCTGGTGCTCGCCGGTGCTTTCGGCGGCAAGCGCGCCGACCACGCTTTCCTGCATCTGGCGCTTGCCCTCCGGCTGGCCGAGGCCGGGACTGATGTGCTCCTGACCAGCGGCGCCCAGGAGGGCATTCCCCTGCTGCGCGGAACGGCCGGCTTCGACTATGCCGATGGCACGCTGTTTTCGGTGCTCGGCTTTTCCGAGCTCGCCGGCCTGACCGTCACCGGCGCCAAATGGCCGCTGAACCACGTCAAGGTGGCGTTCGGTTCGTCGCTGACCATCTCCAACGAGGTCAAGGGCCGCCTCGAAATCGCACTGGACCATGGCCGCGCGATGCTGCTCGCTCATCCCTATCCCTTACCTGAAAGCTGACATGGCCCCGCCTCTTCTCAACCTCGACGGGATAAAACTGACCTTCGGCGGCACGCCGCTGCTCGACGGCGCCGCCTTGACGGCTTCGGCCGGCGACAAGATTGCACTGGTCGGCCGCAACGGGTCGGGCAAGTCGACCCTGCTGAAGATCGCCGCTGGCCTGATCGAGCCGCAGGACGGCGAGGTGTTCCGCCAGCCTTCGGCAACTATCCGCTATTTGCCGCAGATGCCGGACATGGAGGGCTTTGCCACCGTCCGCGCCTATGTCGAGGCCGGGCTTGGCCCCGCCGACGATCCCTACCGAGCCAGCTATCTGATGGAGCATCTCGGACTGTCGGGTGAGGAACGTCCGAATGATCTGTCGGGCGGCGAGGCGAGGCGTGCTGCCCTTGCCCGCGTGATGGCGCCGGAGCCAGACATCCTGCTGCTCGATGAGCCGACCAACCATCTCGACCTCTCGGTCATCGAATGGCTGGAAGAAGAACTCATCCGCACCTCCTCGGCACTGATCGTCATCTCGCACGACCGCCGCTTTCTCGAACGTGTGTCGCGCGCCACCATCTGGCTCGATCGCGGCCAGACCCGCAGGCTGGACAAGGGCTTTGGCCATTTCGAGGAATGGCGCGACCTGGTCCTGGAGGAAGAAGAGCGCGAGCAGCATAAACTCGGCCGCCAGATCGTTCGCGAAGAGCATTGGCTGCGCTACGGCGTGACGGCGCGGCGCAAGCGAAACATGCGCCGGCTCGGCGAGTTGCAGACCATGCGCCAGCGTTTTCGCGGCCATCGCGGTGCCGAAGGGTCGGCGACCATGGTGGCGAGCGACGCCGCCGAGTCCGGCAAGCTGGTGATCGAGGCGAAGAACATCGAGAAGAGCTTTGGCGATCTCACCGTGGTCAAGGGGTTTTCGACCCGCATCCAGCGCGGCGATCGCGTCGGCCTGGTCGGGCCGAACGGCGCCGGCAAGACGACGCTCTTGAAGATGCTGAACGGCGAGATGAAGCCGGACGCCGGTTCGGTGCGGCTCGGCACCAATCTGGAGATCGCCACGCTCGACCAGAAGCGCGAGGCGGTCGACCCGCAGGAGACGCTGGCGCAATATCTCACCGACGGGCGCGGCGAGAACCTCGTCATCAATGGCGAGCAGCGCCACGTCGTCTCCTACATGAAGGATTTCCTGTTCAAGCCGGAGCAGGCACGCACGCCGGTGCGCGAGTTGTCCGGCGGAGAACGGGCACGGCTCTTGCTGGCGCGGGTGCTGGCGCGGCCGGCAAACCTTCTGGTGCTCGACGAGCCGACCAACGATCTCGATATGGAGACGCTGGAACTGCTGCAGGAACTGGTCGCCGGCTTTGCCGGCACCGTCATCCTGGTCAGCCACGATCGCGATTTCCTCGACCGCACCGTGACCAGCCTGATCGCGCCGGATGGTGAAGGCCGCTGGATCGAATATGCCGGCGGCTACTCCGACATGCTGGCGCAGCGCGGCGGCACCAGGCTGGACGACCGCAAGGCGCGTGCGAAGGCCGAAAACGGCGAAGCGCCAGTGACGACCAGAAGTGAAGCGGCCGCGCCAAAGGGGCCGGCGAAGAAACTGTCGTTCAAACAGAAATTCGCGCTGGAATCGCTGCCCAAGAAAATCGAGGGTGTGACGGCTTCGATCTCAAGGCTGGAGAACAACATCGCCGATCCGGCCTATTACGAGCGCGACCCGGCCTCCTTCCAGAAAACCATCGCCGCCCTCGACAAGGAGCGCGCCACGCTGGCGGCGCTGGAGGAAGAGTGGCTGGAACTGGAGATGCTGCGCGAGGAGATGGAAGGGTAAGGGATTGTGTGTGAACTTTTATGCGCCTACATTATGCGCATAAAAGAGAGCGATTTCCATGCTTCAATCGACGTCAAAACCTCAACGGCAATCCGTCAACACGTCCATCGATTCCCAGTTGATCAGCGACGCGAAAGCGTTGGGCATCAACATTTCCCGTGCCGCCGAGGCGGGGATCGCGAAAGCGATTGCGGCGGAAAAGACGCGTCGATGGCAAGAGGAAAACAAACAAGCCATTGAAAGCTCCAATGAATATGTCAGGCGCAACGGACTGCCATTAGCCAAATACCGGCTGTTTTGATGGCACGTTACGATCTTTATCGGAATGCTGAAGGCGGCGGCTATTTTCTCGATGTTCAGTCCGACCTTCTTGAAGGACTGAGCACAAGAGTCGTCATTCCGTTGATGCCGCCCAACATAGCACCGGTTCCGGGCCGCCGACTAAATCCGACCTTCGCTATCGATGGCAAAGATCATGTAATGGTCACGCAGTTCATGTCAGCCTTGATGGCCTCTGAATTGCCGGATGCCGAGGGAAATCTCTCCCGGCACCACGACGACATCGTCGCCGCGCTCGATATGTTGTTCCAGGGCTTCTGAGTCAACGAGGCTTCGGGCCGGCTTCCTTCTCAGCCCGCCGTCTTCGCCTGCCAGGCCTTGATTGCCTCGTCGAACACCTTCTCGCCGGGAATGCCCTTTTCCATGGTCAGCAGTGCCCGCCGTCCGGTCTTGTAGACGACCGGTACGTCGATCCAGTCCTGGCCGCGAAGCAGGGTCATGTTGGCGTCTTCGTCGGCCTTGGTATCGTTGAGCGCGACGAGGAAGAAGCCGTCGGCGATCTTGGCCGGAATGCCGATCAACGGGCTGCCGGCATCCTGCTCCGAACCCTTCATGGCGACGCGCAGGATGTTGTCGACACCGCCGCCCTCGAAACCGTCGGGCGTCAGGAAGATCATCTCGATGATATGGCTGGCCGGCAGTGTCTGGTCGGTGTTGCGGCGGATGGTCATGCGCAACTGGATGTCCTTGCCGGGAATGGTGGCCTCGGCGCGGATCGCCGGCTCCGGCGGCAGGTCGCCACCGGGCGATTCCTGCACCAGCGACCAGACGATGTTGCCGGGCTCGGCGGAACCCTGGGCAGTGCTGGTACGCTCCTCATAGAAGATCGCCTTCTGGCCGACAGGCAGAGCGGCTTCCGCAGGCGCAGCTGCCGTGGCGGGCGGCGCGGCGCCGGCCGGTGCGGTCGGCGTGCCGGCAGCATCGGCTGGCGCTGCCGGGGCAGCTCCGTTGGCAGGCGGTGTTGCGGGGGCGGCACCTGTAGCGGGGGGCGCTGCCGCGGCAGGTGTGCCTGCGGCCGGAGCGGAAATCGCCGGTGGGTTCGTCGCCGAGGGCGGCGTGGTCAGCGCGGCGACCGATTCGCCTTCGCCGATGCCGCTTTGGCCACCGGCCGGACCCGGGTCGACTTCACTGCCCTGCGGCGTCAGCCGCTGCGTGAATTTCGTGCTTTCGGCTTCCGTGCCGCCAGCCGCGGGCGCCGGAGGCGTTGCCGCGGCATCGGTTGCCGGCTTGGCAGGCGCTGGTTTCACCGGCTCGGTCTTGGCGATCTGATTGCCGCCAAACCCAAGCATTTTGCCGAAGGCATCCTTGTTCAGCCAGATTCCGTAGCCGCCGCCGGCTACGACCAGAAGAGCGACGACGGCCGCGATCAGCCCACCATAGCTGCGCTTGCGCTCGGCGGGACGCAGGCGCTGGAAGGTATCCGACACCGGCTCTTCGTCGCTGGAAAAGACATCGGCCTCGTCCTCCTCCTCGTCGGCATCCATACCTGGAAGAGGCGTGTCGGCGCGAGCCAGCTGGGAAGGCGCCGGCGTCGCCCTTTGCCAGCTCGGCTCGACCTTGGCGGCAGGTGGTGGCGCGGGCTGATAAGATTCAGGCTTTGCAGCGGGCGGTGCCGGCCAGGCTGATTCGGCCTTGGCCGGCTGCCGTGTATGGGTTGGCTGATTCTTGTTGCGATCGATCGACGAAAAGATGTGTTCCAGCTCCGCCAGCGGATCGGTCTCCGGCAGGCTCTTGGCATAGTCCCGCTCGACACTCGCGATCGCGTCTTCCAGCGAACGCATCTGCGTGGCTATGGCTTCGGCGGCCGGCGGCGGCGAATATTCCTCAAGCTTCTTCGCCAGCATGGTGCGAACGCTGGCATAGATGCGCGTACGCTTTTCCGGCGTCTCGTCACCATGCTTGCCGAGCGCCTTTTTCAGAATAGCAACGTAATCTGCCATGCTTCAGTCGACCTGTATTTTGTTTCCGCGCCGGCCCCCGCAAATCGGCCGCGATGCCCGGAAAGGCTTCAGAAACTAGTCTTGAAACGGATCGGTCACAAGTATCGTGTCGTCCCGTTCGGGGCTGGTGGAAAGGAGTGCGACCGGGGCGCCGATCAGCTCTTCGATGTAGCGGACGTATTTGACGGCCTGGGCCGGCAGATCGTTCCAGCTGCGCGCGCCGGCAGTGGTGCCTTTCCAGCCCTCGAGCGTCTCGTAGACCGGCTCGACACGTGCCTGCGCGCCCTGGCTGGCCGGCAGATAATCGATCATCTCGCCGTCGAGACGATAACCTGTGCAGACCTTGATCTCGTCCAGCCCGTCGAGCACGTCGAGCTTGGTCAGCGCGATGCCCTTGATGCCGTTGACAGCGACGGCCTGGCGTACCAGCACCGCGTCGAACCAGCCGCAGCGGCGCTTGCGGCCGGTGACGACGCCGAATTCATGGCCGCGCGTGCCGAGGAATTCGCCGACCTCGTTCTTCTGCTCGGTCGGGAACGGACCCTCGCCGACGCGTGTCGTATAGGCTTTGGTGATGCCGAGCACATAGCCGATAGCGCCTGGGCCGACGCCGGAGCCGGCGGCAGCCTGTCCGGCAACCGTGTTCGACGAGGTCACGAATGGATAGGTGCCGTGGTCTATGTCAAGCAGCGTGCCCTGCGCGCCCTCGAACAGGATACGCTCGCCAGCCCGGCGCTTGTCGTCGAGGATTTTCCAGACCCGGTCCATATAGGGCAGGATGTCGTCGGCGACCGAGGTCAGTTCCTGCATGATCGCGTCATGCGTGACTTCCGCATGGCCAAGCCCCCGACGCAGCGCATTGTGGTGCGTCAGCAGCCTGTCAACCTTCACGGGCAGTGTTTCCAAATCCGCCAAGTCCATCACCCTGACCGCGCGCCGGCCCACCTTGTCCTCGTAGGCGGGGCCGATGCCACGACGGGTCGTGCCAATCTTCGTCCCGGAATTGGATGCGGCGTCCTCACGGAATCCGTCCAGCTCCCGATGCAGGGACAGGATAAGCGCTGTGTTTTCGGCTATTTTCAGGCGATCCGGTGCGACTTCGACACCTTGCGCCTTGAGCTTGGCCACCTCGGCGACGAAAGCATGCGGGTCGAACACGACGCCATTGCCGATGATAGACAGCTTGCCCTGGCGCACGACGCCCGACGGAAGCAACGACAGCTTGTAGACCTTGCCGTCGACGACCAGCGTATGGCCGGCATTGTGGCCGCCCTGGAAACGCACCACGACATCGGCCCGCTCCGACAGCCAGTCGACGATCTTGCCCTTGCCTTCGTCACCCCACTGCGAGCCGACGACCACCACATTGGCCATGTTTCTTTTCCCTTGAGACGCCGCCAAGCGGCTTGAATATGGTTCGAAACGACAGGCCTCTATAACGTCAAGACCTCGCGAGCGCGACCTTTCTTTGCCGTCGAAAATGCCCTGAGGCACAACAATTTTCGGCTTTGACATCATTTACTTGGGCGAGCGAGGGCAATAGGCCGGCAAACACCGCAGCTCCGGCGACTGGAATCCCGCGATGCATCGAAGCGCCTACATATTCCTGCTGCTCACCACCTTGCTCTGGGGCGGAAATTCGGTGGCCGGCAAGCTGGCGGTCGATCACGTCTCGCCGATGACGCTGGTCTTCCTGCGCTGGGTTCTGGCCGTGGCGATCATGCTGCCCATCGGCTGGAAGACCATCCAGAAGGACTGGCCGGTCGTCCGCAAGCACTGGTTCGTGCTGGTCGCCCTCGGCGCCAGCGGCTTCACCCTGTTCAACACCATCTTCTACACGGCGCTCAACTACACGACAGCGATCAATGTCTCGATCGAACAGGCGGCGATGCCGATCCTGATCATGACTGCCAATTTCGTCTTCTTCCGCCTGCGCGTGAACTGGGCTCAGATTGTCGGCGTCGTGCTGACCATCGCCGGCGTGATCCTCACCGCCTGCCATGGCGACCCGCGCCGGTTGTTGACGCTGGAACTCAATTTCGGCGACGCCATCATGCTGGTCGCCGTGTTTCTCTACAGCGGCTATTCGGTCGGACTGCGGTTGAAACCAGTGATGCATTGGCAAAGCCTGATGCTGGCCCTGTCGGTTGCGGCACTCGTCACTTCGCTGCCGTTCTTCCTGTGGGAGGTCGTCGCCGGCAAGGTCATCATGCCCGACGCGCGCGGCTGGACCGTCATCGTCTATACGGCGATCGGCGCCTCCGTCGTTTCGCAGATCTTCTACATCAGAGGCAACGAACTGATCGGCGCCAACCGCGCCGGCCTGTTCATCAATCTGGTGCCGATCTTCGGCACGCTGCTATCGGTGCTGATCGTCGGCGAGACGTTCCACCTCTATCAGGCATTGGCTTTGGTGCTCGTGCTGGGCGGCATCGGACTTGCCGAATACAGCGGGCGCAAGATGGCGTTGGCGGACCACCGCGGATGACATGTGGCGGCTGACGCCCTCCGCCGTCGCGGCAATTCACGCGAACGGCCTGGACTTCGCCAATGGCCGCGGAACGGCGGCATAAACCCTGCCGCGTCCCCACTTGGAACATTTCACCTCCAGCGGAGTTTGAACGGCAGGGAGGCGACATGATGAGCCACAACCCTCGCAGCACGGCAAGCATCGCTGGTCACCCTATCCATCCCATGCTGATTCCGTTTCCGATTGCTTTTTTCGTCGGCACCTTCGTTTGCGATCTTATCTTCTGGCGAACAGCCGATCCCGGATGGGTCACCGGGTCGCTTTGGCTTCTCGGCGCAGGCCTGATCATGGCTGCCCTGGCTGCGCTTGCTGGCCTGACGGATGTTCTCGGCGATGTTCAGATCCGCAATCTCACGACGGCATGGCTCCATGCCGGCGGCAATGTACTCGTCGTGTTGATCGAGCTTTACAACTGGTACTCGCGGTATGCGGGCGGAGCGGCGGCCGTGATGCCAACCGGCTTCGTCCTATCGCTGATCGTGGTTCTCATCCTGCTGTTTACGGGCTGGAAGGGCTGGGAACTGGTCTACCGACATCGCGTGGGTGTCTCCGATGGCTCGGACGAGTTGACCTGAACCGGCCGCCGCGGCGGCCGGTTCAACGAGGGCGACCCCTGTCCTCGATCACATCGCGTTGACGTCGAACTGCAGCCGCTTGGCCGAGTCGATCGACTTATGCGCCTTGACCTTTTCCAGCACGGCTTCCGGGAACGGCGCGTCGAGATAGAGCAGCGCTATGGCATCGCCGCCCGGCCGGTTGCGGCCGAGCTGGAAGTTGGCGATGTTGACGCCATTCTCGCCGCAGACAGTGCCGAGCAGCCCGATAATGCCCGGCGCGTCGGCATTGGTGGTGTAGAGCATGTGCTGGCCGACCTCGGCATCAAGGTTGATGCCCTTGATCTGGATGAAGCGTGGCTTGCCATCCGAGAAGCATGTGCCGGCGATCGAACGCGTCATATGCTCGGTCTTCACGGTCAGCTTGATATAGCCGTCGAACACGCCCGATTTGTCGCGCTTGACCTCGGCGACGATGATGCCGCGCTCCTTCACCATGATCGGCGCCGACACCATGTTGACGTCCGAGACCTGAGGCCGGATCAGCCCGGCGAGTGCGGCGCTGATCAGCGCGCGCGTGTTCATCGTCGCGGTGGAGCCGTCGAACAGGATCTCGACCTCCTTGATCGGATCCTCGGTGACCTGGCCGACGAAGGCGCCGAGCACCTCGGCAAGCTTGACGAACGGCTTCAACCGCGGCGCCTCCTCGGCGGTGATCGACGGCATGTTGATGGCGTTGGAGACGGCGCCCTTGATCAGATAGTCGGCCATCTGTTCGGCAACCTGCAGCGCGACATTCTCCTGGGCCTCCGTCGTCGAGGCGCCGAGATGCGGCGTCGCCACCACATTCTCCATGCCGAACAGTTCGTTGTTCTCGGCGGGTTCGACCTCGAAGACGTCGACGCCGGCGCCGGCGACCTTGCCGCTCTTCAGCGCCGCGATCAGGTCGGCCTCGACGATCAGACCGCCGCGTGCGCAATTGATGATGCGCACGCCCTTCTTCATCTTGGCGATCGCCGCGGCATCGATGATGTTGCGCGTCTTGTCGGTCAGCGGCGTGTGCAGGGTGATGAAATCGGCGCGGGCGAACAGTTCGTCGAGTTCGACCTTGTCGACGCCAAGCTCCTCGGCACGGCTGTCCGACAGGAACGGATCGAAGGCGATGACGTGCATCTTGAGGCCAACGCCGCGTGTCGCGACGATCGAACCGATGTTGCCGCAGCCGATGACGCCCAGCGTCTTGCCGGTGATCTCAACGCCCATGAAGCGGTTCTTTTCCCATTTGCCGGCATGGGTCGAGGCGTTGGCTTCAGGGATCTGGCGCGCCAGCGCAAAGATCATCGCCACCGCATGTTCGGCTGTGGTGATCGAGTTGCCGAAGGGCGTGTTCATCACGATGATGCCCTTGCGGCTTGCCGCCGGGATATCGACATTGTCGACGCCGATGCCGGCGCGGCCGATGACTTTGAGATTGGTAGCGGCGTTGATCAGCTTTTCGGTGACCTTGGTCGCCGAACGGATGGCGAGGCCATCATACTGGCCGATCACTTCGGCGAGCTTTTCCTTGTCCTTGCCGAGATCGGGCAGATAGTCGACCTCGACGCCACGATCCTTGAATATCTGCACGGCGGTGGGGGAGAGTTTGTCTGAGACGAGAACGCGGGGCGCCATGGCGACCTCCTTGAAATGGATTTGATCCTGATGGGAATGGGCGGCCCGGAGGCCGCCGCGAATGATCTCAGGCCGCCGCTTTGAGCGACGCCTTCTGTGCGGCGAAGGCCCAGTCGAGCCAGGGCAGCAGCGCTTCCAGATCCGACGTCTCGACCGTCGCGCCGCACCAGATGCGCAGGCCGGGCGGTGCGTCGCGATAGGCACCGATATCGTAGGCGACGCCTTCCTTGTCGAGCACCGACACCAGCCCCTTGGCGAAAGCCGCCTGCCCGTCGGCGTCGAGCTCGGACACGTCCGGATCGGTGAAGGACAGGCAGACGGACGTGTTCGACCGTGTCGCCGGCTGGACGGCGAGATGACCGAGCCAGGAGGATTTGCCGACAAAGCGATCGAGGACGGCCGCATTGGCATCCGCCCTGGCGATCAGCGCGTCGAGGCCGCCGGTCGACTTCGCCCAGTTGAGCGCATCGAGGTAATCCTCGACGCACAGCATCGAGGGGGTGTTGATGGTCTCGCCCTTGAAGATGCCTTCGATCAGCTTGCCGCCCGAAGTCAGGCGGAAGATTTTCGGCAGCGGCCATGAAGGCTTGTAGGTCTCCAGCCGCTCGACGGCACGAGGCGACAGGATCAGCATGCCGTGAGCGCCCTCGCCGCCCAGCACCTTCTGCCAGGAGAACGTGACGACATCGAGCTTTTCGAAGTCGAGCCTCTGCGCGAATGCGGCGGAAGTCGCATCGCAGACGGTCAGGCCCTTGCGGTCCGCGGGAATGAAATCGCCGTTCGGCACGCGCACGCCCGACGTGGTGCCGTTCCAGGTGAAGACCACATCGCGGTCGAAATCGATCCTGGTAAGATCAGGCAGTTCGCCGTAGCCGGCTTCGATCTTGCGCACATCGGCGAGCTTCAATTGCTTGATCACGTCGGTGACCCAGCCGGAGCCAAAGCTCTCCCAGGCGACCATGTCGACGCCGCGCTCGCCGAGCAGCGACCACAGCGCCATCTCGACCGCACCGGTGTCCGACGCCGGCACAATGCCGATGCGATAACCCGCCGGGACCTGGAGAATCTCCCGCGTCAGCTCGATCGCCTGTTCGAGCTTGGTCTTGCCGATCTTGGCGCGGTGGGAACGGCCGAGCGCGGCATTGTTCAGCGCCTCGACCGACCAGCCGGGACGTTTTGCACAGGGACCTGAGGAAAAATTGGGGTTTGCCGGACGGAGTCCGGGCTTCGTATGCGTCGTCATCGTGGTCTATCCTTCCAGATAGTGGCCCCTCGTTGGGGAGGGGTGGCCCACGGACGGCGATATGCGTTCAGACTTCGGGCGTCAAGAGGAAAGTTTTTGTCGCTGCCGGGATACCGGCGATCCCTGATCGGGATGTCGTGACTTCAAACGCAAACGGCGGACCCCGAAGATCCGCCGTCCTGAACCTCGTGCTCGCCGCGCCTACCAGAGATCGTAGCGCAGCCCGAGCTTGACCTGATGGTTGCTGATACCTTTTTTGACCGGATAGGAGGTCAGGCTCTCAGCCGTCACATATTCAGCGTCCGGGGCGGAGAAATACTGATAGCCCAGGTCGACGGAAACGTTCTTCGATACCTGATAGGCGAGGCCCGCATTCAGCGTGTAGGCCAGCGAGTACTGGGTCTTGCTGTCACTTACGGCGAAATCGTCCGTGTCGTCGCCATTGTCGGTGAAATAGCTTGCCGACAGGCTGCGCTTGCTGCGAACGACCCCGATACCGGCGCCGAGATAGGGTGTGATGCCGACATAGGTGCCAAGATCGACATAGCCGTTGAGTATGCCCGACAAGGCGTAGTTCTTCAGGGATGCCGACGCCACGGTCGGCTCTGCCGCAGTCGCTGAATCGTCATAGCCGACGCCGATCTCGTTGCCAGGCAGATAGCCGAGATTGAGGTCGGCGCGCAGATAGTCGTTGAAATGGTAGCCGAAGCCGATGCTGGCAAAGATCGGATCTTCTTTGTCGCTGAAGCTTGCAGGTGGCGAAGGTGTGAAGGCGAAATCCTCATTTTTGAAGCTCTTCTGCGCCAGATAGGAGACGTCGCCGCGCAGGTACCAGCCGGAACCGACCTCGACCGGGACGTAGTCGGGCGCCTGGTCGACGTAGATCGGCGGGTCATAATCGGCCGCGTGCACCGGCGTCAGCGGCAGGAGGGCTAGTGCACCGAGCGCCAGCGCCATACGCGATGTAAGTTTCATGGTCCCCGACTCCCGAATTTGGCTCAGCCCGCAATCGCAGCGGCAGCCATCGTTTCAAGGAGCATTGTTAACCATAGTGGTTAAGTGCCGGTTAAGGCTAACAGAGCGTTAGCGAATTCATTTCCCCTGTCGATTCCAGGCGGCCCAAACGAAAAACCGCCCGGCTTGAGGCCGGACGGTTTTCGAAGAATTCAAGTGATGTAGATGGCGTTACTTGGTGTAGATCGGCTCGGGTTCGGGCTGGTAGGCCACGACCGGCGCGGCGCAACCATTGCTGCCACCGAACTGGTAGCGCAGGCCACCGCGCACTTCGTGCGTGTTGATGCCACGGTCGAAGCCGGGACCGGAGCTGGTGATGTTCCAGTCGAACATGCGGCCGCCCTGAATATGGGAGAAGCGGTAGCCGGCATCGAGAATGATCTTGTCGGTCAGGCAGTACGAAGCGCCGGCCATCAGACCGTAGGCGAAACGCCAGCTTGATCTGCCGGGATTGAACTCGGTGGTGTTCGGGTCGTAGACATCATCCCACTTGACGCGGGCGCCGCCGATGCCGGCGCCAACGTAAGGCGTGATGCCATGGTAGGTGCCGAGATCGACATAGGCATTCGCCAGCAGCAACAGGGCGCTCATCTTCGATACTTCGGTCGAAGTACCGTTGATGTCCGAGGTGCCCCCGTTGAAGTTCGACTTGAACCAGTAGTCGGCGGTCAAATCGGTCCGGAAGTGATCGTTGATCTTGTAGCCGACGCCGGCGCCGAGCGAGAAACCGCCCTTGAGTTTGCCGAAATCGAAGCTTCTGGTGCCGGGCGTAACCGTACAGTTACAGGGATCGACGGTGTAGGTCATATAGTCGATGCCGCGCACGGTCGACTTGTGATAGTCGATGTCGCCGCGGATGTACCAGCCGCCGACCTCGACCGGCTGCTCGTAGACAGCCTGAGGCGGAGCCTCTTCGACCATCGGTTCCGGCAGGTCGGCTGCGAACAGCGGTCCTGCCAGGCCTGCGAACAGGAAGGCGAGCAGGACCTTTCTTGCTGTCTTGAACATGCTTGTCACCCCTGAGAAGCTCGGAACGGCGAATCCGTCCGAAATGCGATTGGCTTTCAGTCGTGGATAATGAATTGCAAAGGTTAAAAGGCGTTTAACCCTGTTGCTTAACCACGAATCTCGAAACTCTAGGGATTGGCGCGAGATTTACGGGCACCGAAAAAAGTGGCGGCTGACAAGAAAAAGCCCGCCGAGGGGCGGGCCTTGGACCGGTTAAGGGAGCGCGGCGCGCCTGGTTGTCCGATCCACGTCCTGCTGGACGCGCTGGGGTCAGGCGGCGCTGCGCGTTTCCGAGATGACTTCAACGATGCCGTTGACGACGGACTCGACCAGTTGCGGGTCGTCGCCTTCGGCCATCACGCGGATCAGCGGTTCTGTCCCTGATGGCCGGATAACCAGCCGTCCGGTCTTGCCGAGGCGGTTACGGGCGTCTTCGATGGCGGCCTTGACCGGCGCCTCCTCGAGCGGCTTGCCGCCGGAAATATGGACGTTCTTCAGAAGCTGCGGCACGGGTTCGAATTTCTTCGACAGTTCGCTGACCGGCCGGCCCTGCCGCTTGATGCAGGCCAGCACCTGCAGCGCCGAAACCAGGCCGTCGCCGGTGGTCGAGAAATCCGACAGCACGATATGGCCCGACTGTTCGCCGCCGACATTCAAGCCATGCGCGCGCATATGCTCGACGACATAACGGTCGCCAACCTTGGTGCGGTGCAATTGCAGCTTCATGCCGCCGAGGAAGCGCTCGAGGCCGAGATTGGACATCACCGTCGAAACGACGCCGCCGCCCGCAAGCCGCCCGCTCTGGTGCCAGGATTCGGCGATCAGCGCCATGATCTGGTCGCCATCGACGATCGCGCCGTTTTCATCGACGATGACGACGCGATCGGCGTCGCCGTCGAGCGCGATGCCGATGTCGGCGCGCACTTCGTGCACCTTCTTTTGCAGGCCGGCCGGATGGGTCGAGCCGCATTCCTTGTTGATGTTGAAGCCGTTGGGCTCGACATTGATGGCGACGACTTCGGCGCCCAGTTCCCACAGCGCCTCGGGCGCCACCTTGTAGGCCGCGCCATTGGCGCAATCGACGACGATCCTCAAGCCCGCGAGCGACATCGAGCGCGGCAAGGTGCGCTTGGCGAATTCGATGTAGCGGTCATGCACGCCATCGACGCGCTTGGCGCGGCCAAGCCCGTCGGAATCGGCGAGCGCCAGTTCGATATCCTTGTCGAGCATGCTCTCGATGCGCTCCTCGATTTCGTCGGAGAGCTTGTAGCCGTCGGGTCCGAACAGCTTGATGCCGTTGTCGTAATAGGGGTTGTGCGAGGCCGAGATCATGACGCCGATATCGGCGCGCAGCGAACGCACCAGCATGGCGACAGCCGGAGTCGGGATCGGGCCGAGCAGGAACACGTCCATGCCGGCGGCACAAAGACCGGCGACCATGGCATTCTCGATCATATAGCCGGAAAGCCTGGTGTCCTTGCCGAGCACGACACGATGTCGATGGCTGCCGCGCTGGAAGGAAAGGCCGGCGGCCATGCCGACCCGCATCGCGATTTCAGCCGTCATCGGAAACTTGTTGGCGCGTCCGCGAATGCCGTCCGTGCCGAAATAATTCCCTGCCATGCTAGTCAGCTTCCTCGACGTTTCTTCCCCGGCACGTCATGCCACAATTGGCCAGGGCGCTATGATCACATTGTGTGATTATACGTTACCAATCCTTAGAAAACCATTGTTGTGCACTGCACACATGTGGCCGCAACCTGACATGCCCAGACTGCCATGTTGCAATATACAAGTCATGCGAGCCTTTCAGCGCGGATGCACCAGCAAAATCTTGCTTTGGACCAGGCAACAAACAACGATTTCATCACCTTATCGGGAGAAACCGGTCTTCGGCGATATATACGCCACTTAGCATCTGGCGCAACCGCCCGTTGAGCGGTATTGATTTGCAGGGACGTATCATGGGCTGCTGCAACGGAGAAACGCTATGCTCATCCACCGACTTGCCACTTTGACCGGCCTCGCCGTCGCGACCTTGTTCCTGACCGCGCCAGCCAACGCACTGACGATGGCCGAGTGCAGCACGAAGTACAACGCCGCCAAGGATGCGGGGACACTCGCCGGCGCGACCTGGAACCAGTTCCGCAAGGCTCAGTGCGGCACCGACGCCGCCGCGACGACCGACGCCAAGCCGGCCGATACCAAGAAAGCAACTGACACCACGAAGGCTGCCGAGACGAAGCCGGCCAAGGCTGCCGCCGCGACGGACGACAGCACGGCCAAGGGCCTGACGGCGAAGGAATGCAGCACCAAATACCAGGCGGCGAAGGCCGCCGGCACGCTGAACGGCATGAAGTGGAACGACTTCCGCAAGTCCGAATGCGCCGCCGGTGCATCCGCCGCTGCCGCCGCCAAGCCGGCAGCCACCAAGGCAGCCGCGGCTCCCGCCGACGGCAAGGGCCTGAGCATGGCCGAATGCAGCACCAAGTATCAGGCTGCCAAGACGGCCAACACGCTGAAAGGCATGAAGTGGAACGACTTCCGCAAGGCCGAATGCGGTACCGGTGCCTCGGATGACGACACCGTGCCGGCCGCCGACGAGGCGAGCTACACCAAGGAGCCGGCAAAGCCGACCACGGCCGCACCCAAGGGCGTCACTTTCCCGTCCGCGATCTCGGCTAAATATTCCAGCGAGACCCCCGGTAAAGGCCGCATGCACACTTGCCTCGACCAGTATTATGCCTTGAAGGACGCCAATGCGCTTGGCGGCCTGAAGTGGATCCAGAAGGGCGGCGGCTTCTACAGCCTGTGCAACGCCAAGCTGAAGAGATGATCGCTTAGCCATAGTCTCCAAACAAAGGCCCGCGCATCGCAAGATGCGCGGGCCTTTTTTGTTGCGCGAAGACGCACACTGCCTTGCTCGCATCTGCATGTCGCCGGGCTGCTGGCATCATCAATTCGCCTACACTGCCCACCGCCAAGCTCATCGGTAGTCCGAAAAGATTCTGTTGAACATATAAAGAACAAACCGTATACAAAAAGAGGTCAAACTTATTATCAACCAGGAGGGTCTTATGCACAGTTTGAAATTGGCGGTATTGGCTGCGACCGCATTTGTCGCTTGGAGCGTCGCCCCCGCAAGCGCACTGACGATGAAGGAATGCGGCGAGACCTATCGAACAGCCAAGGAAGGCGGCACTCTGAACGGCATGGACTGGACAGCTTTTCGCAAGGAGAAGTGCGCGACATCAGCAGCGGACAGTGTCAGCGAGGATACGGTCAAAACCGAGCCGCAGACGAAAAAGGAAACCAGCGCGGCGGTCGCCTTCACTGTAGCGCCCGCGGGCGTGACATTCCCGACCACGCTGGCCGCCGAGTTCAAGACCGAAAAGCCCGCGAAGGCGCGCATGAAGACCTGTCTCCAGGGCTACCATGGCAACAAGGACGCGGGCACGTTGAACGGCCTTCGCTGGATCCAGAAGGGCGGCGGTTATTACAGCCTGTGCAATGCCAAGCTGAAGAGCTGAGCGACAAGACATCTGAAGAAGAGAAGGCCTGCGAACCGCAGGGTTCGCGGGCCTTCTTGTTGCCTTCGAGGGCACGCCAGCGGCGACGTTGCCAATCTCCCCCGCAAGGGGGGAGATTGGCTATCACCTAGGCTTTCGCCAATCGTCATCGTCGCAGATGCGAGGTCGCGGACAACTCCTCCCCAACGCCAAAAACAAAAAACGCCGCGGAGCAAGCCGCGGCGTTCGATGAAATCAGTGGTCAAGCTCAGCTCGATGGCTGCGGTTCCATGCCGCCTTCGGGCTCCGGCCCCTTCTTGCGCCGGCCGCCGGACTTCGGCACGGCAGAGCCACGGCTCGGCGGCGTGTCGTCGCCAAGGTCGCGCGCCGGCTTGTGGCCGGCGATCAACTGCTTGATCTCCTCGCCGGACAGCGTCTCGTATTCCAGCAGGCCCTGCGCCAGCGCGATCCATTCCTTCTTCTTCTTGGTCAGGATGGACTTCGCCGATGAGTAGGCCTCGTCGATCAGGCGGCGTACTTCGGCATCGATGATCTGCGCTGTCTCTTCCGAGACGTTCTGCGTGCGTGCCACCGAATGGCCGAGGAACACTTCTTCCTGGTTGTCGCCATAGGCGACATGGCCGAGCTTGTCGGAAAAGCCCCAGCGCGTGACCATGGCGCGCGCCAGTTTGGTCGCCTGCTCGATATCCGAAGAGGCACCCGAGGTGATGTTTTCCTTGCCGAACTTGAACTCCTCGGCGACACGGCCGCCCATCATGATGGCGAGCCGCGAGATCATGTATTTGTAGCTCATCGAATAACGGTCGCCTTCGGGCAACTGCATGACCATGCCGAGCGCGCGACCGCGTGGGATGATCGTGGCCTTGTGCAGCGGATCGGCCGATGGCACGTTCAGCGCGAGAATGGCGTGGCCTGCCTCGTGGTAGGCGGTCAGCTCCTTCTCGGCCTGCGTCATGGCCGACGAGCGGCGCTCGGCGCCCATCATGATCTTGTCCTTGGCGTCCTCGAATTCGGCCATGGTGACGAGGCGCTTGTTGCGCCGTGCCGCCATCAGCGCGGATTCGTTGACAAGGTTCATCAGGTCGGCGCCGGAAAAGCCCGGCGTACCGCGCGCGATCACCTTGAGATCGACATTGGGCGCCAGCGGCACGTTGCGCACATGCACCTTGAGGATCTTCTCGCGGCCGACGATGTCAGGGTTCGGCACCACGACCTGGCGGTCGAAGCGGCCTGGCCTCAGCAGTGCCGGATCGAGCACGTCGGGCCGGTTGGTGGCAGCGATCAGGATGATGCTTTCGTTGGATTCGAAACCGTCCATCTCGACCAGCAGCTGGTTCAGCGTCTGCTCGCGTTCGTCATTGCCGCCGCCGAGGCCGGCGCCGCGATGACGGCCGACAGCGTCGATTTCGTCGATGAAGATGATGCAGGGCGCGTTCTTCTTGGCCTGGTCGAACATGTCGCGGACGCGGCTTGCACCGACGCCGACGAACATCTCGACGAAGTCGGAACCGGAAATGGTGAAGAACGGCACATTGGCTTCGCCGGCAACCGAGCGCGCAAGCAGCGTCTTGCCGGTTCCCGGAGGGCCGACGAGCAGCACGCCGCGCGGAATCTTGCCGCCGAGCCGCTGGAATTTCTGCGGATCGCGCAGGAACTCGACGATCTCTTCCAGATCTTCCTTGGCTTCGTCGACGCCGGCAACGTCCTGGAAGGTGACGCGGCCATGCGCTTCGGTGAGCAGCTTGGCCTTCGACTTGCCGAAGCCCATGGCGCGACCGGAGCCGGACTGCATCTGGCGCATGAAGAATATCCAGACGCCGAGGATGAGGATCATCGGCAGCCACGAGATCAGATAGCCGAACAGCGAATTGGAACCGTCTGTTTCAGGCCGCGCATTGATGGTGACGTTCTTGTCCTGCAGCCGCGAGACCAGCGAAGGATCGCCGGGCGAATAGGTCTGGAAGCCGCTGGCATTGTCGGTGTAGGTGCCGCTGATACGGGCGCCCGCGATGGTCACCGTCTTGACCCGGCCCGCCGCGACATCCTGCAGGAACTGCGAATAAGGCACATCGCTGGAGGCCCCTCGCGTCTGCGGCGTCTGGAACAGATTGAACAGGGCTATGAGCAGGACCGCTATGATCGCCCAGAGCGCGAGGTTGCGATAGTTCGGATTCATCAATTGTCCCGTTGGCGTCCGCAGGGCGGACACGCATCATGAGAGGAAACTTGCGCCTAACATAGGGAGAGCGTCCCCCCTTGCCAAGCAGAACAGCACGTCTGGGTTAAGCTTTCGCGCAACCATCAGCCGGCACTGTGGCCGCTGAAAGGCAAGGGCGGCACCGGGGCCGCGCCAATCAGCCCGGCCACGGCCCGCGCCGGCGCCAGGTCGAAGGACGGCAGGAAGTGGGCAAAGGGCGCAACGACCGGCCGCACTTCAACCGCCATTGGCGCCCGGCTATCCCCCGACAAATCGAGGCATTCACCGGCCTGCCACAACGCCGGCTCGGCGGCGAGCGCGGCGCGCATCAGGCTCGGCGGGGTTTTTCCATCGCCCTTCGCCAGCCGCTTCGCCGCTGCTGCGCCGAACGGGGCAATCAACAATGCGCTGCTGCTGTCGCTCAATGTGATGCGCCGGCGGCCATCCCACAGGGTGCTGCCGGTGGCGGTTGCGGCGGCGGGCAGGCCGCGCGCCTCGCGGCGCAGGAAGATGCCGGAGCGCCGGGAATCGACAACCGTCCGCGACAATGTGGCGCAAAGAAATCCAGCCCTCAGCCGACCGAACAGAGCCTCGCTGCGGGCCTGATCCGGCAGGAAGGCAATTCCGCCGGTCATGGCCAGCAGGATACGCAACGCATAGACGGCCGCTCGCTCGTCACCTGTGTTCAGCAAAAGCGGATCAAGACGAATGAGCCCGCAGGACAGCCGGGTCGCGAAATCGCCGATCAAACTTGCGGCGGCGAGGCCGAGTTGACTGCGCGCGCGGCCCTCATGCGCGGCCAACGCCAGTGCATCGCCGATGCGCTGCGCACCGTTGCCGTCGGCAAGGGCTGCCCGCATGCGCGGCCGCTCGAAAGCCTCGTCGGCATTGGTCGGGTCGTCGGCCCAGCCGACATTCTCACGCCGCAGGACATCTCGCAGCGCCGCGCGCCGCAACCCGAGAAGTGGCCGAACGATCCACTCGCGCCAGTCATACAAGGTGGCCGGCGCCATGCCGGCAAGTCCCCGGCCTGCCATTTCGGCATGGCCTTGGCCCTCGTCCCGCGCCAATCCTTCTGCGCGCGCTTGCCGCATCAGCACCGTCTCCGCCTGGTCATCGGCGGTATGGCCGGTGAGGATCATGCCGACGCCTTCGGCTTGTGCCGCTTCGGACAGCAGCCGGTAGCGCGCCTCGCGAGCGGCGGCGGGCAGGCCGGTCGATGGCTTGGGGCCCGACCATGTCAGGATGCGGTGTGAAATTCCGAGTCTGGCGCACAGCTTCGCCACTGCTTGCGCTTCCGCAGCCGAACCGGACCGCAAACCGTGGTCGATCGTCACCGCCAGCAGCTTGGTTGCCGGCGCCGTACGGTCGAGATGGTGTCTGAGAAGAAGGAGCAGGGCGGTCGAGTCGCTGCCGCCGGACACGGCCGCAACAGCGCCGCTGGTAAAATCGATATGCGAAAAAGGGTTAGACGAAAGGTCCGGCTCGGTGTCGAGCATAATGCATGTCGCCCAAAAGTGATCCCGGTTTCAGGACAACGACATGTAGGACAAGGATCAGCAGGCAGCCAGAGCCTTCTCCTGCTTGACGCGTTCCTTGAGCGCGCTGGAAATATCGGGGTAGCGCTTGCCGACCTCGCTGAAAGTGGCGCAGGCAACGTCGTGCTGCTTGAGGCCGACCAGCGACACGCCGAGCTTCAGCAACATGTCGGGAGCTTTCTTGGCCTTGGGGTAGTCCTTGCTGGCGGCAAGGAACGTCTCGGCCGCGTCGCGGTATTTCTGCTGGCCGAGCAATGACTCGCCCAACCAGTAATGCGCGTCCGCCGCCTTCGCATCCCTGGGGAAGCGGGCGATGTGGTCGCGAAAACCCTGCTCGGCGGTGCCGTAGTCGCCCGAGAGGATGAACTGGTATGAGTTGCGGTAAAGCTCCTCCGGGTTGTTGGTGGCGGGCAACGCCGCGACTACCGTGTCGGACTTGCCGGCCTTGGGCGCCGCCCCGGCGACTGGCGCGGTGTCCTGCGCCAGCGCGGTCGATTGTGTGTTGCCGCCAGCATCGATGACATTGCCATTCTTGTCGACGGTGATGGTGCCGAAATTCTTTTCCGGCGCTCCCGTACCGGGAATAACCTTGCCGGGGTCGCCGTCGGGAGATTCGACGATGACGTCCTCGACCGTCTTGCCGCCTGCCGATTGATCGTTGGCGGGCGCGGCGCCGGCTCCAGCCGGCGCCCGGATTGCCGGGGCCGCCGCCACGTCGTTGTCGGTGCCGGTGGTGGCGTCCGATTTCTTCTGCGCCGGCGGCTGCCCGCCTTGCGTGCCGCCACCTTCCAGCTGCTGGAAGCGGAATTCATTATCTTCCTGCTGCTTGCGAATCTGCTCCTGCATCTGCAGGACCTGGAAATTGAGTTCCTCGATCTTGCCGTTCATCTGCCGCAGCTGCTCTTCCAGGCTGGTGACAGCGGCAGGATCGGACTGCACCAGCTGAACCTGGTCCGGTTTCTTCTTTTGACCAAAAAAGCCCGGCAATTCGATACTGGGAAGATGGAAGGTAAAGCCGCTGTCGGTTGATTGCCCTGTGCCGCTCGCCCCGGTGCCGCTAGCCAAGGCGGTGACGCCTGATAGGAGCAGCAGCGCAAGCGTGCCGCTCAGAACCGATCTCAAATGCATGTGCCTCTCGCAGTGATTTCGTTAGCTTGTTCGCGCCTTCCAATCAGAATGGGACCAGCCAAGCGCCCTCGGCTCATAGCAGGAGCCGAGACTTCGGCCAAATTTTGTTTCGAGCATCCGGATATGAAAAAGGCGGCCCCAGGGCCGCCTTTCGCACAGGTATGTTGCATTTTTACCGCTAGACGGCCGCGCGTTCTTTGACGCGCCGGTCGGCTGCGTGATGCCTCAGGAGCCAGCACCGCTGAGCGTGGTGACCGCGCGGCGATTCTGCGACCAGCAGGAGATGTCGTCGCACACCGCGACCGGACGTTCCTTGCCGTAGGAAATGGTCTTGAGACGGCTGGCCGAAACGCCCTTGGCAACGAGGAAGTCGCGGGTGGCGGCGGCGCGGCGGGCGCCGAGCGCCAGATTGTATTCGCGCGTTCCGCGTTCGTCGGCATGACCTTCGACGACGATGGCATACTGCTTGTACTGGTTCAGCCACTGCGCCTGGCGCGAGAGCGTCGTCTGCGCGTCGGCACGGATCGAGGTCGAGTCGGTGTCGAAGAAGATACGGTCGCCGATGTTGACGGTGAAGTCCTGCGCCGAGCCGGGCGTCGCCGCGCCGGCGCCGTTGAGGCCAAGATCGGCCGCGTTGTTCGGCGTCTTCTTCGAGGCGCAACCTGCGATGGCGAGCATCGCCACCAGCGCGATCATGACCGGGTTTCTGGTAAGTGCTGCGATACGGCCCATGCCGCCTCTCCTTCGTATTTCGAGTGATCTACTTTGAGTGATTTCGTTGATCACCCAGTAACCACGTTTGGGTTAACCGGCATTCAAGAAACACGGTTAAATTTTGGTTTAAGCTGCCCGTCCGCAGCCGTTTCGGCCTGAAGCCACAGTTCACGCGGACCCTAGGCGTAAATACGGCCAAAAGGCGGCCAAGGCATGGAAAAGGGGCCGAAACGGCCCCTTTTCAGCATGTGTGGCAATTCAGCCGAACCTATTCGAGCAGCGGCGACCAGGCCGGGTCCGAAGCGAAATTCGCCGTTGGGATCGATTGCTCGTTGCGTCCGGTCAGATCGACCGAAACCAGTTTGGGGCCACCGGCGAAATCGCGGAAGAACATCAGCACGCGGCCGTTCGGCGCCCAGGTCGGTCCCTCCTGCTGGAAGCCGGAGGACAGGATGCGCTCTCCCGAGCCGTCGGTCTTCATGACGCCGATCTGGAATTCGCCGCCGGTCTGCTTGGTGAAGGCAATCAGGTCGCCGCGCGGCGACCAGACCGGTGTCGAATAGACGCCGTCGCCAAAGGAGATGCGGGTCTGGCCCGAGCCGTCGGCGCCCATCGCGTAGATCTGCGCACGGCCGCCACGGTCGGAGGTGAACACCACCTTGCTACCATCGGGCGAATAGGACGGCGAGGTGTCGATGGCGGTCGAGTTGGTCAGCCTCGTTGTCGAGCGGCTGCGCAGATCCATAGCGAAGATGTTGGAATTGCCGTCGTCGCGCAGCAGGCTCATGATCACCTTCTGGCCGTCGGGCGAAAAGCGCGGCGCAAAGGTCATGCCGGGGAAATTGCCGACCAGTTCGCGCTGCCCCGTTTCGATCTGCAGCAGGTAGACCCGCGGCTGACCGCTTTCATAGGACATGTAGGTGATTTCCTGCCGGTTCGGCGAGAAACGCGGCGTCAGCACGATCGACCTGCCGTCCGAGAGATAGCGCACATTGGCGCCGTCCTGGTCCATGATGGCAAGGCGCTTCTTGCGCGCGTTCTTGGCGCCGGATTCGTCGATGAAGACGACGCGGGTGTCGAAATAGCCTTTTTCGCCGGTCAGCCGCTCATAGATGGCGTCGGCGATGATGTGGGCGACACGGCGCTGATTGGCGTCGTTGGCGAAGAACTGCTCGCCGGCCATCTGCTGGCCCGCAAAAGTATCCCACAACCGGTACTGGGCGCGGATGCGGCCGTCGGCTTCCTTGCTGACGCTGCCGGTGACCAGCGCCTGCGCGTTGATCACCTTCCAGTCGTCGAAGCGCGGTGCTGCATCGGGGTTGGTGATCTTCTCGATAAAGGCGCTTTTGTCGATCGGAGCGAACAGACCCGAACGCTTCAAATCGGCGGTGACGATCTGCGAAATCTGCGCCCCAAGCGCGTCGCCGCCCTGGAAATCCGTGATGGCGATCGGCAGCGGCTCGACATTGCCCTTGTTGACGTTGAGCTCGACGAGCGCCAGCGCCGGCAACGTGCCTGCCGCGGTCATGCCCATCGCCATTGCTGCGACCATCAGGAGCGGCTTGAGGATTGATTTCATGTCTTCTCGCTTCTCGTACTGATTTTCGGATACGCGGGCCGCCTTAGAGGCCCAGCATCTCCCTTGGATCGAAGGTGACGCGGACGTCGGCCCAGATGTCCTGCTTGCCGGCGGGAACTTGCAGGCCGGTGACATCGCATTTTTGCACCGCACGAACGGCACTTTCGTCGAACTGGCGGTTTCCGCTCGACGTTTCGACCGCCGGGCGTCCGTCCAGCTTGCCGGAGGCATCCAGGTTGAACCGCACCACGACGACGAAGTTCTCGGAACCTTCAAGGCCCGCGGGAAGAGTCCAGCAGCCACCAAGCTGGCTTTCCAGGGCGCCCATTTCGGACCTGGAAAGCTTCTGGCCCTGATCCTTGTCGCCGCCAAGCGACGCCTGCTGGGTCGAGCGCTTGGCGCCGCCGCCGGATGGTTTCTGCTTGTCGAGGAGCGCGGAGATCTCGTCGGCGTTGAACTGCTTGTCATCGGACTTCGGCTTCGACGAGGCTTCCTTAACCGGCTTGTCGGCGTTCTTCCGCTCCGGCGCCTTGGCGCTTTCGGCCTGCGCAGGCTGCGGCTTCGGCCGCGCTTCCGGCGCGGGCGCCGAGTCGGGCAGCTGCGTCGCCTCGGCGGGCGGCTCCTGCGCTATGGCTTCAGCGACGGCGTCGGGTTTGACCTCGGGCGTTGGATCGATGGCAGCGGTCTTGTCCTGCGGCGGCGGGGTTGGCGCCGGCTTGGCCGGTGTCGGCTTGGGGTCGGGCTGCTTGACCGGCTCGGGCTTGACCTCTTCCTTGGGCGTCGGCGCCGGCGCCACTTCCGTTGCCGGGGTGGGCTTGGGCTTCTCCTGCGGCTTCGGCACGTCCTCGGGCTTCGGCTTTTCGATCGGGGTCGGCGCGGGCGGCGGAGCCGAGGTCATGTCGACGGGCTTGGGCTTGGCTTCCGGCGTTATCGGCTTGTCCGTGTCGACGCTGTTCTCGCCCACCTTCTGCGCATCCGGAACGATGTCCGGGCGCTGCGTCGGCACGGGTGCCGGCTTTTCATGCATCACGGCCTTCTTGTCGCCCTGCAACGTCTGCGCGATGGCTTCCATCGGCACGATATCGACCGCGACCGACTCGACGTCGGACGACGGAAGCGCGGCCGGCGCCGTCAGCGTGAACAGGCCGAAGGTCAGCGCCGCCGTATGCAAGATCACCGATGTGGTGAGGCCGGTCTTCATCGCGCGTCTATTGGTCCTGTTCCTGCAGTGAAACCAGCCCGATGTTCTTGTAGCCAGCGGCCGAAATGCGGGCCATCACCTTCATCGCCGTGCCATAGTCGGTGGACTTGTCGCCGCGGATGAAGATGCGCTCCTCATAGCCGGTCTTCGAGATCGCCTGCAGCTTGGCTACCAGCTCCTCGATCGGGATCTCGGTTTCCTGGAGATAGATCTGGCCGGCGGCGTTGATCGAGACGGTGATCGGCTGCGTGTCGGCATTCATCGCCTTGGCCTGCGTATCCGGCAGGTCGATCGGCACGCCGACCGTCAGCATTGGTGCGGCGACCATGAAGATGATCAGCAGCACCAGCATCACGTCGACCATCGGCGTGACGTTGATCTCGGACATCAGTGCATGGTGACGGCCGCGCCGCCTGTGGCCGCGTCCGCCGCGTCCTCCCATGCCCATGGACATACCCATCTGCTACTCCTCAGGCCTTGGGGGCCACTTTTTCATCGATTTGGCGCGAGAGTATGGCGGAGAACTCGTCGGAGAACCCTTCCATGCGCACGGCTATCTTGCTCGCGTCGGACGACAGCTTGTTGTAGGCGATGACGGCCGGAATGGCGGCGAGCAGGCCGATGGCCGTCGCCAGCAACGCTTCGGCAATGCCGGGCGCAACCACCGCGAGACTGGTGTTCTTGGAGCCGGCGATCGCCTGGAACGAGGTCATGATGCCGATGACGGTGCCGAACAGGCCGATGAAGGGTGCCGCCGAGCCGGTGGTGGCGAGGAAACCGAGGCGCCCTTCCAGCTTTTCCATCTCGCGGGTCAGCGCCAGGTCCATCGCCTTGTCGATGCGGGTCTGCAGGCCGAGCGGCGTTTTGGCGCCCTTCTCGAAACTCTTCTTCCACTCGCGCATGGCGGCGACGAAAATGGCGCCCATGCCGGTGGTCTTGCGGTCGGCGAGCGTGCGGTAGAGCTCCTCCAGCGACTGCCCCGACCAGAACACCTGTTCGAACCGGTTGAGCGCCAGCCGCATGCGGGCATAGGAAACCAGCTTGTCGACGATGATCGCCCAGGTCCAGACCGAGGCGCAGAGCAGGCCGATCATGACCAGCTTGACCACCCAACTGGCCGAAACGAACAGCGACCAAACCGACAATTGCGCGCCCGGGTCGGCGAGTGCGATATTTTCCATCGTTACGTCCTTAAGATTTTCCGGGCGAAGCTGGCGGCTGGCCCCTGGCATCCTTGTGGTCGGTTCGCATGAAGCTACCGGAACAACCCCCAAACTGTGCCGTTATCGGCCTTTTCGGGGCAAATATTGGTGAAAGGAAGGCGTTCGATAACGCCAATCTTCACCAATCTCTTCATGAACCGTTATGGTTAAGGATGGGTTAGTATATAAGGCGCGGCGCATTGCCACGCCCCGCGGCAAGGCCATCAATTCAATGGCTGCGCCTAGGGTGTGCTGAGATTCAGGTCAGGCCGAGCCGAAAACGGTAGATTCCGAGAACCGGAGCGGAGCGTACTTTTCGTACGCGAGCACCGGAAGCGCAGGAAGCTGCTGTTTGCAGGCCGGCATCACCTGAATATCAGCGCACCCTCGGCATGAACGCCGCCACCCATTCCTTGGGAAAACGCCTTGGGCGGCCATTCTCGCCGATGATCGCCGCCTCGACCTTGGCCTCGACCAGCACCTCGTCGCCGCGCTTGAGCTGCTGCGCCATGAAGATGCGCGCGCCGGAAATCTCCTCGGTGCGGGTGTCGACCGTCAGGATGTCGTCGATACGGGCGGGGCCGCGAAAGTCGATCTCCATGCGGCGCACCACCCAGACTATTCTTTCGCCATGCTTGCCGTCGGCAAGCTCGGTGTGGTGCACGCCGGTCAGCCGGAGATAGTCGGAGCGGCCGCGTTCGAAGAATTCGAGATAGCGCGCATGGTAGACGACGCCGGAGAAATCCGTGTCGGCATAATAGACCCGCGCCATCAGCCGGTGGCCGAACGCCGTCAGCGCACCGGAAAGCCCAGCCAGCAGCGTCGCCGATTCACCATGATCGCCCATTGCGCTTCCTTTTTCAGCCCCGACGAGGCACCTGTTTCCCGCGTGGCACAGCATCGGATGGCACTGTTGACGGCGATGATCAAGACCTTGATGGCGGCGCTGCTTGTGCTCGCGGCCTTGGCGTGGCCCAGCCAGGCGGCGAGCTTTTCGATGAAGCGCGGCCTCAATCTCGACCAATGGGTCACATGGCCCGGCGAAGACCAATGGGGCGACGCCAAGGCCATCCTGCCCTATCCGGAGTGGCGCAAATTCCTTGGGGAGAACGATCTCAAGGCACTGAAGGATGCCGGCCTCGATTTCCTGCGCATGCCGGTCGACCCTTCGCCTTTCCTGTCCGACCAGACCGTGGCCTTGCGTGACGACCTCTATGCCAGCGTGCTGGACTCCGTGCGCATGATCAACCGCGCCGGACTGAAAGTCGTCGTCGACATGCACCTGATCCCGGCCGGCGGCAGCCGCAAGATCGGCATGGCGCAAGTGATGGAAGACCCGCGGACCTTCGACGCCTATCTCGAGATGGTGCGCAAGATGGCCCGCACGCTGGCCGGCGAAGATCCCAGACAAGTGGCTCTCGAGCCGATGAACGAACCGATCGTCGACTGCGACAGCGACGGCACCAGCCTGTGGCCGGACCGCCAGCGCAAACTGTTCGCGGCAGCGCGATCCTCGGCCACCAAGCTAACCTTGATCCTGACTGGTGCCTGCTATTCCGCTGCGAACTCGCTGGAAAAGATCGACCCGAAAACAATACCGGACGACAACGTCATCTGGACCTTCCATTCCTACGATCCGTTCCTGCTCACCCATCAGGGCGCAACCTGGGCCGGCGACTTCATCCCCTATGTGACTGGCCTGCCCTATCCGCTGAGCGCGGTGCCCAAGGCACAGCTCGACGTGACGCTCGACACCATCCGCGCCAGGATCAAGGCCGAGGCGCCATGGACGCGGCAGAGCGGCCTGCTTGCCTATCTCGACGAACAGGTCGCCAGCATGGACAGCCCCGACAAACTGCTCGGCTTGATGGATGCGCCGTTCAAAAAGGTCGAGGCATGGGCGAAGGCCAACCGCGTCAAGCCGGAAGACATCACGCTGGGCGAGTTCGGCATGATCCGCCAGGAATATGGCAATTCCTATGTGATGCCCGCCGAGTACCGGGCCGTCTATGTCAGGGACATGATCGGGCGTGCCGAAGCACATGGCTTCTCATGGTCGGTGTGGAGCTATGGCGGCGCCTTCGGCATCGTCGACGCCTTCAACGGCGACAAGGCCGAGCCGGATGTAATGGACGTGGTCCGCGGGCTGCGTTGATCGCTCACGGGCGGCGCGCTGGAAAATTACTCTTCCTGGAACAGGTTGATCTGCTGCTGCGCCAGATCCTTCGGCGCGTCGAGGCCGAGATGGCGCCAGGCATTGGCCGTCAGCATGCGGCCGCGCGGCGTGCGCTGGATGAAGCCCTGCTGGATCAGGTAGGGCTCGATGATGTCTTCGATGGCGTCGCGCGGCTCGGATAGGCCGGCGGCGATCGTCTCGATGCCGACCGGCCCGCCGCCGAAATTGCGCGCGATCATGCTGAGGTACCGCCGGTCGAGCGCGTCGAGGCCGAGCGCATCGACCTCCAGCCGAGTGAGCGCCTCGTCGGCGATCTTGCGGTCGACATGGCCGTCGCCGGCCACCGAGGCGAAATCGCGCACACGGCGTAAGAGCCGGCCGGCGATGCGCGGTGTGCCGCGCGCACGCCGCGCGATCTCCAGCGCGCCGTCGTCGCCGAGCGGCATTTGCAGGATGCGGGCGCCACGCCGCACGATCTGCTCCAGCTCCTCGACCGTGTAGAAATTGAGTCGCACCGGAATGCCGAAACGATCGCGCAGCGGGTTGGTGAGCAGTCCAAGCCGGGTGGTGGCGGCGACCAGGGTGAAGCGGGCGAGGTCGATCTTGACCGAGCGCGCCGCCGGACCTTCGCCGATGATCAGGTCGAGCTGGAAATCCTCCATCGCCGGATAGAGGATCTCCTCCACCGCAGGGCTCAGCCGGTGGATCTCGTCGATGAACAGCACGTCGCCTTCTTCGAGATTGGTCAGCAGGGCTGCAAGATCGCCGGCCTTGGCGATGACCGGGCCGGAGGTCGAGCGGAAATTGACGCCGAGTTCGCGCGCCATGATCTGCGCCAGCGTCGTCTTGCCGAGGCCCGGCGGTCCGACGAACAGGACATGGTCGAGCGCCTCGTTGCGGCCCTTGGCGGCCTCGATGAACACTTTGAGATTGGCCCGCACCGCCGCCTGGCCGACAAAATCGTCGAGCGTCTGCGGTCGCAAGGTCTGCTCGGCATCCTCGCCGCGTTTTTCCGGCGCAATCAGGCGGGGCGACAGGCTCATGCGAGCAGTTCCATACTGGCAATAGATTCGGCGGCCCGCTGATCGAACGTAACTGTATGCGAGCAACCCAGATTTCGATTGTGCTCGGCGATCAGCGCATCGGCAAAATCCACCTGCGGCAAATTCGATCTTTCGAGCGCAACCACGATGGCATCGAAATCTTCGAACAACAGTGTCTTGACCTTCAACAGTCTCTGGATTGCCGCCTGCATCTGCTCTTTCGGTAGTCTGTAGCGCGAAATCAACGACCAGCTGAATTCCACCAGCACGATCAAGCTGACGAAGCCGGGAGCATCGTCGCTGAGGCCTTCGCCGAATGCGAGGGCTTTCGCCCGTTGCTCTGCATCGTCGTTCAGCACCATTCGAAGCAGAACGTTCGTATCAATGCCGATCGACGTCACTCGTCGCCCTCTCGTCCGCCTTGCGATCCGTCTCCGACAACATGCCTACCAACTGCATCCCGCACCGCGAGGTCGATTTCCTCCAGTGAGGCCGGACCGCCGGGCGGATCGCCCAGAAATCCGGCGAGGTCCGCAAAGTCGAGATTGCGCGGCGTTCCAATCAGGTAGCCATCCATGACCGTCCAGGCGATCATGTCACCCGTTTTGAGTGACAGCGCATCCCGGACATCTTTTGGAATTGTAAGCTGACCCTTCGAGGTCAGACTGGCGTAAGCACCCATTTTCTTACTTTCTAAGAAATTTCCTACCAATCATATGATAGTTGGAATTTTCTTTTCCAACAACCATATCACCGCGCCAGTTCCTTCAGCCCGAAACGGATCAGCTTCGGCGCATCGGCATCCTCGCCCGCTGTCTTCAGCGCCGCCGCCACCGCATTGGCGGCGGTGTCGCGTGAATAGCCGAGATTGACCAGCGCCGAGACCGCGTCGGTTATCGGCACGGATGCCACGCCGTCGCCGAGCTCCTGTTTCAGGCCCATGGTGCCCGAGGCGGTTCCGGCATAGGCCGGCGCCTTGTTCTTCAACTCGGTGACGATGCGCTCGGCCACTTTCTTGCCGACGCCGGGCGCGCGCGAAACCATGGCGATGTCGCGCAGCGCAATGGCGTTGGCGAGATCCGCCGGCGCCAGCGTCGACAGGATGGCCAGCGCCACCTTGGCGCCGACGCCCGGCACATTGTTCATCAGCAACCGGAACCACTCGCGCTCGAGCTGCGACTGGAAGCCGTAGAGGCGCAGCATGTCCTCGCGCACATAGGTCTCGATGAACAGCACCACCGCTTCGCCGGGCGAAGGCAGCGCGGCCAGCGTGCGCGCCGAGCAATAGGCGACATAGCCGACGCCATGGATATCGACGAGACAATGGTCCTCGTCGACCTCGTCGAGCGTGCCCTTGAGCTTGCCGATCATGCCAGACCTTTCATGGAAGATGGGCTCTCATGGGTGCGTCTCAGGAGAGATGATGTCGAGCTCCGGGAAGTAACTGCGGTAACGCGCGGCGTCGCGGGTCAAAAGACGATGTCCAGCGACGGTCGCGTGAGCGCCGATAAAGAAATCGGGCAAGGTTCTTTCCCTGATGCCACCGGCCCGGCGATAGCGGGAATGCGTGACGCCGGCAAGGAATGCCGCGTCCCAAGGTACAAGTTCGCGATCCATCTCAAGCATGTCGACTGCTTTTCGAAGCGCCGTTTCCGTCGCTATCAGTGGCGCGAGTTCGGACCAAATGATGGTGTTGACCACCAAGGCTCCATCACGGCGGCAGGAAGCAATCGCCGACGCCGACCATGTTGTCAGCGGTCCGGCCGGTCCCCAGACGTCGATCAGGACATTTGTGTCAATCAACGTCGAGATCTTCACGCGGCCCCCTCAACCACTCCATGTACTGATCGGTGGTCATGCCTCCCAGATCCAACGTCCCCTCCATCCGGTCGAGGACATCGCTGAACCTGCGCAATTTCTCTTCCTGGGAGAGGTTCTCCTTGACGGCAACCAGCCGAACGCCCTCGTCGGTGGCCACAAACTCCACCTCGGAGCCCGGGGCGATGCCCAGACGGTCCCTTATCGGCTTGGGGATTGTAACTTGCCCCTTGGTGGTCACGCGCATGGTAATACCTCTGCGGTATTACTTATCCCTGCAACGTGAACAAGTCAAGAACATAGCTGGCCGGCCAGCGCCATCCTGTAGGCCACGCTTTGCCGATGATGCGCGTGGCAGATGGCGATGGCCAGCGCGTCGGCGGCATGTTCGGTGTCGAAGACGGCTTTTGGCAACAGCACCTTCACCATCATGTGGATCTGCTTCTTGTCGCCATGACCAACGCCGATCACCGCCTTCTTGACGGCGTTGGGCGCATATTCGGCAACGACGAGACCGGCACGCGCCGGCACCAGCATGGCGATGCCACGTGCCTGGCCGAGCTTCAGCGTCGCCACGGCGTCCTTGTTGACGAAGGTCTGTTCGACCGCCGCCTCGTGCGGCATCGCGCTGTGCAGGATATCCGCCAGCCCGTCATGCAGCTGGCACAGCCGCGTTGCCAGCGCCGCCTTGTCGTCGGACTTCACAGTGCCTGAAGCAATAAAGCGCAGCGAATTGCCGAGGCTTTCGACGATGCCCCAGCCGGTGCGCCGAAGCCCCGGATCGATACCGATGATGCGAATCGCTTCCGCCATTTGCCGACTTTACCTCCGGCCCACAGCGATGCCAGCGAAATGTGAACAAACCGGAAACAGAAAGACAGACCGAGGTCTAACCCCGAGCGAAAGCCGTGTTGAGCAGGCTGATCTGGTCGGAAACCGGATTGAGGCGGCGCGCCATCGGTTGCATGTCGACCAAGGCGCCCGAGCCATAGATCTCGTCGTCCATGCGGCGCACCAGTGCTTGCAGGCGCAGCGAGCGGGTGACGAGGTCGAGGAAATCCTCGGGCAGCTCGGCCCAGCCGGTGGCTTCGTCATGGGCGGAAGCGGTGTCGAGGCGCACCTTGGACTTTTCCGACGCGACCTGGTCGCGGGTCATCTCGCCGGAATTGGCGGCGCGCTGCAAAAGCAGCCAGGACGCAACCTGCATCAGCCTGGTGGTCAGCCGCATCGATTCGGCCGCATAGAGCGTGGCGCCCAGCCGCGACAGTTTCTTTGCCTCGGCCCGGCCCTTGCCGTCGAGATATTCGGCGGCCTGTTCGACCAGGCCCATGCCTTCCTGGTAAAGCGGCTTGAAGGATTGCGAGAAAACCCGGCGCTCCGCCAGCTTGACGGTTTTCGCACTGCCCTTCGAAGGCTCGTTCATTGATACGCCCCTGCACTTGCAACCGGCCGATTCGGCTCCCTGCCGATACACCCGGAACCCTATCTGACTGAAGCTTGAAAATGCGCTTCGTCACTGGCGAAGGCAAGCACATGTTTAACAGAAGGTTAACGGCGAGCCGCCATTGGGCGGCCCCCGCCGAGATGCGGACAAAAAGGGAAATGAAGACAAAAAAAGAGCCGCGGATAAGGCGGCTCTCAGGAGTTTAACAGGGAGGCGTCAAACAAAGTGGCTCCAACCACTCGGTAAGAATCCAGATCACTGGATGAACATAGTAAACACCTGTAAAGCTTAATGAAGCCTTAACGGCGCGGATGTTTTTTGACCGAACGCCGCCATACTGTGCCGTAACAGCACAGCATCTCCTACGTCAGGCTAGCTCAGGCTGTCCTCCAGACGGCGGGCAAGGCGATGAAGGCAAACAACAGCATGGCCGCGTAGAAGCCCATCGAGGAGGCCGCCACCAGCGGTTCGATCGCGGCATTGCCGGCAAGCAGGAAATAGAGGCCGATCAGCAGGCCGATACCGCTGATTGCGGTCAGCCAGAAATGAACGGTAGCGAGCGTCTTCTGCCCGATTGCCGGAAACAAATGGTAGAAGAAGGCGAAGACCGCCGACATCAGCCATCCGGCCACCATCGTGTGGGCGTGGGTCGGCATCTGTCCGTGATCCTGACTGATCGCCATGTACAGGCCGAGCGCCATGCCGCACAGCGAATAGATGATGGCCAGCGTGAAGAAATTCCGTGCTATCCCTTGCATAATGGTCCCCCGAATTGCCTTTTCCCGTTTGCGGGAATGGGTTGATCGTCAGGCGATTGTTGTCGCCACCGGGCTCCCGGCATTGGCGCACTAGCATCGGTAACGTATCCGGACGATGTCGCGCCAACCCCTCCCGACATCCGTATATTAGCAGAAAATCAGATAGTGCATTCACAATCTCGGCGACTTCGTAAGTTGAGGGCAGGCTGAAACAGAGCCGAATTTTTCGCGACATCGTACCGAAACAGGCACCACGCAAAACGCCCGCTCCTCTGACGGCCGGCGCAAATCAGCGCTGCCGCAAACCTGACCGGACACTGCAGGAGCAACCTATGGACTGGTACTCGATCGTCAAATTCCTCCACGTCACTACCGCCATTCTGTGGGTCGGAGGCGGCTTCGTGCTGTTCCTGCTGGGCATGCTTGCCGAGCGGGCGGGCAACATCGAGGAAAAACTGCAGGCAATGCGCGCCAGCGGTCAGCTGGGCGGCAGGTTTTTCGCGCCGATGTCGATGCTGACGCTGATTTTCGGCCTCATCATGTGCTGGTTCTGGGTCGGCTTCTCCGACCTATGGATCCTCATCGGCCTGGCCGGCTACGCCACGACCTTTTCGATCGGCATGTTCATCTTCAAGCCGACCGGCGAGCGCATGGGCGCAATGATCGCCAAGGAGGGCGTCACACCGGCTGTTCTTGCCATCGGTCAGCGCATGATGAGCGCGGCACGCTTCGACTATGCGGTGATGCTGGTGATCATCGCCGACATGGTGCTCAAGCCGACCGCGCATGATATCGGCATCCTCGCCGGCATGGTGCTGGTCGTCGTGGCCGGCGCCACACTGGCCTTTGGCGGCAACCGTCGCCTCGTGCCGAGCGCCGCGTGACCCCCGGATAAACAGGGCGGCTGCGCGGCCGCCTTTCTACATCAAGCCAGCGATGCCGTCCCAAAGCAGCTTCAGCGCCACGACCGCGACGGTTGCGTAGGTGAAGGGATAGAAGGTTTCCGGGCGCATCCGTCGCACCAGCCACGCCCCGGCGATGGTCGACAGCGGCGCCAGCGGCATCAGCACCGCCGACGCCGTCAGGTTGGCGGTGTCGAACTGGCCGAGCGCGAAATAGGGCACGAGCTTCAGCGCATTGGTGGCGGCAAAGAAGATCGCGGCGGTGCCCGACAGAACCTTCGGATCGAGCCGGATTGGCAAGGCATAGACCTGGAAGGGCGGCCCGCCGACATGGGCGACGAAGCTGGTGAAACCCGCGACCGTGCCCCAGACGGCGGCGGCCACGCGGTTGGGCGCCGCCGCGTGATCGGCGCCATGGCGGAACTGCAGATAGAGCCAGCGCAGGACGAAGATGATGGCGACGGCGCCGACGATCAGCCGCACCGCCTCTTCGGTGACGAATGCCGCCGTCAGCCAGCCGAGACCAATGCCGATGACGGCGCCCGGCATCATGTCGACCAGCATCCTGCGGTCATAGACACCCCACCATGTCCACACCGATACGATGTCCATCAGGCACAGGATCGGCAGCAGGATGGCGGCCGCCTGCACCGGCGGCATGGTCAGCGCCATCAGCGGCACACCGACGAAGCCCACAGCGCCGCCGAACCCGCCCTTGGACAGGCCGACCAGAATGACCGCCGGAAGGGCAGCCGCATAGAACCACGGATCGAGAAGCAGGCCGGACATGGGAGGGGACTGGTCTGGAGGGAAGCGTATCGACGCTTGAATAGCCCAGAATCCCGAGCGGAGCGACAGCAAATATCGGCATGGCCGCCCCATCCGTTGGCTGACGGCGGCCTGTGCCTATCGACGGGCCGAGACCAGCAGGAACATCGGCCGCTCTAGTTCCTCGGCCAGTTCGGGTTTGGCCGCGATCTGCGCATCGGTCGGGCGGAACTCCTCGACATCGCCGATTGTGAAGCCGGACCGGATCAGAGCGTTGAGAGTGGTGCCGATCGTGCGGTGATGTTTCACGACACCCTTGGCCAGCCAGTTGGTGCTGCGCGGTCCTTCCACTAGATACTGGTCGACAGGCCATGTCTTGCGGCCCTCGGCATCGATCGCCCAGCCGGGATTGGTGGGTGCCATGAAGATCGGATGTTCCGTCGAAAAAACGAAATGCCCGCCAGGCGCCAGGGCCTGATGCACGGTCCCGAACAGATGCGACACATCCTCGACATAGTGCAAGGCGAGCGAGCTGTAGACGAGATCGAAGCTGGCTTCCGGCAGGCTGAGCCGATCGAGATCGGCCGTCTCATAGTCTATGCCCGCATCCGGGCCGGCGGCCCTTGCCCGGGCAAGCATCTTCTCCGACAGATCCAGGCCAAGCACCTGCGCCGCCCCATGCTCGCGGGCCCAGCGGCAGAACCAGCCGAAGCCGCAGCCGAGATCGACGACCCTCAAGCCGCCGACATCGGGCAGCATGGCGCGCAGTGCCGCCCACTCGGCGGCACCCTCCAGCCCTTCGACCGAACGGCCGAGCTGGCTGTAGCCTGCGAAGAAATCCTCACGGTCGTATATGTTCTGCGCCATGGTTCCGGCCTCGTTTGGGCCGGCACACTAACCAACCGGCCACCGGCTTTCCACCAACTCGATCAGGATGCCTGCAAGACCTTTGCCCTGTCGCGCGGTGAAGCTGCATCGAGCGGCGGTGGACGCCGCCGGATCGGCTGCGCCTTGATGATGGCGGTGCTTGTCTCGGCCTTGTCTGCGATACGGTCGAGAATCCCGTCGAGATCGCCGATCGAACGCACGAACAGCCGGGCGACGAAACAGTCATCGCCCGTCACCTTGTCGCATTCGCCGAATTCGGGGATGTCCTCGATCAGCTTCTGGACGATGTGCAGCTTGCCCGGCAAAGGCCGGATGCGCACGATCGCCTGCAAGGTATAGCCGAGCGCCAGCGGATCGATCTCGACGGTGAATGCGCGGATGACGCCGCGCTCCTCGAGCCGTCGCAGCCGCTCCGAAACGCTTGGCGACGACAGTCCGACCTGGGCGGCCAGCTCCTTCAGCGAGGTTCGCGCATCCTTGACCAGGATTTCAAGGAGATTTCGGTCGAGATCGTCCAGCATCTTTTTTCTTTCCCCGATAATTTGGAGTTTCTCCTAATATAATTAGGCCAACAGGCCATACACCCTTTCCAATCAGATGGAAAGCTTCGCGGCAGCATGAGATTATTGCGGCTCAACCGATACGGAGGTTTGTTGTGAACGAGACAGTACGCGGCACGGTCGAAATGTCCGCCGCAATGGCCATCCTGGGAACGATCGGATGGTTCGTCGTCCTGTCCGGCCAGCCGATCATGGATGTGGTGTTCTGGCGTTGCGCTTTCGGCGCGATGACGCTGCTCATCATCTGCGCCGGGCTGGGATTGCTGCGCAACAAGCTGTCGCTGCGCATCATCGGCATCGCCGCGCTCGGCGGTGTCGCAATCGTCGTCAACTGGCTGCTGCTGTTCAGCGCATTCTCGCGCGCGTCGATCTCGATCGCCACCGCTGTCTACAACACGCAGCCCTTCATGCTGGTCGGCTTCGGTGCGCTTTTCTTCGCCGAACGGCTGACCCTGACCAAGCTGACCTGGCTGGCCATCGCCTTCGCCGGCATGGTGCTGATCGTGCAGTCGGCCCCCGACGCCGGTGATGTTGGCACGGACTATTTTACCGGCATCGTCATGGCATTGGGCGCGGCTTTCTTTTGGGCCGTTGCCGCCATCGTCACCAAGAAGCTCAAGGGCACGCCACCGCACCTGATCGCGCTGATCCAGGTCTGCGTCGGCGTCGTCATGCTGGCGCCTTTCGCCAATCTTGCAGAGCTTCCGGCCGATGCCTGGAGCTGGACCATGCTGGCGACGCTCGGCATCGTCCATACCGGCCTGATGTACATACTGATGTACGGCGCCATCCAGAAGCTGCCGACGCATCTGCAGGGATCGCTGTCCTTCATCTATCCCGTCGTCGCCATACTGGTCGATGTCGTCGCCTTCGGCCATCGGCTGCATCTGAGTCAGGTCGTCGGCGCCACCGCCATCCTGATCGCCGCCGCCGGCATGAATCTCGGCTGGACGCTGTGGAAGGGCAAACCGCCCGTGGCGAGCCCGCACCCGATCAAATGAAGCGCCCCGCCGGCTGCCCGGCGGGTCAAACATCGCGATCCCGGCTGCCCGCCTGTTCAAAGCGGGCACTTTGCTCTATGCCGCAATCCAACCATCTTCGCCCGGCATAGGCGAGACGCGGGACCCGAAGAACCATGAATGAAGCAACGCCCCCCAATCGCTGTCGCATCGTGCTGATCGCGCCGTCCGGCGTGCCGGCTGCCCGAATCGCCGCGGCATTCGATGGCGGCGATGTCGCTTCGCTGATCCTGCCCGAGAACGGCATGGATGAAGCCTCCTTCCAGGCTTTCGCCGAACAGATCGTGCCAGCAGCGCAAGCCGCCGGCGTTGCTGTCATCATCGCCGGCGACACCCGCATAGCCGGCCGCGTCCAGGCCGACGGCATCCATGTCGAGGTCTCCAAGGCCGAGCTCGCCGAGACGATCGAGCATTTCCAGGCAAAGATGATGGTCGGCACCGGAGGCGCCAAGACGCGTGACGACGCGCTCGAGCTTGGCGAGACGCGGCCAGACTACATCTTCTTCGGCCGCTTCGGCTACGACAACAAGCCCGAACCGCACCCGCGCAACCTGTCGCTCGGCGCATGGTGGGCGGATATGATCCAAATCCCGTGCATCGTCATGGCCGGATCCGACATCGCCTCGGTCGAAGCCGTGGGCGCCACCGGTGCCGAATTCGTGGCGCTGTCGAGCGCCGTGTTCGCCGACGGCACCGATCCTAGGACAGCGGTCGCCAGCGCCAACGCGCTGCTCGACGAAACCGCGCCACGCTTCGAGGACTGACGTGCCCTCGGCGAGGCTTCCCCTCCAGGCCCTGCTTGCGATGCTGATGGTCCAGGCAGCGGCCGCGGAGACCATCCCGCTGCCGCAGCCCAAGCCGGAAATCGGCGTGCACACCGACAAGCCGATCGACAAGCCGCTGCCGCAGCCCGCCACCACGGCAGAACCGGCGCCGCTGCCGTCGGCCGACACGGTCAATCCCGACCGCTTCGGCGCAAAACCCGCCGACGCGGCCTATGGCGCCTTCCAGCGCGGTCTCTACAAGACAGCTTACAATTTGGCATTGGTCCGGGCGCAAAACGGCGATCCGGCGGCGCAGACCTTGGTGGCCGAGATCCTGTCGCGGGGGCTCGGTGTACCGGTCAATTCGGCGCAGGCGGCGAAATGGTACGCGCTGGCCGCCGAACAGGGTGTGCCGGAATCGCAGTTCCAGTATGCGCTGATGCTGCTCGACGGCCGCTATGTCAAAAAGGATGGAAAAGAAGCCTACGCCCTGATGCAGGCCGCCGCCGAAGCCGGCAACCGGCTGGCGCAATTCAATTTCGCGCAGATGCTGGTCCAGCAGGACCCCGGCGATGCCGGCATGGCCAAGGCGGTCTCCTACTATGAGCGCGCCGCCGCGACCGGCCTCGCGGACGCGCAATATGCGATGTCGCAGATCTACGCCAATGGCGTCGGCGGCAAGCCACGCGACGACGCCCAGGCAAGGCGCCTGCTGGCGCAGGCAGCCAGGCAGAACTACGACACCGCGCAGATCGATCTCGCCGCCTGGATGATCGAAGGCCGCGGCGGTGCGCGCGACCTGAAATCCGCCTTCGGCTGGATGAAGCAGGCGGCGGAAGGCGGCAATGTCGCCGCCCAGAACCGCCTGGCCAAGCTCTATATGCAAGGCATCGGCACCGATCCGGACCTTGTGCTTGCCGGCGCCTGGTACGTCGTCGCCCGTCGTGCCGGCCTCATCGACCCACAGATGGACGACTTCCTGCAGGGGCTGGACGACGACCAGACCAAGCAGGCGCTGCAGAAGGCCAACCGGCTGCCTTGACGGCGGTTCTCGCGGTCATTGCAAGTGTAACCTCGGCTCCCCTCGCCTGGCACCGACCTGCCCGCTCCCTTGCCTCTTCTGGCGATTTGTGGTCTTGGGAGCCCGAAATCGCTTTCCCAGCGAACATCCCATACCGACGGCGTGGCCGTTGGCATCATTCCGGATCATCTCATCATGGCCAAGATCAATGGCAACGAAATCCGTCCCGGCTATGTCATCGAGCATGATGGCGGCCTTTGGGTGGCGGTCAGGACCAACACCGTCAAGCCCGGCAAGGGCGGCGCCTACAATCAGGTCGAACTGAAGAACCTCATCAACGGCACCAAACTCAACGAGCGCTTCCGCTCGGCCGAGACCGTCGAACAGATCCGGCTCAACCTGAAGGATTTTTCCTTCCTCTACGCGCAGGAAGACGCACTGGTGTTCATGGACACCCAGAGCTACGAGCAGCTCGAATTGAACAAGGACTTCGTCGGCGATCGCGCCGCCTTCCTGCAGGACGGCATGATGGTGACGGTCCAGCTCTACGAAGAGCGGCCGATCGGCATTTCGCTGCCCGACTATGTGACGCTGACCATCACCGAGGCCGACCCGGTGGTGAAGGGTCAGACGGCGGCATCGTCCTACAAGCCGGCGATCCTGGAGAACGGCATCCGCGTCCTGGTGCCGCCCTTCATCGGCGCCGGCGAGCGCATCATCGTCGACACCAACGAAATCACTTACGTGCGCCGCGCCGACTGACGCATGTCGCCCCAAAGTGGCCTCGGTTCTGGGTCACCGACATGCATCGAGGCGGAGTTTAAAGCGCAGCACCGGGAAAAAGCACTATGGCACGCTCAGCCCTTCTCAACGTCATGGTCCAGGCCGCAATGAAGGCCGGCCGCTCGCTGTCGCGCGACTTCGGCGAGGTGCAGAACCTGCAGGTCTCGATGAAAGGCCCCGGCGACTATGTCAGCCAGGCCGACCGCAAGGCAGAGGACATCGTCTTTGCCGAACTGTCCAAGGCTCGGCCCGGCTATTCCTTCCTGATGGAAGAGCGCGGCGTGGTCGAAGGCGACGACGGCCAGCATCGCTGGATCGTTGACCCGCTCGACGGCACCACCAATTTCCTGCACGGCATTCCGCTCTTTGCCGTTTCGATCGCGCTGGAGCGCCAGGGCCAGATCGTCGCCGGCGTCATCTACAATCCGGCGATGGACGAACTCTACACCTGCGAACGCGGCGGCGGCGCCTTCATGAACGACCGCCGCTTGCGCGTCGCTGGCCGCATCAAGCTGGTCGACACCGTGATCGGCTGCGGCATGCCGCATCTCGGCCGCGGCCACCATGGCAATTTCCTCGTCGAACTGCGCAACGTCATGGCCGAGGTTTCCGGCGTCCGCCGCCTCGGCTCCGCCTCGCTCGATCTCGCCTATGTCGCCGCCGGCCGCATGGATGGCTTCTGGGAAACCGGCCTGTCGGCCTGGGACATCGCCGCCGGGCTGCTTTTGATCCGCGAGGCAGGCGGCTTCGTCTCCGACATGGACGGCGGCCAGGACATGCTCGATAACGGTTCGGTCGTCGCCGGCAACGAGGTCATCCAGCGCGCTTTGCTGAAGGTCGTGAAGAAGCCGCTCTCCTCCCGCTGACAGCCACGCCGCGCGGATGCGCCGCAGTCGCAAAACCGCAATGGAAGCTTGAAATACTGCCCGGCATGCGCCCAAATTGGAGGGCGCGGTGCAGGAACCCGGCTTAGTGAGAGACAACGAACCTTACCCCGATATCCCGTTCATCGGACGCTGGCACTATTCGCGTGCCGAGATGATCGCAGACGGTATCGTCCACGCGGTCGGCATCGTGCTGGCGATATCGGCCGGTTCGGCACTGCTGGCGCTGGCGGCGTTCCGTGTCGGACCGGGCGAATACATCGCCGCCGCCTTCTACGTGGTTTCGCTGCTCACCGTGCTCTCGGTGTCGATGACCTACAATCTGTGGCCGGTGTCGTCGCCGGCAAAATGGGTGTTGCGGCGTTTCGACCACGCCGCGATCTATCTGCTGATCGCCGCGACCTACACGCCTTTCCTGGCGCAGCTCGAAGGCTCGCCGCTGGCGCGCTGGATGATCGTGCTGGTCTGGACCGCGGCAGTGCTGGGCATTGCCATCAAGGTGTTCTTTCCCGGCCGTTTCGACCGGCTGGCGATCGGCTTCTATCTCGCCATCGGCTGGAGCGGCATCATCCTGGTCAAGCCGCTTGTCCAGACACTGCCGACGACATCGATAGCGCTGATCGTCGCCGGCGGCATCGTCTATTCCTGCGGCGTCATCTTCTTCGCCTGGAAGGGGCTGCGCTTCCACAACGCGCTGTGGCACGGTTTCGTCGTCACCGGCGCCGGCCTGCATCTGGCCGCCATGGTTGACTGTCTGGTCATCAATCGCCTCTGACACTATCGACGCGGCAATATTGCCAAGCGCCATTCAATTTGGTCACAATTCCGTTTAGAGTCGCGGTTTACGTGATCGGCGGCGGCATCGGAAACGGGGCACGGATGGCTTTTCTCAGATCCTTCGGCATGGGCAGACGTTCTGATGTCCTGATCTACGACCCGCATAAACTATCGAGCCCGCAGGTCTTTTTGCTGACCATGGTGATCTTCCTGGTCATCGTCGCCTTCATCGCCGCCATTCTGACCCGACAAATCTCGACCGCCTTTGGCAGCAATCCCGGCCTCAATGGCCTGATCGTCGGCGTGCTGGTGGTCGGCATCCTTTTGGCCTTCGCCCAGGTCGGGCGACTGTTTCGCGAGGTGCGCTGGGTCAACTCCTTCCGTGCCGGCTCTGAGACGACAGAACCGGTGCTGCTGGCGCCGATGAAGGCGATGATCGGCCGTTCCTCGGCGATGGCCTTCTCGACCAGTTCGATGCGCACCATGCTCGATTCCATCGCCACCCGCCTCGACGAAAGCCGCGACACCTCGCGCTATCTCGTCGGCCTGCTGGTGTTCCTCGGCCTGCTCGGCACCTTCTGGGGCCTGTTGAACACCATCGGCTCGATCCGCGAGACCATCGAATCGCTCGATCCCGGCACCGGTGACGCCGCCGCGGTGCTCGATTCCCTGAAGCAGGGGCTTTCCGCGCCGCTGGCCGGCATGGGCACGGCCTTCTCGTCCTCGCTGTTCGGCCTCTCCGGCTCGCTGGTGCTCGGCTTCCTCGACCTGCAGGCCGGCCGCGCCCAGACGCGCTTCTACACCGAACTGGAAAACTGGCTGTCCTCGGTGACCGACCTGTCGTCGGACATCGTAGTCGCCGACCCAGCCAAGACCGAATCCTCCGACGAGATCCGGGTGCTGTCCGAACGGCTGCGCAGCATGCAGGAGAATGGCGGCGGCTCCAACCCGCGCGTCGCCACCGCCATGGCCAATCTCGCCGACGGCATTTCCGGCCTGGTCAAGAACATGCGCTCGGAACAGCAGATCATGCGCGACTGGGTCGAGGCCCAGTCCGACGAGCAGAAGGCGATGCGCAACACGCTGGAAAAGATCGCCGATGCCTTGAAGAAGCCCGGGGTGCACTGAAGTGGCACTCGCCAGGGGCCGGCGCACCGATCGCCGCATCGACTACTGGCCGGGCTTCGTCGACGCGCTGTCGACGCTGCTTTTGGCGATTATGTTCCTGCTCACGGTCTTCGTGCTGGCGCAGTTCCTGCTGGGACGCGAAATCTCCGGCAAGGATACGGCACTCTCGCGCCTCAACTCCCAGATCAACGAACTGACGCAGCTGCTGGCGCTGGAGCGCTCGACGGCGCAGGACAAGGATGACTCGCTGGCCAATCTGCAGGCATCGCTGTCGGCGGCGGAAGCGGAAAGGAGCCGGCTCCAGCAATTGCTGGCGCAAGGTGCGGGCGCCGGCGACGCCGCCAACCAGCGCGCCGCGGCGCTCGGCGGCGAACTCGACAGCCAGCGCCAGATCAGCCAGCAGGCACTGAGCCAGGTCGAGATCCTCAACCAGCAGATCGCGGCACTGCGCAAGCAGATCGGCGCGCTCGAGGATGCGCTCAACGTCTCCGAAATCCGCGACCGCGATTCAAACACCAAGATCGCCGACCTCGGCCGTCGCCTCAACGTCGCACTGGCACAGCGCGTGCAGGAGTTGAACCGCTACCGCTCCGACTTTTTCGGCCGCTTGCGCGAAATCCTCGCCGACCGCGAGAACATCCGCATCGTCGGCGACCGCTTCGTCTTCCAGTCGGAAGTGCTGTTCCCGACCGGCTCCGAGGTGATCAACGATGCCGGCAAGGTCGAGATGAAGAAGCTCGCCGACGCCATCATCGAGTTGCAGAAGGAAATCCCGCCCGAGATCAACTGGGTGCTGCGCGTCGACGGCCACACCGACAACAAGCCGCTCTCCGGCGCCGGCCGCTACCGCGACAATTGGGAACTGTCGACGGCCCGTTCGACCTCGGTGGTGAAATTCCTGATCGAAAACGGCGTGCCTGCCAACCGGCTCGTCGCCGCCGGTTTCGGTGAGTTCCAGCCGCTCGATCCCGCCGACACCGAAGAGGCGCGCAACAAGAACCGCCGTATTGAACTGAAGCTCACCGAACGTTGATCCATCATCACGCGAACTCACGCGAACTTGTTCGTCGGCTCAACTCTAGGGCGCATATCGAGGCCGGCAAGGCCTGAAAAGATTATCTTTTTTTAATTACACATTGTCGCGGGGCGGTCCTAGCTTGCCGCCTGGGCCGAGAACCGCCGGCGATGAATCCCCGCTCATCGCGACGCGACGGAACCGGACGGCCCAAGGCCGGAAGGCGGGCGGACAACCGCCGCTTTCCTCTACAAGAGGAGACGCGTGATGCGCTCTTTCAAGACCTCGCTTAGAACTGCGACACTCACGGCGTTCCTCATCGCCGTTCCGCTTGCCGGCGCCTATGCCGCGGGCCATCACAAAGGCGCTCTCGACGCGACCGATCCGACCGACATGACTGGCCCGCGTGTCGAGGCGCTCATCCAACAGGTGCAGGGCGTGCATCAGGGCATCGTGGACGCGAGACAGGCCAACAACATCACCCCAGCCGTGGCGGAACGCCTGGAAATGCGCACGGCCTACATCGGTCAAACGGCCGAGAAAGTCGCCGCGTCCTATCATGGCAGGATACCGGCCGCGCAATACCATGACCTGTTGCGTCGTCTCGACAATATCGACCGGCGGTTGATGGTCGATACCGGCAGTGGTTTTTTGATAGGCGACGGCGCCGACGGCGGCAATTACCCGAACGGCTAAACGGTCCAAGAGGACGGCTGAAACGGTCCAAGAGGAAGGGACCGCCTGACGCCTTCGGGGGCCTCCCGCGGGCGTCCTTTTTACCAGCCGAGCCACACCGCGATCAGGGCAGCCGCCGCCGGCACGGTCTGGATGAACAGGATCTTGCGCCCGACCGTTGCCGCGCCATAGAGGCCGGCAATGGCCACGCAAGCCAGAAAGAAGACTTTGACCTGGAAACCGGCCGCACCAAGGTATAACCCCCAGATGAGCCCGGCGGCGAGGAACCCGTTGTAGAGTCCCTGATTGGCGGCGAGCACTTTCGAGGCACTGGCGAATTCCCGGGTCAGGTTGAAAGCCTTGTGTCCGCGCGGCGTGTCCCACAGCACCATCTCCAGATAGACGATGTAGGCATGGATCAAGGCCACCAGCCCGACCAGGATGTTGCCGATCATTTTTTCCCCCCTTGATGTGTTGCCGGCAGCATTTCATGCGCGGCCTCGCCTGCGCAAGGTGCATCTGCTGGACGGCGTCTGAGGGTTGCCAACGCCTTTGCGTTGGTATCTTTTCGCGCCGTCCCCAATCACGGAAGCCGCCATGTCCTTTCAGAAACTCGATAATCTCGGCCACAAGCTCGAAGCACTCGAGCATGCGCTGGCCATCCTCGGTGCCGACGAGGCCACCCACATGGCCGTCGGCGGCGGCGAGAAGCGTGCCGAGGCGATGTCGGCACTGGCCGGCATGTATCACACCAGGGCAACGGCGCCGGAGATAGCAGACTGGATCGCCGCGGCAGAGCAGGAAGCGTTGGGTGAAGAGCAGCGCACCGCGGTCTCGGAACTGCGGCGCCAATATACCAACCTGACCTGCCTGCCGGTCGAATTCGTCGAACGCCAGACGACCGCGCGCATGCGTTGCGAGCAGCTGTGGCGCGGCCTGCGCGGCAAGAACGACTGGGCAGGCTTCCAGCCGGCGCTGGAGGGCGTCGTGGCGCTGGTGCGCGAGGAGGCGGCGCTGCGTGCCGATGTGCTCGACCTAGCCCCCTATGACGCGCTGATGGAGCAATACGACCCCGGCAACCGCACCGCCGACATCACGCCAGTCTTCACCGACCTGAAGGCTTTCCTGAAAAGCTTCGTGCCGGAGGCGCTGGCGGTCCAGGACGCGCGGCTGCGCAAGCGCCCGCTGAAGCCGCTCTCAGGCACCTATGCGATCGACCGGCAGCGCGAGCTCGGCCTTGCCATGATGGCGGCGGTCGGCTTCGACCTGACACACGGGTCGCTGTCGGTGTCGCACCATCCTTTCTGCGGCGGCGTGCCGAGCGACGTGCGCATCACCACCCGCTACAAGACGTCCGACTTCCTGTCGGCGCTGATGGGCGTGCTTCACGAGACCGGCCATGCGCTCTACGAACAGAACCTGCCCAAGGCATGGTCGCACTGGCCGCTCGGCAAGGCGCGCGGCATGGCCGTGCATGAAAGCCAGAGCCTGTTCGTCGAAAAACAGCTCGGCCGCAACCCGGCCTTCTGGAACTGGGCGCTGCCGGTGGTTGAAAAGCATCTCGGTGAGGCCTGGTCGCTCGACGATATCCTGCCGCATGTGCATCGCGTCGAGCGCGGCCTGATCCGTGTCGATGCCGACGAGGTGACCTACCCCCTGCATGTCATCCTGCGCTACGAACTGGAGCAGGAGCTCGTCGCGGGCCGGCTGGAGGTCGCCGACCTGCCCGAAGCCTGGGACGCCAAGATGCGCGATTACCTCGGTCTTTCCACCATCGACAATCCGGCCGACGGGCCGATGCAGGACGTGCATTGGCCAGGGGCCGCCTTCGGCTATTTCCCCTCCTATACGCTGGGCGCGATGATGGCGGCGCAGCAATGGGCGGCGCTGACGCGGGATCATCCTGCCGCCGATGACGATCTCGCCAAAGGCAATTTCGAGGCGATCAACGAGTGGCGCCGCAAAAAAATCTGGTCGCAGGGATCACGCTGGTCGACGCCGGATCTGCTCGAACGCGCCACCGGCGAAAAGCTCAACGCTACCTATTTCGTGAACCATCTGAAGCAGCGCTACGGAACCGCGTAGAGCGGCACATCAGGAACGTAGTTGGTTCTGACTACTCCGCCGCGCCCCTGAAAGCAGTGGCGCCGGTTTCGAACTGCAGCTTGGCCAGCCGCGCATAGATGCCGCCCTTGGCGACAAGGCTTTGATGCGTGCCTTCCTCGACGATCGAGCCGCCATCCATGACCAGGATCCTGTCGGCCTTCAGCACCGTTGCCAGGCGGTGGGCGATGACGATCGTGGTGCGGCCCTGCATCAGCCGTTCCAACGCCGTCTGCACCAGCGTCTCGCTTTCGGCGTCGAGTGCCGAGGTGGCCTCGTCGAGCAGCAGGATCGGCGCGTCGCGCAGGATGGCACGGGCGATCGCCACCCGCTGGCGCTGGCCGCCTGACAGCGTCACGCCGCGCTCGCCGACCTGGCTGTCATACCCGTTCTTGAGCTTGAGGATGAATTCGTCGGCAAGCGCATCCTTCGCCGCCGTCTCGATCTCGGCCTTGCTGGCTCCCGGCCGGCCGAAACCGATATTTTCACGCGCGCTTGCCGCGAAGATGGTGACGTCCTGCGGCACGATCGCGATGCGCTGGCGGACCGAAACGGGATCGGCCTCGCGCACGTCGACGCCGTCGATCAGGATCTTGCCTGTTTCGGGATCGTAGAAGCGCAGGATCAGTGAAAACACGGTGCTCTTGCCGGCCCCTGACGGCCCGACGATCGCCACCGTCTCGCCCGGCATGACCTGAAAGCTCAAGCCATGCACGGCGGCACGGTCCGGCCTTGCCGGGTAGGAGAAGGAGACATTGTCGAAGGCGATCGCGCCCTTGGCGACGGCCGGCAGCGGCTTCGGAGCGGCGGGAGCCTGGATCGCCGGCTTCTCGGCCAGGATCTCGGTCAGCCGTTCGGCAGCACCCGCCGCTTGCGCAAGCTCGCCCCAGACTTCCGACAACGCGCCCAGCGCGCCGGCGGCGAACACCGAATAGAGCAGGAACTGACCGAGCGTACCCGGCGATATCGAGCCTTCGAGCACGTCGCGCGAGCCAAACCACAGCACCGCCACGACGGACGAGAAGATGGTGAAAATGGCGAAGAAGGTAAGGAAGGAGCGCGCGAAGATCGAGGAGCGTGCCGCCTCGAAAGCGGCTTCCACGGCAGCCGAGAAGTGCCCGGTGACCAGCTTCTCATTGGTGAAGGCCTGCAGTGTGCGCACCGCGCCGATCTGCTCGCTGGCATAGGCGGTGGCATCGGCAAGCGTATCTTGCGCCTGGCGTGATTTGCGCCGCACCGAACGGCCGAAAGCGACCAGCGGCAGCACGATGACAGGAATGGCGGCAATGACGAGGCCTGATAGCTTCGGGCTGGTGATGACCATCATCCCCACCGCGCCGAGACCAAGGATGACATTGCGCAGCGCCACCGAGGCCGTCGCTCCGACCGCCGACTTGACCTGCGTCGTGTCGGCGGCAAGCCGCGACACGATCTCGCCGGACTGGGCGGTGTCGAAGAAGGCAGGCGACAGCGTCGTCACATGGGCAAAGACATCGCGCCGGATGTCGGCGACGACGCGCTCGCCCAGCGTGATGACGAAATAGTAGCGGCCGGCGGATGCCGCCGCCAGCAGGGCGGCCATCGCCACCAGGGCGGCGAAATATTCGGCAATGAAGGTAGTGCTGGACGACGAAAAACCATGATCGATCATGCGTCGCACCGCCAGCGGCAGCGCCAGCGTGGTTGCCGCCGCGATGACCAGCGAGATGATGGCGCCGACGACCAGTGTGCGATAGTGCGTGATGTACGGGAACAGGCGCCGGAGCGGCTTGAGCGAACGCCGGCGCTCGTCTGCGCTGGTGATTTGCGCCATCCCGATGTTTCCTCCAGCCGCCCTTGGGGTCTGCGCCTCAATATGCGCTTGCCGCGGCCTTGTGATTCAATTCCGGCTGATGTATAGGCTCGCCGACCGTTTTAGAAGCCGTGGCTCCTCAATAGCTGCGGCTTCGAGTTTTAAAAAGAGGCGCATCGACGCAGGCTTATGCCCGTCGGCAGCGCCGGCAAGCCAGGAACCGAGCCATGAAGAGCGCTATTCATCCCGACTACCACACCATCAAGGTCGTCATGACCGATGGCACCGAATACACGACCCGTTCGACCTGGGGCAAGGAAGGCGATACGATGAACCTCGATATCGACCCGACCACCCACCCGGCCTGGACCGGCGGCCAGCAGACCCTGCTCGACCGCGGCGGCCGCCTGTCGAAGTTCAAGAAGCGTTTCGAAGGTTTCGGCATTTAGGCCAAACGACCTATCGCAGATCAAAACCCGCCTCCGTGGCGGGTTTTTTGTTGCGGCGCGGCGCTACTCGGCCAGCAATTCCCTTAGCGCCATGCGCTTGTAGGCGGCGACCAGCCTGTCGCCCTCCTGGCGCTCGACGGAGATCGCCAGCCGCATGGCGGCCTCGCCCATCTGCCAGACCAGAAACGCCGTGGTGTCCAGTGTCGCCGGATCGACCGCCGGCCGCAGCCGTTTCAGCACCGCGGTGAGGAATTCGGCGTTGGCGCGGCTGTCGGCGAGTTCGAGTTGGCGCAGCGCCTTGTCGGCCTGCGTGCCCGACCAGATGTCGCGCATCACCGGTTCGGCCAGGAACAGCCGGTAATAGATGTCGACTAACTCTGAAAACGCGGACTGCAGGCCTTCGGCGTCGCTGACACTAGCCAGTGCTGCCGAAATGCAGGACTGGCTTTCGGCGGTGTAGCGCTCGGCCAGCGCCCAGATGATCGCCCGCTTGTCCGGAAAGAACTGGTAGAGCGACCCGATCGACACCCCTGCCCGTTCCGCCACCTCCCCCATGCGCATGGCATCGCTGCCTTGCTCGGCGATCAGCGCCGAGGCAGCCGCCAGCATGCGCTCGACCCGCTCGCGGCTGCGCTGCTGGCTCGGCGCGCGGCGCGGTGAAGCAACCTGCTCCCGCGGGGAGACCGGCGCGGCCGTGTCTTCCATGACTGACTCCAATGCCAGCAAAATCGCTTGACTCGCAAAATACGAGGGTTTATCACGTTTTGCAAATGTGAGGATTATTCATGTTTTGACGCGAAGGAAAACACAACGGGCATATGGAGCAAATGACATGATCGCGAAACTTCTTCCCACCCTCATCTTCATTGCCGCACTCGGCTCAGGCGTCGTCGGCGGCGTCTTCTTTGCTTTCTCCAGCTTCGTCATGCCGGGCCTCGCCCGCATGCCGGCCGCAAGCGGCATTGCCGCGATGAATTCGATCAATGTCACAGCTGTAACCCCGCTGTTCATGACAGCGCTGTTCGGCACGGCGCTCGTCTGCATCGTTGTCGCCATCGGTGCGGTGATTGGCTGGAGCCAGCCGGGTTCGCTCTGGCTGATTGCCGGCAGCCTGCTCTATCTCATCGGCATCGTGGTGGTGACGATGATCTTCAACGTCCCGCTCAACGATGCGCTCGCCGCCGTCGATCCAGCCAGCAGCAATGGCGCAGCCCTGTGGCCACGCTACCTCAATGAATGGGTAATGTGGAACCATGTCCGCGCCATCAGCGGCATGGCCGCGCTGGCATCCTTCTGGTTCGCCACGCGTTGACGACGATGGAGCGACCGATGAAGGATCAATACGCAAATATGGCCTTCGGCATGGCAATCGGAGTTGGTGTCGGTGCCGCGATCGGCACCGCTCTGGATGACCTTCCGATGGGCGTTGCCGTGGGTATTGCGATTGGCGCCGCCTTCGGTGCGTGGCCACGCAAGTGACGGCAGCGCCGGCGGCCTCTACGCCTTTGTCTTCCGATCGGAATGACCGAGGTCGCGATCCGGGTCGATGACATCGCGGACCAGCTGCTTCAGTTTGGCCGCGTCCGGAAAACCGCCGTCGCGCTTGCGGTCCCAGACCAGCACGTCATTGCAGCTGATGGTGAAGATGCCCCCAGTGCCGGGCACCAGCGTCACTTCACCAAGGTCCGTGCCAAAGGTCGACAGCAGTTCCTGAGCCATCCAGCCGGCGCGCAACAGCCACTGGCACTGCGTGCAGTAGGTGATGACGACGCAATGCTTCCCTGACGCGTTCATTGGTCCACCTCCAGAACGCGCACGGTCGTGCCGGCAACCCGGTCATGTATTGGCTCGTTGCCGAGTGCGACGGTCAGCGCGATCCAACATGGCCAGAGAATAGCTAGGGCAGACGCGGTAAAGGCGATTACGATTTCCAGTCGGGAATAGTTCAGCATGGGCGCCGGAGCGGTTTTCCAGGTCTGGAAAGCAAAGAAAGCTCCGACCAGCGTGGCGGGTAGATAGCCCAGGAATTTTACCAACTGCCGACAAACGGTTTTTTGCAAAGCGAGGCCTTCCCTATGCCAATCCAGCTCGTCATGGACGAAGAGGGCCAGGACCCCCTTGCCAAGCGACCGACTGAAGGCCCCTTCCATCACAAGAAGATAGGTCGCAAGGACCAGCACTTGGAGAAAGCCTAGATCCAGTGCCGCAGTTCGAAAATTTCCGTTTGAATCAAGGTCTATCGAAAGGGTTGATACTGCCTTCGATTGAGCGTCCGTGCTCGTGCCGGCTGCCCATCTGGCCACCGGAAGACCGAAGAAGGATGTTGCACAAACCTGCCAATCGTAGCGGGAAAGGACAGGATCGCCTGTTCCTTTCAGACTGGCGGACTGGCAGGTTTTCCAGTTCAGCCAGAAGCTGCCTTTCACTCCGCCGTCGGTCATCAGAAACAAGGCCGCAACCAACGCATAAAGAGCGACGAAGATGACAAGGTAGTCGATAAGCGAAGCGAAAAGCCGTCGCCAAAGGCCGCCTGGACGAGGCCAGGTCACTGCAAGTTCAACGCCTTCGTCAGTCATCTTCCCCCTCGCCGACAACCGACTGCGCTACACCTTTGGCGGAAGTCTCAAGCAGCGAGGCCATGCTACCCCGCCTGTAGCGCCGTTGGCCACCACCTTGCAGTCCTATGCCGCGCTGAGCTTGGCCATGGTCTCGTCGTCGACTTCAAAGTTGGCGTAGACGCTCTGCACGTCGTCGTCGTCCTCGAGCGTGGCAACCAGCTTCATCAGCGACTGTGCCCGGTCCTCGTCGACCGGAACATTGTTTTGCGGCTTCCAGATCAGCTTCACCGATTCCGCCTCGCCGAGCGAGGCTTCCAGCGCCTTCGACACTTCGCCGACATTCTCGAAGCCACAATAGATCGTGTGGCCTTCCTCGTCGGTTTCAACGTCATCGGCACCGGCTTCGATCGCCGCATCCATGATCTTGTCGGCGCTGCCGGCCGATGCCGGATAATAGATTTCGCCGGCACGGTCCCACATGAACGACACCGAGCCGGTTTCGCCCATTGCCCCACCGGCCTTGGTGAAGGCGGCGCGCACATTCGAGGCCGAACGGTTGCGGTTGTCGGTCAGCGCTTCGACGATGACGGCGACGCCGCCTGGGCCATAGCCCTCATAACGCACGGCTTCGTAGCTCTCGGCATCGCCCATCGAGGCCTTGTTGACGGCACGCTGGATGTTGTCCTTCGGCATCGACACCGCCTTGGCGTTCTGGATAGCCAGCCGCAGGCGCGGATTCATCGATGGATCGGGCGTCCCGCTCTTGGCGGCGACGGTGATTTCGCGCGCCAGCTTGGAAAACATTTTCGACCGCACCGCATCCTGGCGGCCCTTGCGGTGCATGATGTTCTTGAACTGTGAATGGCCAGCCATGGCACCCCTGTCGTCTTCTCGGCTAGAGCATCCCGAAGCGAAGTGATCTGACCTCGTCTGCCGCAATGCCCGAATTCAAAATTTCAGAGCGTCCCAGGTGCAACTCGTGGAAGCACGGCGTTCTCTGTCGGAATGGCCGGCTTATAGATAAATCGGCTCAATTCGTCCAGCCGCACCGCGCAAGACATGGCACTGCATGGCATGCTGCGACCGCTCACGCCTCGAGATCCGACTTCAGCCGGTCGATGATGCTGAGCGCATGACCGGCATACTGGCTGATCCAGCGATCATGGATCTGCTTGATCGGCAGCGCGTTGAGATGGTTCCAGCGCTCGCGGCCGTCGCGCCGCGCAACGATCAGGTCGGCCTCCTCCAATACGTTGAGATGCAGCATGACGGTGCAGCGATCGATGTCGGGAAAGGCCTCGCACAGCATGCCGGTCGTCTTCGGCGTGTCCTTCAGCTGATCCAGTATTTCACGCCGGCGCGGATGCGCCAGCGCCTTGAAAACATTGTCGTCTTGCGATCGGCTTGACATGTTATGTTTCTATAACATATTGTTGGGCCGATCAAGGGAAGGAGTTGTGGATATGTCACTTGGATTCAGCGTTTCCGGACGCATCGGCAAGCCGGTCGCCGACGTCTTCGACGCGGTCGTCAATCCGAAGAAACTGAGCGGCTATTTCACCACGATCGGCGGCGCCAGCGCCCCGCGGAAAGCTGGCGCCAGCGTCGTCTGGTGGGGCAAGGTGCCGGTCGAGGTCGACGAAGTGGTCAAGGACAGCCGCATCGTGCTGCGCTGGGATGCCACCGACGACGGCAAACCCGCCTACAAGACCCGCATCGAGATGAATTTCGAGCCGCTGGACGATGGCGGCACCTTCGTCACCATCGCCGAGAGCGGTTGGCAGGAAGGCGCGGTCGGCCTGAAGAAGTCCTACCTCAATTGCGAGGGCTGGTCGCAGATGCTGGCCTGCATGAAGGCCTATGTCGAGTACGGCATCAATTTGCGCGACGGCTACTACCGCAGCGAGATGAAGGGCGAACCCGCCAACGAGACCAATATCTGAGCGGCCCCCATATCTGAGCGCCAGGGAGCAAGACGGAGGTCAACGATGAAGAAAGTAACGCCATTCCTGATGTTCGAGGGCAAGGCCGAAGAGGCAATGACCCTCTATTGCGAGACCATTCCCGGCAGCAGCGTCCTTGACGTCACACGCTACGGCCCCGGCGAAGACGGCCCGGACGGCACGGTCAAGCTTGCGCGCGTGTCGATCGCCGGCCTGGAAGTCATGATCTTCAATACCCCCGTCAACCACGCTTTCACCTTCACGCCGTCGGTCTCGCTGTATGTGGACTGTTCCGCCGAGGACGAACTGGACCGGATTGTCGAGACACTGGCCAAGGACGGTGGATTTCTGATGCCGCCCGACAATTACGGCTTCAGCTTCCGTTTCGCATGGCTCAACGACAGGTTCGGGGTCTCCTGGCAGGTCAATCTCGCATAACCAGCCTGGGCAAGGGCGACCAACAACAGCTGAACACGACAAGGGAGCCAGCAATGACCGCGACAATCACCGGCGGCATCAACATCGCCATGAAGGTGCCGCCGCACCAGTATGAGGCGACGATCGCCTTCTACCGCGACGTCGTCGGCCTGAAGCCCTTTACAGACAAGGCACCGGCCATCGGCTTCGAGCTTGGCCCCAACCGCCTGTGGATCGATAAGGCGCCGATGATGAGCCACGCCGAAGTGTGGCTGGAGCTGTTCACCAAGGATTTCCCCATGGCTGCGGATCATTTAGCCAAGGCTGGCGTTGTGCGTTGCGATGCCATCGAGCCACTGGGCGAGGGCTTCCGCGGCGGCTGGATCACCAACCCCGCCAACATCATCCACATGCTGCGCGAACCGGACGCCTGGTGAACGCCAAGCCTCGAAAGGAGCATCCGATGGACATCCGCGAAAAGCCAACCGCCGCGGCCGGCATGCTGATCCGGCGGCCTGTCGCCGATGTATTCGAGGCCATCGTCGATCCGGCCACAACCACGAAATTCTGGTTCACCCATGGCAGCGGCCGGCTGGACAGCGGCAAGCAAGTCCTCTGGGAGTGGCGCATGTACGGTGTCTCGACGACCATCGACGTCAGCGAGATCGTCGCGAATGAAAAGATCGTCATGCAATGGAGCGATCCGCCAACCACCGTGGTCTGGAGCTTCACCGAAATGCCAGGCGGTACGACCTTTCTCGAGGTTCGCAACTTCGGCTTTGCCGGCAATGGCGACGAGCAGGTAAAAGAAGCCATCGGCTCAACCGGCGGCTTCACGCTCGTGCTGGCCGGCGCCAAGGTCTGGCTTGAGCAGGGCCTGACGCTCGGCCTGATCGGCGACCGCCACCCGAAGGGCGTGCCGGCTAACTAAATCGGATCAACCTCGCCGCTTTTCCTGTTCGGTCACATGATGGCGAAGTACGCGATTGATTTCGGTTTGATAGCCACCGCCTCCGACATGTTCCTTAAACCAGGATAGCACATCGGCATCGAGCCTAATGGTGACCGGCTGCTTGAGTGGTCGGTAAAGATGTCCACGGCGAGCATGAATCCAGTTCTCGGCCGGAGCTTCTGGAATGTCCGAGGTATCAATCTCGCTGTCGGGCAAATCGGCCAGCTTGGCAAGTTGATTGCGCAGATCCTGGCTAAGGTCCTTCCTGTTCATAGCGCTTCCTTTCATGCGTTGTCGCTTTCCGAGCACCAACGATCCGAACCCGTTCTTCATCTTCGCGACCGGGGTAGGTATGCACAACCAGCAATACCGCGACAGCCTCAATCATCCCGATCGCGTGCCATCGTTGCTCACCATCTTCAAACCGGTCAGGCACGATGAGATGGAGCGGATCATCGAACACCTTTCGTGCAAGATCAAAGGCGATGCCGTGCTTGGCAAGATTGCGCCTCGTTTTTTCAGGATCCCATTCAAACTGCAAAGTAGCACCATCGACTACAGTATTGTATGTACAAATCCGTAAAAGTCAATCCAAACGCGGCATGCGCCCAAGCCCAAGCTCAGTGCCCGCCACCCGATTTCGCCTTCCTACGTCGCCGCGCCAGCATGTTGAGTCCCTCGACCAATGCCGAAAAGCCCATCGCCGCATAGATGTAGCCCTTGGGCACATGGTAGCCCATGCCGTCTGCGATCAGTGTCATGCCGATCATCAGAAGGAAGCCCAGCGCCAGCATGACAATGCTCGGGTTCTTGGCGATGAAGTTGGCCAGCGGCCCGGCCGCCAGCATCATCACGCTCACCGCCACGATCACGGCGATGTACATGATGGCGATCTCGTCGGTCATGCCGACGGCGGTGATGATCGAATCGATCGAGAAGACCAGGTCGAGCAGCAGGATCTGGAAGATCGCGCCGGCAAGGCTGATCTGCAGCGTCTCGCCCATCATCGTATCCTTGTGGTCGTCGGGATCGACCGTGTGATGGATCTCCTTGGTCGCCTTCCAGACCAGGAACAGGCCGCCGGCAATCAGGATCAGGTCGCGCCAGGAAAAACCGTGGCCGAAGGCCGTGAACACCGGCGTGGTCAGCTGGACGATGATCGAAATGGTGGCCAGCAGCACCAGCCGCATGATCAGCGCCGCCGAGATGCCGAGCCGGCGGGCACGGGCCCGTTGTGCTTCCGGCAGCTTGTTGGTCAGGATCGAGATGAAGATCAGGTTGTCGATGCCGAGCACGACCTCGAGCACAATCAGCGTCAGCAGCGCGACCCAGGCGGTCGGGTCGGACACGAATTGGAAATGCGGCGCCAGGAATTCGATGAGCTGCATGGAGGTCGTCCCCTCTTTTAACGATCTAGAGCAGTGTCGCCGGCAGTTAGGTACTAAGCGTGCCTATATCAATGTCAGGACCAGAAGGACGGTGCGGTTTCTTCCAGCCGTGGCCCGCGACGAAACGGCGCGATCCGCTCGGTCAGCCCTGTGCGGTCGGAAATATCGACGCCAACGCCGCACAAGGTCGCCGGTCCGGTCGCCGCCTCGAAGCGGCCTTTCGGCACCTTCGACAGGAACCGGTTGAGCGGCTCCTCCTTGTCCATGCCGAGCGAGGAATCGTAGTCCCCGCACATGCCGGCGTCGGACATATAACCGGTGCCGCCGTTGAGGACCTGGTGATCGCCGGTCGGCTGGTGGGTGTGGGTGCCGACGACGAGGCTGGCGCGGCCGTCGACGAAATGCGCGAAGCACATCTTTTCCGAGGTCGCCTCGGCGTGGAAGTCGATAATCACGGCATCCGCCTGCTCGCCGAGCGGACAGGCGGCAAGCTCGCGTTCGCCGGCCTGGAACGGATCGTCGAGCTCGGGATGCATGAACACCCGGCCCATGATGTTGGCGACCAGCACGCGCGCGCCGCTCCTGGCGATATAGACACCGGAGCCGCGCCCGGGCGTGCCCTTGGGAAAGTTGGAGGGACGCAGGAAGCGCTCTTCGCGCGGCGCGAAGGCGAGCGCGTCGCGTTGGTCCCAGACATGGTTGCCGGTGGTGACGACATCAGCACCAGCGGCGATCGTCTCGCGAAAGATATCTTCGGTGATGCCGAAGCCGCCCGCGGCGTTCTCGCCATTGACGATGACGAAATCGAGTTTGAAGTCGGAGATCAGGCCGGGCAGTTGTTCCCACACCGCCGTCCGTCCTGTCTTTCCAACCATGTCACCGAGGAAGAGAAGTCTCATATGATCCCGCACCGAAGGTCAGCGAAAGCTGCATGACGCCAGTGAAGATCATGCGTCCCTTGTACTTATCTACAATTTTGGCGCGAAGCGGCGCAACCCGCTCTCGGTCAGTATTTCCGGAATGACGACGTCATGTTCCTCATCCGGCACCATTGCCACCTCCTGGCAGTCGAAGGCGATGCCGACCAGCCGCGGCGGCTGTCCCTTGTCGATCAGCTTGGCGATGGCGCGGTCGTAATAGCCGGCACCATAGCCGATGCGATGGCCGCGCGCATCGAAAGCGGCGAGCGGCACCAGCATCACAGAGGGGTCGAGCACCTCGGCTTCCTCGTGAGGGCCGACCGTGCCGAAACCCATCTCGACCATCGGCGCGCCGCGCACCAGTTCGCGAAAGACGATGGTGGTCTTGTCGAGAATGGCCGGCAGGCAAAGCCGCGCGCCCTTTTCACGCAAGGCAAACATCAACGGCCGAACGTCGACTTCGGAACGCATCGGCCAGAAGCCGGAAACGATCTGGCCCGGCTCGACGTGGAGGAGATCGCGTGCCGTCTCGGCCATTTCAAGCGCGACCTCCACCCGCCAGAATTCATCGAGCGCATCGCGGCGTCCGAGGGCCTCACGGCGAAGCTGCTTTTTCAGGTCTTTGAGAGAGGTCATTCAGCCAGGCTAGAAAAGGTCAGATCTGGATGGAGTTTTGGGAGCGACGTTTTCCACCGCAATCATCCACCGAAATGCGGGACGCGTGGCAATAAGTGACGATCCACACAACCGGTGGAGAGAGCGATCCCGGGAACCTACAAAGTAGGTGGGCGCCGTGTGAGAAAACCCACGGGTCTTCCCAGGGACAGCTCCCTAAGGATCGTTAAGGCCCCGGGGAAAATGTTCTCCTGCCGGGAAGCACAGACCGTCCCGCCCAATATAGGCTGCCGGCCGGCTAAGCGCCAGTGAGACGGGCATATGTTTCCATCAGGGTTCAAGCCCATTCGTCGCGGCCGGCGCACCCTTGCACGGGGTGAGCCGCGTCCTTACGGTTGCCATGATCAACCGAGGAGCAAGAATGCGTTTCGAAGGCACGGCGGCCTATGTCGCCGACAAGGATCTGATGGTGGCCGTCAACGCGGCGATCGCGCTGGAGCGGCCCTTGCTGGTCAAGGGCGAGCCAGGCACCGGCAAGACGGAGCTGGCCCGCCAGGTGGCGTCAGCACTTGGCCTCGACCTCATCGAATGGCACGTCAAGTCGACCACCAGGGCGCAGCAGGGCCTTTACGAATATGACGCCGTCTCGCGCCTGCGCGACAGCCAGCTTGGTGACGAGCGCTTCAACGACATCAGGAACTACATCAAGCGCGGCAAGCTCTGGGAGGCGTTCGCCGCCGGCAGGAAGGTCGTGCTTTTGATCGACGAGATCGACAAGGCCGACATCGAATTCCCCAACGACCTCCTGCAGGAACTCGATCGGATGGAGTTCTTCGTCTACGAGACCGGCGAAACCATCCGCGCCGCCGTCAGGCCGATCGTCATCATCACCTCCAACAACGAGAAGGAGTTGCCGGACGCGTTCCTGCGCCGCTGCTTCTTCCACTACATCCGCTTTCCCGACGTCGACACGCTGCATAGAATCGTCGATGTCCACTATCCCGGCATCAAGCAGAACCTGGTGCGCGCGGCGCTGACCCAGTTCTACGAAATCCGCGACGTGCCCGGCTTGAAGAAGAAGCCGTCGACCTCCGAGGCGCTCGACTGGATAAGGCTGCTGGTCGCCGACGACATCGCGCCGGAAGATCTGCGCGCCGATCCGAAGAACGCCCTGCCCAAGTTGCATGGCGCATTGCTGAAGAACGAGCAGGACGTGCATTTGTTCGAGCGGCTGGCGTTCATGGCACGAAGGCAGCAATAGGTAGCAGCAGCGCTTTCGCTTCTGTGGACCGTTGCCAGCAGCCGAACAGGCAGGCAGCCTCGGCCAAACCTTCAGAGGAGATGACATGGCTGAGATTATCGTCCGCCCGCTCGCGCAGTCCGACCGCGCCGATTGGCGGCGGCTGTGGACCGACTACCTCACCTTCTATGAGACGAAGCTGCCGGAAGAGGTCTACGCCATCACCTGGAAGCGGCTGTTCACCGAGGGTGAGTTCGAGCCGAAAGGCTTCATCGCCACGCTGGACAGCAAGGCGGTTGGCCTCACCCACTATCTCTACCACCGCTCAGGCTGGTCGGAAAAAAACAACTGCTATCTGCAGGATCTGTTCGCCGACCCTGACGTGCGCGGCAAGGGCATTGGTGCTGCGCTGATCGAGGCAGTAAGACAAGAAGCCGCGAAAATCGGCGTCAAGAACGTTTACTGGATGACGCACGAAACCAACACCACCGCGCGCAGACTCTACGACCATGTCGCGCGCCGCACCGGCTTCATCGAGTATGATCTGCTGTAGATAGACAATGTTCATCCCCTTCTTCCTCGAACTGAAGGCCGCGCGTGTTCCCGTTTCGCTCAGGGAATATCTGTCGCTGCTGGAGGGACTGGAAGCCGGGCTGGTCGACTACGACGTCGAAGGTTTTTATTACCTCGCCCGTGCGGTGCTGGTGAAGGACGAGCGCCATATCGACCGCTTCGACCAGGTGTTTGCGCATGTCTTCAAGGGCATCGAAGCGCTGGGCGGGCCGGATGCCGTCGATGTCGCTGACATTCCCGAGGAATGGTTGCGCCGCATCGCCGAAAAGCACCTGACCGACGAAGAGAAAAAACTGGTCGAGGCGCTGGGCGGTTTCGAGAAATTGATGGAGACCTTGAAGCAGCGGCTGGACGAGCAAAAAGGCCGCCACCAGGGCGGCTCGAAATGGATCGGCACCGGCGGCACCTCGCCCTTCGGCGCCTATGGCTACAATCCCGAAGGTGTGCGTATCGGCCAGCATGAAAGCCGCAACCGCCGCGCGGTGAAGGTGTGGGACAGACGTGAGTTCAGGAATTTCGATGATGCCGTCGAACTCGGCACCCGCAACATCAAGATCGCGCTGAAGCGCTTGCGTCGCTGGGTGCGCGAAGGCGCCGAGGAGGAATTCGACCTGCCCGGCACCATCCACGCCACCGCCGAACATGGCTATCTCGACGTGCAGACGCGGCCCGAACGGCGCAACGCGGTGAAGCTTTTGATGTTCTTCGATGTCGGCGGCTCGATGGACGACCACATCAAGAGCGTCGAGGAGCTGTTCTCGGCCGCCCGCGCCGAATTCCGCCAGCTCGAATATTTCTATTTCCACAACTGCCTCTATGAGGGTGTGTGGAAGGATAATCGCCGCAGGCATGCCGAGGTGATTCCGACCTTCGACCTCCTCCACAAATATGGCCCGGACTACAAGGTGATCGTCGTCGGTGACGCCTCGATGAGCCCTTACGAGATCGCTCATCCCGGCGGTTCGGTCGAGCACTGGAATCCGGAGGCAGGCAGTGTCTGGCTCGGCCGTCTGCTGCAGCAATGGCCGAACGCGGTATGGCTGAACCCCGAAGACCCCAAGAACTGGGGCTACACCCATTCGACTGCGATGATCCGCGACATCTTCGGCGGCCGCATGTTCCCGCTGACTTTGGCCGGGCTTGAGGGCGCGACCAGGCAGCTTTCAAGAAAACACTGAAAGACTGACAGGAGATCCGATGACCTGCTTTCTCTGCCTGCAATGCGGCGTCCAGTTCGCGGCGACAGAGACGCCTCCAAAACATTGCCCTCTGCGAGGACGAGCGCCAATATGTGCGCTGGGAAGGGCAGGCGTGGATCACGCCGGAGGAACTTGCTGAAGGGCATCGGCTTGTGATGAAGGATGATGCCGGCGTTCTCGCCTTCGGCATCGAGCCGCGCTTCGCCATCGGCCAGCGGGCGCTGCTGGCACAGACGCCACACGGCAACGTGCTGTGGGACTGCGTTTCGATGGTCAGCGACGAGGCGGTGGCCGAGATCAACCGCCGCGGCGGCCTGGCGGCGATCGCCATCTCGCACTGCCATTATTATTCGGTGATGGTCTGTTGGAGCGAGGCGTTTGGCGGCGTGCCGATCTATCTCCACGCCGATGACCGCCAGTGGATCATGCGGCCGCACAAGGCGATCGTCAGCTGGGAAGGCGAGACGCTGGCCATAAACCCTTCGCTGACGCTCATCCGCTGCGGTGGCCACTTTGCCGGCGGTCAGGTGCTGCACTGGAAACGCGATGGCGGCGACGTCTTGCTGGCCGGCGATATCCTGCAGGTGACGCCGACGCGCCGCCATGTCAGCTTCATGTACAGTTATCCGAACTACATTCCGCTCAATGCAGCGGCCGTGCGCCGCATCGCGGCGGCGCTGGAGCCATTCGCATTCGAGCATATCTACGGCGCGTGGTGGAACCAGAATGTCATCGGAGGCGCAAAAGCGGCGTTGGCTGCTTCGGTCGATCGCTATCTGGCGGCGATCGCATGAAGGTCACGATCGAAAATGCGGGAAAATGCCGTAACAAATGCCTATCTTGGTGCGAATATGAGGTTGCAATCCGCGCATGACCCCGAGCCTCCGGTTCGGAAAGGATCGTGCGCAAAACCAAAGTGCTACAGCGTCCCTTGCGCGTCCGATGGACGCGCGGCGCTGTAGGAGCGAGCCGGCAAGGCTGAGGAGATCACATGGACACCCACACCTACCCTGTAACTCGCACCGACGCCGAATGGCGCGCCCGGCTGACGCCCGAGCAGTATGCCGTCATGCGCGGTCACGGCACCGAGCGGCCGGGAAGCTGCGCTTTGCTCTACGAGAAGCGCGCCGGCACCTTTTCCTGCGCCGGCTGCGACCAGCCTTTGTTCGAATCCAAGCTGAAGTTCGAGAGCGGCACCGGCTGGCCGAGCTTCAACGACCCGGTGCCGGGCTCGGTCGAAAACACCGTCGACCGCAGCTACGGCATGGTTCGCACCGAATGCCATTGCGCCCGCTGCGGCAGCCATCTCGGCCATGTCTTCGAGGACGGCCCGCCGCCGACCGGCCTGCGCTATTGCATCAACGGCGTGGCGCTGAAATTCGAGCCCTCGGCCTGAGCCATCCGGGTTCGACACTATGAAAGGGCGGCATCTGTCGCCCTTTTCGTTTAAATATCCGTCGCCCCCCTCTGGGCAGACGATCAGACCACGGTCATCGCCACCAGCCACAGCGTGGCGCCCAGCGTCATCATCCAGGCCTTGGCCCCGGGAATCTTTTCGGTGGTCCGCCACACCGCCAAGGTCAGGAACAGGCTGTAGGGCACCGACGCGAAATGCACTGCCAGCACAAGCCCGAGCGGCAACTTCAATCCGAGCAAGACGAGCGCCAGCACCGATGCGACGATGCTGACCGCGGTGCCGACGAGGACAAGGTCGCGCCAGAACAGCCGGTCGAGCGGCACCTGGCCTTGCCAGCGTGAGCGGAAAAAGGAGCCGATACCTTCTGGCAACACCGGATATCTATCCCTGCCCCAGGACTTCGGTTACCGCACGCTCGAAGCGCGAACATTCGGTCACCAGCCAGTCGGCCATGGCTGGCCAGTTGTCCTCGGCATAGCAGTTCACCCGCCACATCGAATTGATGCCGAGGCCCTCGCAACTCTGTTCCGGCCTGAGCTTCAGCCTGTCTTCGATTTCACGCTGAAACGGCTTCAGCCGCGACCAGGCTTGCGTGGCGCCGAACTTCTCGTTGCGACCGAAGAAGACGCCGACCTGGTTCTGCGCCGGCGCGACATACATGGAAAGGACCAAGGCGAAGTCGGGCAGCCCGCGCTGCCAGAACCAGGGTCCGCGCCGCGCCATCAGAGCCCTTTCTTCCGGATGCCGCTCAGCGAACAGCGTCCAGAAGCCGCGCTGGCGGAATTCAGAGGCGCGGCGGGCGCCGAAGTCGAATTCGCTCATGGCTTAAACCGTATCTCCGGCAACCGTGTCGGTGCCGGGGCCGGCTGATCTTACACCATGCCGAGTGCGGCCTTATACAGATCGAGGATGGTTTCCTCTTCCTGCCGCTCGGCCTGGTCCTTCTTGCGCAGCCGGATGATCGTGCGCATCGCCTTAGTGTCGAACCCAGTGCCCTTGGCCTCGGCGAACACTTCCTTGATATCGTCGGAAATGGTTTTCTTCTCTTCCTCGAGCCGCTCTATGCGCTCGATGAAGGCACGCAGCTGGCCGGCGGCAACAGTCTGGCTGGTATCGGTGATATCGTCGGCCATATTTTTCTCCAAAAGCATCGGCTCCGCGACTCGCGGACGACTGCGGCAAAATTTGAGCCGGTTCGATGCCCGACCGGCGGCGACGGGTCAAGCCGTTATCGACCAAGCCACGCGGGCTGCCGCCAGAAGCCGACAACCAGTCCGTTTTGCGAACTCTAATTGAAAGCGATCAGCAGATCCTTGGCATCGATCTGGTCGCCTGCCTTGACCAGCACCTCGGCGACCGTACCGTCGCGCTCGGCATGCAGCGCCGTCTCCATCTTCATCGCTTCGATGGAAAGCAGCACGTCACCGGCCTTCACAGCCTGGCCGGCAGCCACCGAAAGCGCCGAGACGACGCCCGGCATCGGTGCGCCGACATGCGCCTCGTTGCCGGGTTCGGCCTTGCGGCGGGCCTTGGCGGCGGACGCGCCATGCGCCCGGTCGGGCACCTTGACACGACGCGGCTGGCCGTTGAGCTCGAAGAACACGGTGACCATGCCCTTTTCGTCGACATCGCCGATGGCAAGGCATCGGACCACCAGCGTCTTGCCTTTCTCGATGTCGACGAAGATCTCGTCTTCCGGCTTCATGCCGTAGAAATAGGTCGGCGTCGGCAGGACGCTGACCGGCCCATAGGTTTCCTGCGCTCCGGCGAAATCCGTAAACACCTTTGGATACATCAGCCACGAGGCGAATTCGAACTCCGATAGCTTGCGCTCGAGCTTCTCCTCGATTTCCTTGCGGTTGGCCTTTAGGTCGGCTGGCTTGAGCAGTGAGCCGGGCCGCACCGTGATCGGCTTGTCGCCCTTCAGCGCCTTCCCCTGCAGCGCCGCCGGCCACCCGCCTGGCGACTGGCCAAGGTCGCCGCGCAGCATCGAGACGACCGAATCCGGGAATGCGATATCCTTGTCCGCGTTTTCGACATCGGCAACGGTGAGATCCTGGCTGACCATCATCAATGCCATGTCGCCGACGACCTTGGAGGACGGCGTCACCTTGACGATGTCGCCGAACATCAGATTGACGTCGTGATAGGTCTGCGCCACCTCGTGCCAGCGCGTCTCCAGTCCGAGCGAGCGCGCCTGTTCCTTCAAATTGGTGAACTGCCCGCCCGGCATCTCGTGCAGATAGACTTCCGAAGCCGGCCCCTTGAGGTCGCTTTCAAAGGCGGCGTACTGGTTGCGCACCGCTTCCCAGTAGAACGAGATTTTCCTGATCCATTGCGGGTCGAGACCGGGGTCGCGTTCGGTGCCCTTCAGCGCCTCGACGAGCGAGCCAAGGCATGGCTGCGAGGTGTTGCCGGAGAAAGCATCCATCGCCGCGTCTATGGCGTCGACGCCGCTTTCCACCGCCGCCAGCACCGTCGCCGCCGACAGGCCCGACGTGTCGTGGGTGTGGAAATGGATCGGCAGGTCGGTCGCCTCGCGCAGCGCCTTGAACAGCACGCGTGCCGCCGCCGGCTTCAGCAGTCCGGCCATGTCCTTGACGGCAATGATGTGGGCGCCGGCCGCCTGCAATTCCCTGGCCAGGCCGACATAGTATTTGAGGTCGTATTTCGCCCGCGCCGGATCGAGGATGTCGCCGGTGTAGCAGATCGCCGCTTCGATCAGCTTACCCTCGGCGCCGACCGCATCCATGGCGACGCGCATATTGTCGACCCAGTTCAGGCAATCGAAGACCCGGAACAGGTCGATGCCACCGCTTGCTGCCTGCTTGACGAAATGCTGCACGACATTGTCGGGATAGTTGGTGTAGCCGACGCCATTGGCGCCGCGCAGTAGCATCTGCAACAGCAGATTGGGCGCCGCCTCGCGCACCAGCGACAGCCGCTCCCACGGATCCTCGGTGAGGAAGCGCATGGCGACATCGAAGGTGGCGCCGCCCCAGCATTCCAGCGATAGAAGCTGCGGCAAGGCACGCGCATAGGTACCGGCGATGCCGGCAATGTCATGCGTTCGCACACGCGTGGCGAGCAACGACTGGTGGCCATCGCGCATCGTCGTGTCCGTGACCAGCACTTGCCTCTGATCGCGCATCCAGGCGGCGAACTTCTCCGGCCCGAGCACATCCAGCTTCTGCTTGCTGCCGCCGGGCACATTGCCGTTGAGGTAAGGCACCACGGGTGCGGCCGCATCGGCCTTCGGCTGCGGCCGGCCGCGCGTCTCGGGATGGCCGTTGACGCTGACGTCGGCGAGATAGTTGATGAGCTTGGTGGCGCGGTCCTGGCGCTTGACCTGCTGGAACAGTTCCGGCGTCGTGTCGATGAACTTGGTCGTGTAGGAATTGTCGGCGAAGCTCGGGTGGTTGATGATCGCTTCGAGGAAGGTCAGATTGGTGGCGACGCCGCGGATGCGGAACTCGCGCAGCGCCCGGTTCATGCGGGCGATCGTCTCGGCCGGCGTCGGCGCCCACGCCGTCACCTTCTCCAGCAGCGGATCGTAGAAGCGGGTGATGACAGCGCCCGAATAGGCGGTGCCGCCATCGAGGCGGATGCCGAAGCCTGTTGCGCCGCGATAGGCGGTAATGCGTCCGTAATCGGGGATGAAATTGTGCTCGGGGTCTTCCGTGGTGATGCGGCACTGCAGCGCATGGCCGTTCAGCCTTATGTCCTTCTGCGCCGGCACGCCTGATTCCGGTGTGCCGATGGCAAAGCCGTCGAGGATATGGATCTGCGCCTTGACGATATCGATGCCGGTCACCTGCTCGGTGACGGTGTGCTCGACCTGGATGCGCGGGTTGACCTCGATGAAATAGAATTTGCCGGTGTCGGCGTCCTGCAGGAACTCGACCGTGCCGGCGCCGATATAACTGGTCTCGCGGGCGATCTTCAGCGCATGGCCGCAAAGCTCCTCGCGCTGCGACATTTCGAGATAGGGCGCCGGCGCCCGCTCGACGACCTTCTGGTTGCGGCGCTGGATCGAACAGTCGCGCTCGAACAGGTGCACCGCATTGCCATGGGTGTCGCCCAGCACCTGAACTTCGACATGGCGCGCGCGCTCGATCAGCTTTTCGAGATAGACCTCGTCCTTGCCGAAGGCGGCTTTCGCCTCACGCTTGCCTTCGGTGACTTCACGGGCAAGGTCGGCTTCGGCGCGGATGGCGCGCATGCCGCGGCCGCCGCCACCCCATGATGCCTTCAGCATCACGGGATAGCCGATTCCCTTGGCCAGTTTCTTGACCGCCTCCATGTCATCCGGCAACGGATCGGTGGCGGGGATCACCGGCACCCCGACCTCGATGGCGAGATTGCGCGCCGCGACCTTGTTGCCGAGCCGCCGCATTGTGTCCGGCTTCGGCCCGATGAAGGTAATGCCGGCTTCGGCACAGGCGTCGGCGAATTCGGGACTTTCCGACAACAATCCGTAGCCGGGATGGATAGCATCGGCACCCGACAGCCTGGCGACGCGGATCACCTCCTCGATCGACAGATAGCTTTCGATCGGCCCCATGTCCCGGGTCAGATGCGGTCCGCGCCCGACCTGGTAGCTCTCGTCGGCCTTGAAGCGATGCAGGGAGTATTTGTCTTCTTCGGCCCAGATCGCCACGGTTTTGAGGCCGAGTTCGTTGGCCGCGCGAAAGACGCGAATGGCGATTTCGGACCGGTTGGCGACGAGGATCTTCGTGATGGCCAAGGACTGGGCTCCAGCAACGGAAGGAAGAGAAATCGGCGCAATGATTAGCGTGAAAATGCTGCAGTGCAAACAAATTTGACGCGCATTTAAACCGATTGAAATGGAATCATTGCGCCAGAGGCCATCGCATTCATCCAAACAGCCAGAAAAAGCGCCGGCTCTGCCGTGACGCACGATCATTCCCGGCTAAGGGACCCGGCTCCATCGGTCGCCCCCTGAATGGCAAAAGAAAATGCCCGGCGCGAGGCGCCGGGCATCCGCAAACGGTCTGGAGACTGACGAGTCTTACATCTTCTGGATGTAGGTGTACTTGCCGTCGTCGCCCTTCTTCCATTCGTACATCACGTAGCCGGGCAGCGTCGGGTCGCCCTTGGCGTCATAGGACAGATCGCCGAGCACGGTCTTGAACGGGCCGTTTTCATGCAGCGCCTTGGCAACTGCCTGCGGGTCGTTCGACTTGGCAGCGGTCGCTGCCTCGGCGATAGCCTGTACTGCGGCGTAGGAGTAGAGCGTATAGGCTTCCGGTTCGAAACCCTGCGCGCGGAACTTCTCGACGAGTTCCTTGTTGGCGGGGATCAGGCGCGGATCCGGACCGAACGTGTTGAGCGTGCCTGCAACAGCGTCGCCCGCGATCGAAGCCAGTTCGTTCGACACGATGCCGTCGCCGGAAATCAGTGTCGCCTTGAGGCCCTGGTCGGCCGCCTGGCGGATGATCAGGCCTGCTTCGGTGTGCAGGCCGCCCCAGTAGATGATCGAAACGCCGGCTTCCTTCATCTTGGCGATCAGCGCCGAGAAGTCCTTGTCGCCGACATTGATGCCTTCATACATGACTTCCGTCAGGCCCTTGGCATTCATTGCCTTCTTGGTTTCGTCGGCAAGACCCTGGCCATAGGTGGTCTTGTCGTGGATGACCGCGATCTTGGCGTCCTTGAAGTTCGCGGCGAGATAAGCACCGGCAATGCTACCCTGCTGGTCATCGCGTCCGCAGGTGCGGAACACATTCCACAGGCCGCGCTCGGTGAACTGCGGGTTGGTCGCGGCCGGCGTCACTTCGACAATGCCGTTTTCCGCATAGACTTCCGAAGCCGGAATCGAAACGCCCGAGTTGAAGTGGCCGACCACGAACTTGACGCCGTCGCCGACGAACTTGTTCGCAACCGAGATGCCCTGCTTCGGATCGGAGACGTCGTCGCCGACTTCGAGCTTGATCTGCTCGCCGTTGATGCCGCCCTTGGCATTGATGTCGGCGACGGCCGCTTCCGCACCCTTCTGAAGCTGTGCGCCGAAGGCGGCGTTCGGACCGGTGATCGGACCGGCGACGCCGAACATGACGTCAGCCCACGCGTTGCCGCCGAACGCGACCAGCGCGGTCAGGGCGACGGCGGACAAAAGTGACTTTTTCATTTAAACGCTCCCATTTACGGAGTGGGCGTGGATGAAGCTTTCATGCGATGCCCACCCTTATCGCAGAAAGCATAGTTTGCCGATTTTCAGGCACTTGTCACGCCGATTCAATTTCGAGACGGCGTTAATGATGAACGTCAGCCTTTCGGTTTCCAGCTCAAGAGTGAAGCTCTTTCGTAGAGCCAATTATACTGTGTCACCATCTGGTTGGTGCGCGTGTATTGATAGCCGACGAAGCCGAGGATCATCAGCACGATGGTGTCGACGACATAATAGTGCAGCGAGAACATGGTGCCGCCGAACAGCGCGTGATGGATGAAGCGGATCGCGATGCCGAGGCCCAGCATATAGGCGAACAGCTGGATGAAGCTGCGCCACGTCTGAGCACTGGCCTTGCCGGTCATCCACGCCGCCCAGCCGCCGAGCAGACAGGTGACGAAGAAGAACTGCCAGATCGAGGGTTCCTCGTAAAGAATGCCCTGCATGGTGAAGTCTCCTTAGCATGATCCCGAAAAGTTGCGGACTTTCCGGACAAGATCATGCGACAAACAAACAATCTGGAGCGGAATGGCGAATGCACGCATTCCGCTCCGAACTCAGTGGTGTCCGCCTTCGAGATAGGCGGCGCGCACTTCCGGATTGGCGAGCAGCTCCTTGCCGGTGCCGCTCATCGTCACATTGCCGTTGACCATGACGTAGCCGCGCGTGGCGAGCTTGAGCGCGCCGAAGGCGTTCTGCTCGACCAGGAACACGGTCAGCCCCTGGGTGCGGTTCAGTTCGCGGATGGCGTCGAAGATCTGCTTGACGATCAGCGGCGCGAGACCCAGCGACGGCTCGTCGAGCAAAAGCAGCTTCGGTCGTGCCATCAGCGCGCGTCCGATCGACAGCATCTGCTGCTCACCGCCCGACAGCGTGCCGCCGCGCTGGGTGATGCGCTCTTTCAAACGCGGGAACAGCGTGAACACCTTCTCGACGTCCTCGTCATAATGCTTGAGGTTGTCGAGGCTGGCGCCCATCTGCAGGTTTTCCATCACCGTCATGCGCGGAAAGATCCGCCGGCCCTCGGGCGACTGGGCAATGCGCATGCGCGCGATCTCGTGCGTCGGCATCTGGGTTATGTCGGTGCCGGCAAAGGTGATGGTGCCGGCGCGAGCCCGCGGCGCGCCGAAAATGGTCATCATCAGCGTCGACTTGCCGGCGCCATTGGCACCGATCAGCGCCACGATCTCACCTTCCTTCACAGTGACATCGACGCCGTTCAAGGCTCGGATGTTGCCGTAGTAAGTCTGCACGCCCTTGATATCGAGCAGCGTTGTCGCGGCCATCACTTGCCCCCTCCGCGCTTGCCCGCCACGGGCTTGGCAGCGGTCTTGCTCGCGGTCTTTCCGGAGGCTGCCTTTGCAGTCTTTGCGGAAGCATGGCTTGTCGCCACCTTGCCCGCATCGACGCGGCGCGAGAATTCCGTGTCCTTGCCTTGGCCGAGCAACCTGGCCTGTTTGACCCATTCCTCGCGCGCGATACGTCCGTCAAAGGCGAGATAGGCTTCGGCGGCCTCGACGTCGGCCTTTTTCCAGGCGCCGATCTGGTCGAAGTGGAAGATGCCGTGATCGTTGAGCTTCTTCTCGTTGACCGTACCGATGCCCTTGATGCGGGTCAAATTATCGGCCTTGCCGCCGCGAGGCGCCGCCAGCCGATTGGAGATCTCTCCAGCCTTCGCCGTGGCCTTGACTGCCGGCTTGGCCGACGCGGTCGACTTCGCCGCCGTGCCGGTTGCCGCCTTTGAAGCCGCTTTCGGAGCAGGCTTTGCCTTCGCCGCCGGTACGGCTGCCAGCGAGGCTGCCTTGTTTGCCGCGGCGAGCGACCTGGCGTCGACCTGACCGGCCTTTGACGCTCCCTTGGCCACCGTAACCCGCTCGCCCGAACTGTGGCCGACCGTGTCGGTCACCGGCCCGGCGAGATAGGACGACGATGTTCCCGGACCATGCGCGGCATCCGGCCCTGTATCCAGCTGTTCAATGACATCTTCGTCGCCGACTTCGGTAAGGACGGCTTCGACTTCTTCGTCGTCGACGCCGAGATAGGCGGCGATGACGCGCGGATCTGTGCGCACGGACTGCGGGCTGCCGTCGGAAATCTTGCGGCCATACTCCAGCACCACGACATGGTCGGAGATTTGCATGACCACCGACATGTCGTGCTCGATCAACAGGATCGAGGTGCCAGATGTGTTCTTGATGTCGATCAGCAGCTCGTTGAGCGCCGCCGATTCCTTCGGATTGAGGCCGGCCGCCGGTTCATCGAGGCACAGAAGCTCGGGTCCCGTGCACATGGCGCGAGCGATTTCGAGACGGCGCTGCGCGCCATAGGGCAGGTCGCCGGCCGGGTCGTCGGCACGGTCGACAAGATCGGCCTTTTCCAGCCAATGCTTGGCGAGCTCCACCGATTCGGCCGAGGCCTTGCGATAGCCGCTGAAGCCGAACAGGCCAAGCACCGTGTAGCCCGATGCCTTCATCAGTTTGTTGTGCTGGGCGACCAGCAGGTTCTCCAGCAGGGTCATGCCGGAGAACAGGCGGATGTTCTGGAAGGTGCGCGCCACCTTGGCGCGCGCCGGGATTTCATGGTTGGGCAGCCGCTCGAGCAGGAAGGTCGAACCATCGTTCCGGTTGAGCGTGATCATGCCTTCCGAGGGCTTGTAGAAGCCGGTGATGCAGTTGAACACCGTGGTCTTGCCGGCGCCATTGGGGCCGATCAGCGCGGTGATCTCGCCGCGCTTGGCGGCGAAAGACAGATCGCCGATGGCCACCAGACCACCGAACTTCATCGACAGATGATCGACCTGCAGGATAGCGTCGTTCGTGCCCGAAGTGGCTTTCTGAACAGGGTTCGCATTCATCAGCCGTGTCCCTCCTTGGTGAAGGAGCTTGAGACAGCCTTTCGCTCCTTGAGGAAGGCGGTTGGTTCACGACTGCCGACGAAGCCGCGCGGCTTCCACAGCATGACGATGACCATGGCCATGCCGAACAGAAGCATGCGGTAGAGTTCCGGTGTGAAGTCCGGTCCGAAGACCTGCTTGAGGAAGTCGAGTTCGCGCAACGCCTCGGTACCGCCGATCATCACCATTGCGGCGACCGCGATGCCGACCAGCGAGCCCATGCCACCGAGAACGACGATGGCCAGGATGATGGCCGATTCCAGGAAGACGAAGGATTCCGGGCTGACGAAGCCCTGCCGTGCGGCGAAGAACGCGCCGGCGAAGCCGCCGAACATCGCACCCGTGGCAAAGGCTGTAAGCTTCGTAGTGGTGGTGTTGATGCCGAGCGAACGGCAGGCGATCTCGTCCTCCCGCAACGCTTCCCAGGCACGGCCGACCGGCATGCGCCGCAGCCGGATGGTAACGAAGGCTGTCAGCAGCGCCAGCGCCAGGATCAGGTAATAGAGGAAGATCTTGTAGTAGGCGCTCGATGTCGCGAGATGCAGCACCTTGGCGATGTAATTGGGGTCCGACACGTTGAAGGTCATCAGGCCGAAGAAGGTGACCTTCGGAATGCCGGAAATACCGGCCGAACCGTTGGTGACCTCACGCCAGTTGATCAGGACCAGGCGGATGATCTCACCGAAAGCCAAGGTGACGATCGCCAGATAGTCGCCACGCAGGCGCAGCACCGGAAAACCGAGCAGCACGCCCCAGAAGGCGGCCATGGCGCCGGCGGCCGGCAAAAGGATCCAGAACGACAGGCCGTATTGCGTGCCGAGCAGCGCATAGGCATAGGCGCCGACCGCGTAGAAAGCGACATAACCGAGGTCGAGCAGGCCGGCGAGGCCGACGACAATGTTCAGGCCCCAGGCCAGCATCACATAGATCAGGATCTGGATGCCGAAATTGTCGACCCATTTCAGCGAACCTTGCAGACCGCCGACGAACGACCAGGACATCAGCGACAGGATCGCCACTACCAGGATCGGATAGAGGATCAGCGCGGCAATGCCGAGTTTGGTGAAGTTAGCATGGATGAAGCCCCGGAAATAATAGATCACGCAGGCCAGCACATAGATGACTGCCAGGGCGCGCAGGAACTGCAGATAGCCCGCCGGCTCGGCTCCCACCCATCCGACGAGAGAGCTGTTGACCGCAAACAACACCACCGCCGCGACCAAGGCCACGATGAAGGCCGGCAACTGGAAGAAGCGTGACGCCACGCTGGCCGGCAGCAGGCCGGTGGCGACGTCGGTGATCTTCTGGTTGGCGAGGAAGGGCTGGCCATAAGCGACATAGAGGAAGCGCCCGACAGCCGTGGCGATCACCACGGCGGCAAGCAGGCCCCAGCGTGTCGTCAGGACCAGTTCATTGGAAATGTTCTGGCCGGTCTTCAGGCCGATGAACAGCACGAACAGGCCGAACGATATGGCAGCGGCATAAAGTGCCTCGCGCAACGCGCGCTGCATGGGGGTGGCGACGGTGTCGCGCTCCGGAGATACGGTGACGGCCATAGTCTCAGACCTTTTCGACTTCTGGCCGGCCCAATATGCCGGAAGGCAGGAAGATCAGCACGATGGCCAGGATCGAGAACGCCGCGACGTCCTTGTAGTCGATCGAGAAATAGGCCGACCACATGCTCTCGATGAAGCCGATCATCAGCCCGCCGACCACCGCCCCAGGCAGCGAACCAATGCCGCCCAGCACCGCCGCCGTGAAGGCCTTCACGCCCGGCGTGAAGCCATCCGAGAAGGCAATGACGCCGTAATACATCAGGAACAAAGTGCCGGCGACCGCGGCAAGGGCCGCACCCATGATGAAGGTGATCGAGATGGTACGGTCGACATCGATGCCGAGCAGCGCCGCCATCTTGCGGTCCTGCTCACAGGCCCGTTGCGCTCGCCCGAGCGAGGTCTTGTTGACCAGATACCAGAACAGCGCCAGCAGCAGCGCCGTGACGACGACGATGATGATCTGCTTCAGCGACACGCTGATGCCGTTGATGTTGTAAACCTGGCTGACCATCGGCGGGATCGGCTTGTTGCGTGGACCCTGCGTCACCTGGACGAAGTTCGACAGCGCGATCGACATGCCGATGGCAGTGATCAGCGGGGCCAGTCGGAACGAACCGCGCAACGGCCGGTAGGCGACCTTTTCGATCGTCCAGTTATAGAGGCTGGTGAGCAGCATCGCCACGATCATCATGATCAGCAGCGCCAGCACAACCGGCACCGAATAGAACAGCGCGCCAAGGGCGAGGAAGACGATCAGTGCCGTGAAGGCACCCACCATGAAGATGTCGCCATGGGCGAAATTGATCATGCCGATGATGCCGTAGACCATCGTGTAGCCGATCGCGATCAGCCCATAGATCGATCCCAGCGTCAGCCCGTTGATAAGCTGCTGGACAAAATACTGCATGTGTACATGGCTCCCCTGGAATGTCGCCCATGCAGACGCATTCCTTTTCGTATTTCCCCTAGTCGTAAAGTTTCGAGCCCGGATTGCAACGTCATTTTTCAATCGTCATGCGTGTTTTCGAAGCACGCTGTCCGATTGCCCGTTTTCCATCATCCAGCCCCTGGACTATCGCGGACCCTACCATTGGCATAACGCAATGTCTTTGACGATTCGACCGCATCATGCGCTCCGTTTCGAAGAAATCGCCGTCAAAATTAGGTGATGAAAGGAATCCTTGCGTTTTTGGCACGATCCATTTTTCAAGCCGTTGCTTTCCGCAAGGTCAGGATCCCCATCACTTGACAACAAATCCGTGAGCGAACGGGTCGCGGTCGTCGATGAAGATGGTGTTCAGTCCGGTCATCCGCGCCCAGCCGCCGATCGAGGGAATGATGGCCGGCTTGCCGGCCACGCTGACATCCTTTTCGACCTTGCCCTTGAACAGCGAACCGATGATCGATTCATGGACGAAGCTGTCGCCGGCCTTGAGTTTGCCCTTGGCATGAAGCTGCGCCATGCGCGCCGAGGTGCCGGTGCCGCAGGGCGAGCGGTCGATCGCCTTGTCGCCGTAGAACACGGCATTGCGGGCATCCGCGCCATCCACCGTCGGCGCACCGGTCCACAGCATGTGCGACAGCCGGTTGATGCCAGGGTTCTCGGGATGGACGAAGGAATATTTCTCGTTGAGCCGCTGGCGCACCACCGGGCTCCAGGCGATGAAGTCGCCCGCCGAATAATCGGCCATGTCGCGATAGTTCTCCTGCGGCTCGACGATGGCGTAGAAGTTGCCGCCATAGGCGACATCGACGGTGATTTCGCCGAGCCCAGGGCATTCGACCGTCAGCCCCTCGGCATGGAGGAAGGACGGCACATTGGTGATGCGCACCTCCTCGACATAGTCGCCGACCTGTTTGTATTCGGCGATGACAAGGCCGGCCGGCGTGTCGAGCCGAAGCACGCCCGGCGTCTTCGGCTTGATCAGTCCGTGTTCGATGGCCATCGTCACCGTACCAATGGTGCCATGCCCACACATCGGCAGGCAGCCGGAGGTTTCGATGAACAGGATGGCGATATCGCAATCCTCGCGCGTCGGCGGATAGAGGATCGAGCCGGACATCACGTCGTGGCCGCGCGGCTCGAACATCAGTCCGGTGCGGATCCAGTCATACTCGGCCAGAAAATGCGCACGCCGCTCCATCATAGTCGCGCCCTGCAGCAGCGGGCCGCCGCCAGCGACCAGCCGCACCGGATTGCCGCAGGTGTGGCCGTCTATGCAGAAGAAGGATTTCTTGGCCATGACGCTCCTCGAAAATCAAAAACCCGAAAAATCAAAATCGTTGCGGACTGAAGGGGGCCAGATCGATCGGTGGAGTCTGCCCCAGGACAAGATCCCTGATCAACCGTCCGGTGGCCGCCGCCTGGGTCAGGCCGAGATGGCCATGGCCGAAGGCATAGACCACCGACCGCTTTCCCGGCGCGCCGCCGATGACGGGCACTGAATCCGGCAGCGAGGGGCGGAACCCCATCCATTCGCGCCCACCCGAGGGATCGAGCCCCGGCAAGAATTTCTGTGCCTTCCGCAGCAGCGCTTTCGACCTGGCATAATTGGGCGGCCGCTCGATGCCGCCGAGTTCAACGGCGCCACCGACACGCAGGCCCGTTTCGAGCGGCGTGACGACGAAACCATGGCCGGAGAAGATCAGCATCCGCTTCACGTCGAAGGCACTCGTCGGCAACGTGGTGTTGTAGCCGCGCTCGGTCTCCAGCGGAATGCGATCGCCGAGCTGCCGCGCCAGCAGATGCGACCATGCGCCGGCGGCGACGACAAGTTGTCGCGCCTGCCTTGTGGTGCCGTCTGCCAACGTCAGCGTCGCACCATCCTGATCCGCCGCGACTTGGCTGATCCGGGCCAGCTCAAAGCGGGCGCCCTTGGCCTGCGCATAGGCCCACACCGCCTTGCCCAGCAGTTTCGGGTCGGCGACCGTCTTCCATCCCGGCACGAACGTGCCTTTGATGAAGCGCGGCGACAGCCCCGGCTGCAAGGCGGCCAGTTCCTCGCCCTCGACATGGCGGAAACCGATGCCGAAACGCTCACGCGCCGCCCAGCCAGGCAGCCCGGCCTGAAATTCGGCTTCGCTTTCATAGAGCTCCAGTGAACCGTCCTCGCGCAGCATCGACCGCGTACCGGAGCGATCGAGCAAGCCCATCCACTCCGCCTCGGCGAGCTTCATCATGCCCGCCTGAGCGGCAAGGCTCGCCTCGTATTTCCCGGGCGCCCCGGCGCGCCAGAAGCGGATTAGCCAGGGCAGAAGCCTCGGCAGATGGGCGGGCGGAATGCTGAGCGGGCCAAGCGGATCGGCCAGCCATTTCGGCAGCTGCCGGATCATGCCCTTGTGGGCCAGCGGCAGCACGTCGGAGAACGCGAAGGCGGCGGCATTGCCGGAGCTCGTCTCCTCGCAAATGCCGGTGCGGTCGAAGACGGTGGCCCTGCGTCCGGCCTCGGCGAGAGACGCAGCGGCACAGATGCCGATGATGCCGCCACCGATGATGGCGATGTCGATTGGAACATCGCTATTCATCTTTGTACGTCACCCCTGCATGCATGTCCCAGTCTCCGCCCCGCTCGCTTCATACCAGCTCAGAACTGCGGCAGTGTCGGCCGCACGGCGAGCGCATCCTTGACGATCTTCTCGACAGCCTTGCGGCGCTCTCCAGACAGCGGCTGGCGCGGCATGCGAACGCGGTCATTTGTGTTGATCGCGAACACTTCGGCAAGCTTGATGTTTTGGACCAGGTAAGTCGAGACATCGAGATCGAGCAGCGGCCGGAACCAGCGGTAGATGGCGAGCGCCTCCTCGCGGCGGCCCTGCTTCATCAGCTGGAATATGGCGACGGTCTCGCGCGGGAAGGCTGTGACCAGTCCCGCGACCCAGCCGATGGCGCCGACCGACAGCGCCTCGAAGGCCAGATTGTCGACGCCGGTGAACAGGTCGTAGCGGGTGCCCAGGCGATTGATGATCTCGGTCGAACGACGGATGTCGTCGGAGGATTCCTTGATCGCGACAAAGCGCTTGTCCGACGCCAGCTCCTCCATCTGGTCGACGGTGACGTCGACACGGTAGGCGAGCCGGTTCGAGTAGATCATGACCGGCAGGTCGCCCGCCTCGGCGACCGCACGAAGCGCTGCAACCGTCTCTTCCGCATTGGTGTGGTAGATCGGGCTCGGCACGACCATGAGGCCGTTGGCGCCTTCCCGGCTCGCGCGCTTGGCGATGCTGGCCGCCTCGCGTGTGCCGGCCTCGTTGACGGTCAGCAGCACCGGCTTCTTGCCGGCGACCTTCTGTGCGGTCTTCAGCACCTCGATCTTCTCGTCGGGCGACAGCATCGGCCCCTCGCCGAGCGATCCGCAGACGATGATGCCGTCGCAGCCGGCCTCCATCTGCAGGCTGAAGCAGCGCTCCATCTCGGCATGATCGAGACGATCATCCGCGGTGAATTTGGTCGTGACGGCAGGAAAAACTCCGGTCCACATGATCATCTCTCCATCTGATATATCAGTGGTATATCTATTAACAAACCCGCTGTCAATGCGGATTCCGTTATGATATATTCAAGATATATCAGGAGAGCGCATTTGATATCCACGGCAGCAAGCACCGCGACGGAGCCAGCCGCGACCAGGGCCTACCATGTGCTCGAGCACATGATCGTCACGCTCGAACTGGCCCCGGCAAGCTTCGTCACCGAGGGCGCTCTGATCGACAGGCTCGGGCTTGGCAGGACACCAGTGCGCGAGGCGATCCAGCGGTTGGCCTGGGAAGGGCTGCTTGACATCAGGCCGCGCGCCGGGATCGCCATCGCCCCGCTCCATGCCGGCGACTGGCTGCGCGTCCTCGATGCACGTCGCGGCGTCGAGGTGGTGCTCGCCCGCTCGGCCGCCCGCTTCGTCACCCGCGAAGCCGCCGACTTGTTTCACGAAGCAGCGCTCGCCATGCAGAAAGCGGTGATCTCGGGCAATGTGCTTGCCTTCATCCAGGCCGACAAGGCACTCGACGAAGCGCTGGCGCTGGCTGCCGACAATCCCTTCGCCGCCCGTTTGGCCGCCCCCTTGCAGACCCACAGCCGCCGCTTCTGGTTCCGCTACAAGGCCGAAACCGGTCTTGCCGAATCCGCCGAGCACCATGTAGCGCTGATCCGCTCGATCCTTGCGGGCGACGAAGAGGCCGCGGCCAAGGACGCCAAACGCCTGATGGCGCTGTTGCGCGGCCACGCCGAGACGGCCGCCACGCGCTGAACGTCCTTTTATATCCGGTGCGCTCTCGTCGTTGGCGCTTCCTCGAAGCTCGGGTTAAGTCCCGGGCAAGGCAGCCGCCGCCATCAACGGACCGTCCCAGCCTTCGCCTGCCGTGATGACGCAGCTCTGACCATGCGTGTCGGTGGCAAGAATTGTCCAGGTGCCCTGGTCGGAGACGAATATCTCAAGAATCAGGCTCGGGTTGACCAGGCCCCGCGCCGCTTCGCTTTCGTGGAATTTTTCCCCGAGCGCTTTGATCATATCCGCACGGGCCGCGCATTGCTCTGCCATCGCCGGGGCGGCCGGAAACGCGGAAACCGCCGCGAAAAATAGCGTTGCGACAAGACGGGTCATCTGACACCTCCTTGCGCCAGACGATGTCCCCGAAGCTGTCGCCAGCGCCGTTGCTTGATCTGCCGTACCTCCTTGCGGCAGGACTGCAAACCAAGACGGCAGATGCTACTTGGTTCCATCACATTAGCGTTCAACGGATAGGGTCGCCACCGATTGCAAAAAAACGCCCGGGCGCGAGCGCCCGAGCGTTGAATCCAAACCAATTTGTTGTCCGGCTCAGTTCATCGTCGGGATGACGAATTCGGCACCGTCCTTGATGCCGGACGGCCAGCGCGAGGTCACCGTCTTGGTCTTGGTGTAGAAGCGGAACGCGTCCGGGCCATGCTGGTTGAGGTCGCCGAAGGAAGATGCCTTCCAGCCGCCGAAGGTGTAGTAGGCGATCGGCACCGGGATCGGCACGTTGATGCCGACCATGCCGACCTGGACACGGCTTGCAAAGTCGCGCGCAGCATCGCCGTCACGGGTGAAGATGGCGACGCCATTGCCCATCTCGTGATCGTTGGCGAGCTTGATCGCGCTCTCATAGGTCGGCGCGCGCACAACAGAGAGCACCGGCCCAAAGATCTCTTCCTTGTAGATGCGCATATCGGCGGTCACGTTGTCGAACAGGCAGCCACCCATATAGTAGCCGTCTTCATAACCCTGCATCGAGAAGCCGCGGCCGTCGACGACCAGCTTGGCGCCTTCCTTGACGCCGGTGTCAACATAGCCCTTAACGCGTTCCAATGCCTGCGCCGTCACCAGCGGGCCGAAATCGGCGGAAGAGTCCGTCGAAGGACCGACCTTCAGGCTTTCAACGCGCGGGATCAGTTTTTCCATCAGCCGGTTGGCGGTATCGTTGCCGACCGGGACGGCGACCGAGATCGCCATGCACCGCTCGCCGGCCGAGCCGTAGCCGGCGCCGATCAACGCATCGACGGTCTGGTCCATGTCGGCATCGGGCATGATGATCATGTGGTTCTTGGCGCCGCCGAAGCACTGCACGCGCTTGCCGGCGGCCGTGCCGCGCGAATAGATGTAATGGGCGATCGGCGTCGAGCCGACAAAGCCGATGGCCTGGATGTCGGGATCGTCGAGGATGGCGTCGACCACGTCCTTGTCGCCGTTGACGACGTTGAGGATGCCTGCCGGCAGGCCGGCTTCGAGGAACAGTTCGGCAATGCGCATCGGCACGCCGGGATCGCGCTCCGAAGGCTTCAGGATGAAGGCGTTGCCGCAGGCGATGGCCGGCGCGATCTTCCACAGCGGGATCATTGCCGGGAAGTTGAACGGCGTGATGCCGGCGACGACGCCGAGCGGCTGGCGCATCGAATAGACGTCGATGCCGGGGCCGGCGCCGTCGGTGAATTCGCCCTTCATCATATGCGGCGCGCCGATGCAGACTTCGACCACTTCGAGGCCGCGCTGGATGTCGCCCTTGGCGTCGGCGATCGTCTTGCCATGCTCACGCGCCAGGATGTCGGCCAGTTCGTCATAGTCGCGGGCGACCAGTTCGAGAAACTTCATCAGCACGCGCACGCGGCGCTGCGGGTTGGTCGCGGCCCATTTCGGCTGCGCTGCCTTGGCATTCTCGACCGCCGCGCGCAGTTCCGCCTGCGAGGCCAGCGCCACCGTGCCGCGCACGGAGCCGTCCATCGGCTGCATGACATCCTGCTTGCGGCCGCTGGTCCCGGCGACATGCTTGCCGCCGATGAAATGACCATAGTCGATCATGATTTCTCTCCCTTGTTTGTGATGCTGCATTGTCCGCCTTTGGCCGGCGGATGGCAACGCGAGTGAGAACGCAACCGTTGTGCGGAGAATAGATAACGATTGACGAGCGAGCATCAATTCCCGCAAATGGCGGGGTCACGCGACGACCCAAGGATCGATAGGCTGAGTTCCTTCGCGCCCCCCTCTGTCCTGCCGGACATCTCCCCCTCTAGGGGGGAGATTGCGCCGTCACCTCTGCTTTCGCCGATCATCGAGGCAGTCAACGACGAGCTGTCGGCGAAGCTGCCAATCTCCCCCCTAGAGGGGGAGATGTCCGGCAGGACAGAGGGGGGCGCCAAAGAACACAGCGTCGATAATTGTCATCTGGACCATCCCCATGAACTGGGATGACGTCCGCATCTTCCTCGCCGTGGCGCGCGCCGGCCAGATCCTTGGCGCGGCCAAACGGCTGGAGCTCAACCACGCCACTGTCTCGCGCCGCATCGCCGCACTCGAGGATGCGCTGCGGACAAAGCTGTTTCGCCGGTTGACCACCGGCAGCGAGCTGACGCCTGCCGGCGAGCGCTTTCTCGACATTGCCGAGCGCATGGAAGGCGACATGATCGCCGCACGTTCGACCGTTGCCGGCGAAGGCGACGATGTCTCCGGCACGGTGCGCATCGGCGCGCCGGACGGGTTTGGTGTCGCCTTCCTGGCCAAGCGCCTTGGCGCGCTGACCGCCCTGCACCGCGAGCTGACGATCCAGTTGGTGCCGGTGCCGCGCTCCTTCTCTCTGTCGCGGCGCGAGGCCGACATCGCCATCACCGTCGAGCGGCCGACGGAGGGTCGGCTGGTGGCGGGAAAGCTGGTCGACTACTCGCTCGGCCTGTTTGCCTCCCGCGCCTATGCTGACGTGCATGGTTTGCCCCAAACCGCCGCCGAGCTTGGCCAGCACACATTGATCGGCTATGTGCCGGACCTCATCGTCAGTCCCTCGCTCGACTACGCGGCCGAATTCAGCGCCGACTGGCGCACCAGCTTCGCCATCTCCTCGGCGCTCGGCCAGGCCGAAGCGGTGCGCTCGGGCGCCGGCATCGGCATCCTGCACACATTCGTCGCCCGCTCGATGCCGGAACTTGTGTCCGTCGATGCTGTCGCGCCCATCCGCCGTGCCTACTGGCTGGTCTATCACGAATCGGTCAGGCCGCTGCGCCGCGTCCAGATCGTTGCCAGCTTCATCACCAAGGCAGTGGAGCGGGAGCGAAACCTGTTTGTCTGATGCATGTCGCCCAAAAGTGATCTCGGTTTTGGGAGAACGACATGCATAAACAAAGACGCTAAAGCGCATCGCATGAATCCTTTCAAACGCGCTGCGCTTTAGCCGTGCGCCTTTTCCTTGCCACAAAACCGGCGAGTGTGGCATCAGGCGCGCGGTCGCCGCGTAGGGACATCTTTCAGAAAGCTGGCGCGGATAGACATGCGAGCCGTTCTTGCCATCCTGCCGCTGCTTTTCGTTTCCGCTTGCGCCAATCCGTGGACGAAGGTCCCGGAGGCGAACTGCCCAAACCGATCCGCAACGCCATGGCGCGGCCTTCGCCTTTCGTCTTCGGCAATTATTGCGGCCCCGGCACCCGCACCGGCGATCTGTCGTTCCGGCCGGTCAACCGCCTCGACACGGCCTGCCGGACGCATGACGCCTGTTACATCGCCCGCCACAACCATTGTGACTGCGATGGCGCCCTCGTCACCTCCGCGAAAGCGATACGCGACGACAAGACAGCGCCGCGCAAAATGCGCGGCGAGGCCGAATTGCTGATCGCCACCTTCGCCATCCCCGTCTGCAAGGTCTTCCCGCAGGGCTTCATGCCGCCGCGTGACCCGGCGCAACTGAGCGTCCTGAATGCCGGAGCGGCCGGGTGAAGGGCCGCGCACCTGTCGCCCTCGTTCTATTCGGGCTGGCCGCCCTTGGCGGCTGTGCCGGCGGCGCTGGTCGCAGTGCCTGCGATCTCCTGCAAGGCCAGACGGCCTGCGCTCGACCCTCGCTATCGGCCAGGACACCCGGGCCGCAGATCGCCGCCGCGCAGTTTTTCGGCGACGCCAGCACAAGCGACTACGAAAAGCGGTTCCTGGCGCTGCTCGCCCACCACCAGCTCGGCGCGATGGACCGCGCCAACGGCACCGGCCCTTTCGGTCACGACCGCTATGAGATCCGCAATGGCGATTTCCAGGCGACTTACCGGACACTGCAGCAACTGGCCGGGCCGGTTGCCGAAACGCATCTGCCGCCGGCCAGCGGCAGCAGCGGCGACGGCCATTTCGACGGACGCTGGCGGGTGTCGCGGCAGACGCTCTACATCGATGCGGCAGCGCAGCCTTCGACGCCCAGGATCTTCGATTTCTCCGGTCTGCAGGCGCGCAGCGTCGAGATCGTGCTGCGCCAGGCTGGAAAGCAACCGGCCGACATCGAGGGCACCTGCGACGGCTCGCTGGCGATCCGTGCCGGCGGCGGTTCACGCACAATCGCCACGGGCACCGCATTCCGCTTTCGCCTGTCCGGCGAGGACGACACGGTCAGCCTGTTCCCGAGTGACGGCCTGAACCGCTGCACGGCAAGGATCCGCTCCAGCCTTGCCCCGGCCGGCGCGCCGCTCACCATCCAGCGCGAAGAGACCGCCGATCCGGCTCTCGCCGCCTTCGACAGCCGCTACGAGCGTTGCCCGACGCCAGACCCAACCGGCCTCGATCCGCTCAGCCGCGCCTTCTATGCCAGCCGCTGGCTCTCGCAGACCTGTGCCTTGCCGATCGGAAAGCCGCGCCTGCTGCGCAAATCGCGCGACGGCTTCAACGCCAAGGTCGAGGCGCTGATGGGAGCACCACTGTCCGACAGCGCCATCGACAAGGGCGATCCGGAACTGCCGCTCGATTTCTCCAGGGCGCCAAGGCTGAAGCTGATCTATCTGTCGTCGCTGGAGTTCAAGGCCGACTTCTCCGGTCGCATCATCGAGCGGTTGATCCGCCATCATGCAGCACTAGGCACCAAGGTCCGCATCATCGTCACCGACGTTCTGGAGCGCGACAAGGACGACGCCCTGCTGCACCGGCTGGCCGCCGAATTCCCCAATGTCGAATTGCAAGAATATCGCTGGCGGGCGGACCATGGCGCGCCGATCGACGAGCAGACCTCACAACTGCACAAGGTCCATCACGTCAAGATGCTGGCAACGCTTGCCGACGATCCCGGGCGCTCACGCGCCATCATCGGTGGCCGCAACATCCATGACGGCTTCCTGTTCCACCAGCCGATCGATCTGTCGCGCTATCCAGACCTTGAGCAATACGACAAGACCGACGGGTTTTCGCTGAACTACTATTCGAACTGGAGCGACTTCGACATCGAGTTCGCCGATCCGGCCACGGTCGAAACGCTGGCTGCGCATCTTTCGACAATGTGGCTGCGCGACGCCGACACCAATCTGGCGCGCCCCTTCTCCATTCCGGTCCGGTCCGACGGCGCCCGCCCGTCAGGCACGGCACGACACTTCATTTCGGTGCCTTACGAGGATGGTCATGCGCTGGAGGACTATTTCGTCGAGCTGGTCGACGCCGCCCGGCACCATATCCAGATCGTCAACCCCTACCTCAACCTGACGCCCAAGCTTGCCCAGGCTGTTGACCGGGCGCTCGCCCGCGGCGTCAGGATCGACATTGTCGGCCGCATCGATCTCAAGGGCGATATCGGCGGCAAGTTTCTCACCGCGCTCAACAAGCTGTTCGTCGAGAAATATGGCGACCGCATCAACATCCGCGAGTTCAAGTCGCCTGACGTGGTGCTGCATTCCAAGATCATGATGATCGACGAAAGGCTGGTCGCCATCTCGTCGGTCAATCTCAACAACCGCAGCTTCTTTCACGACTCGGAGAACGGCATGATGGTGCTCGATCCGGCCTTCTACACCAGGATGAAGCCGATCTATGACGACTATGTCGCCCACTCGAACCCGGTCGCCACCAATGTGACGATACCGTGGGCCTACCGGCTGCTGTTCGACGAGGACTGGGTCCGACAGGCGTTCTGACCTCTTATCGCAGATAACGCTCCTGAGCGAGGTCGCGGACATCGATGTCCGGCACCCGGCTGGAGATGATGTCGGCCAGAACCTTGCCCGAGCCGCAAGCCATGGTCCAGCCGAGCGTGCCGTGGCCGGTGTTGAGATAGAGATTGGAGAGCTCGGTGCGGCCGATCAGCGGCGGACCGTCCGGCGTCATCGGCCGCAGCCCGCACCAGAACGTCGCGTCCCGCATCGCGCCGGCGCCCGGAAAGAGATCGCCGACCGAGTGTTCCAGCGTGCGCCGCCGCGATTCGTGCAGCCTGAGGTCGAAGCCGGAAATCTCGGCCGTACCGCCAACCCGGATGCGGTCGCCGAGCCGGGTGATCGCCACCTTGTAGGTCTCGTCCATCACCGTCGACACCGGTGCCGCGGCGGCGTCCTTGATCGGCACGGTGATCGAATAGCCCTTGACCGGATAGACCGGGATCGGCCGCTTCACCCGGCGCATGAAACCTGCCGAATAACTGCCCAGCGCCATCACATAGGCGTCGGCGGTCTTCCAGCCTTTGCTGGTGCTGAGATTGGCGATGCGGTTGCGGCTGCGGATGACGCGCCAGATCGTCACGTCGTATTCGAACTTGACGCCGCGGGCCACACAGAGTTCGGCCAGCCTGTCGGTGAACATCTTGCAGTCGCCGGTCTCGTCGTGCGGCAGCCTGAGGCCGCCGACGAACTTTTCGCGCACCCCGGCAAGGCCAGGCTCAGCCGCGATGCAACCGTCCTGCTCGAGGATCTCGTAGGGCACGCCGTACTTCTTCAGCACCTCGACATCGCCGCCGGTGCCGTCGAGCTGCTTTTGCGTACGGAACAGCTGCAGCGTGCCCTGGGTACGCTCGTCATAGGCGATGCCGGTCGCTTCGCGCAGCGCCTTCAGCGTGTCGCGGCTGTATTCGGCGAGCGGAACCATGCGCGCCTTGTTGATCGCATAGCGCTCGGCGGTGCAGTTGCGCAGCATCTTGATCAGCCATGTCCACATATGCGGATCGAAGGCCGGCCGCACCACCAGCGGGCCATGCTTCATCAGCAGCCATTTGATCGCCTTCAGCGGAATGCCGGGTCCGGCCCAGGGCGAGGCGTAGCCGGGCGAAATCTCGCCGGCATTGGCGAAGCTGGTTTCCAGCGCCGGGCCTTTCTGGCGGTCGAGAACCGTCACCTCGTGGCCGGCCTCGGCAAGGAAGTACGCCGTGGTCACTCCGATGACGCCGCCGCCCAGCACCATGATCTTCATCGTTCACTCCTTGCCGCGCCGCACGTCCTAGGGACGCCTGGACGCGGCCGCATTTCCGATTTGCGCACGATCCCCGGCGAAAATCGATGCCGACTTTCGGGATCGTGCAGTGTTGCCTGTTCACGCCGCCGTGGGACCGGGGTCGTCATCCCCTGTCTGCCGCATTCCGGCCCTTTCGCCAAGGGGCCGCCAATCGGCTGCGGCGCTGTAGACGAGGGTGAGCCCATGCGGCCGTCGCGCCTCGACTTGGGATCTCTCCCTGACGGCACGCCGCGCGGCCTCCGGCTGGTAGAGCACGGTTGCGACCAGGACCGACTCCCGCCTGCCGTCGGCCTGTTCGATCCATGCAGTCCGGCCCTCGGCCATGCCGAGCATGCAAAGCCCCCGCCTTGTCATGATCGACAGGCTGGAGCCGACCGGACCGCGCACCTCGTTCTGCACCAGGGTCCGGGTCTGGGCAGGGCCGGCATCGACACGAAACACCAGCCTGCTGTTCAGCGTCACGATATCGGATCCGACCGAATCGATCGCGACGACCTCGGCTTTGGAAAGCTTGTCTTCAAGCATTGGAACAATCGGATCCGCGAAAGCCCGCCGACGCTCCAACATGATCTCGAGGACGGCGAAGTCCTTTGTCGTCAGCCGGAAATTCGCGCCTGTCATCGCCGTCTCCATGATCAGGACCCTTCCCGCCCGCAGACCGGCGCATCGACCACTTCGATGGTCGCCGACAGTTCCCGGCCGCCACGACTGCTCCAGCGCACTGTCTGCCCGATGGTGGCGCCGATGAGCGCCGTCCCCAACGGCGTCAGCACCGAGATCCTGTTTTCAGTGATGTCTGCTTCGCCGGGATAGACCAGCGTGATGCGCTGAGTGTGGCCGCCATCGTTGCGGATTGTCACTGTCGAACCCATCCGCACCACGTTGGCCGGCATGGAAGCCGCTGCCGTCACGAAGGCACGGTCCATCTCTGAAAGCAGTTCTTCGGCCGTCTCGGGCACGCGGTCGAGCGACGCCCGCGCCAGGCCGGTCAGCCTGTGGTGGTCGGCATCGCTGACCAGAGGCCGGCTCGGTGGACGCAATCCTGTTGCATGTTGCATGGCAAACCTCGATGACTTGGCGCATCGAACAGACGCGCGCCTGCCGCCGCACAAACGGTGGCTTGATGAAAAGCCGGCAGCCGCGAAGCTGTCTGGCTCGGGAATGATGATCAGGTAGAAATGCCCCGGTTCGGACGGACGCCAAAAGGCGGCCGCGCCGGGGCTACGATCCCGCGATCGGGCAGACCCTGAACAAGGTTCTGATATAAGCTGGGTTGCTCATGCAAGGAGCCTTGCCGACAGGCGTCCGCTTGTCAAGCGTGGCCAAACCGCTCAACCGCCGACATAGCGCCGATGGAAGCGCGAGCCGAGGCTGGTCAGAATCTCGTAGCCGATGGTGCCGGCATGGCCGGCAGCGTCGTCGACACTTTGCGAGGGACCGAGCAGTTCGACGAGATCACCCTCGCGCAGCCTGCCGGCCGGCAGGGCGGAAATGTCGAGAATGATCGAGTCCATCGACACTCGCCCGAGGAAAGGCAGGCGCACGCCCTCGAACCAGGCGGCGGACGCGGCGCGGCGCTGCCAGCCATCCGCGTAGCCGAACGAAATCGTCGCCAGCCTGAGCGGGCCTTGCGCTTGATAGGTATGGCCATAGCCGACGCCCGCGCCCTTTTCGACGCTGCGCGTCTGTGCCACCTTTGCCTGCAGCCGCACCACCGGCAGCATCGGATTGGGCTTTGCCGGCGTCGGATTGATGCCATAGAGCGCGGCACCGGGGCGGGCGAGATCGTAGCGAAAGCGTTCCCCAAGAAAGATGCCGGAGGAATTGGTCAGCGAGGCCGGTGCCGCCGGCAGCATCTTGCGCAGCTGCTCGAATGCCAGCCGCTGCCGCTCATTGGCCGGGTGCTCCGGCTCGTCGGCGCAGGCCAGATGACTCATCACGAACCGGATGTCGATGCCGTCGAAGGCCTGCGGATCGGCGGCAACGCGCTCCACATCCCGGGGCGCCATGCCGAGCCGCGACATGCCGCTGTCGACCTGGATCGCGGCCGGCAGTTTTCGGCCGGCGCGGCGAGCCGCCACACGCCAGGCCACCAATTGTTCCGGGCTGTTGATGACGGCGCAAATGTCTGCCGCCACAGCGTCCCGCTCGGCACCGGGCGGAATGCCGTTCAACACGAAAATGGCAGGGCCCGGACCAAGCGAGCGGCGCAGGGCGACGCCTTCGCCCAGGAGCGCAACGAAGAAGACATCGCAGCCTTCGCGCAGCAGCGCCGCCGCGACCTGGCCGGCGCCAACGCCGTAGCCGTCCGCCTTGAGCACACCAGCGCAGGCAACATCGCCCAACCGCGCTTTCAGCCGCCGGTAGTTTTCACGGATTGCACCGAGATCGATGGTGAGGATGGCCCCAGCCGCCACTTCGCTTGTGGCGGTGACCTCTTCTGGCGGCGGCTTTTGGGGGGCGTCGTTCATGGCGACCCTTCGCGTGGTAGTGGATACATCAATAGGACCGCCGGGCCGGCGCGGCAACCGCGGTTGTTGTATAGCGGCTATTGCACCAGATGCCGGAACGCCGCCACCACATCCTCATAGACATGGCGCTTGAACGGCACGATCAGGTCGGGCAAATCCTGCATAGGCCGCCATGCCCATTCGTCGAACTCTGCGGTGTGGCCGCCCGGCGGCGGGTTGATTTGGATCTCGTTGGTGTCGCCGTGGAAGCGAAAGGCGAACCATTTCTGCGTCTGGCCGCGATACCGGCCCTTGAAGGCGATGCCGACGAGATGGTCCGGCAAATCATAGTTGATCCAGTCCGGCGCCTCGGCCAGCAGCGAGACGCCTCGCATGCCGGTCTCCTCATAGAGTTCGCGCTCGGCCGCCTGCAGCGGCTCCTCGCCCTTGTCGATACCGCCTTGCGGCATCTGCCAGAGCTGCGTCGTGCCGGCAAATTCGCTGTCCGGTTCGGCAATCCGGTGCCCGACCCAGACAAGGCCCTCGGCATTGAGGATCATCAGCCCGACACAGGGACGATAAGGCAGCGTTTCGCGATCAATCTTTTTAGCCATGCGTGATGGGGTCCAGCCGTTTTGAGAATTCGCTCCGGTGAGGCAGGTGGCGAGCGTTTTCGAGAACCGGAGCGGAGCGTACTTAAAGTACGTGAGCACCGGAAGCGCAGAAAACGTCGACAGATGCCCGCCGGAGTAGAATTATCAAGACGGCTGTTAGCCTTTTTGCGGGTCAATGGCCACCGCTGAAATCGGCACGATCTCGATGCCGCGCTTCTTGGCCTCGACCACCCAGGACGACACCGTATCGACCGTCAGGTCGAAGGCCGAACCGATGCCGACGGCGGTGCCTTTGGCCCGCGCGGTCGCCTCCAGACTGTCGAGCTTCTTCAGGATTTCGCCGCGATCCTGCACGGCATCGATCGCCATGTCGCCGGCGACGAAGGGCACGCCGTCCTTCAGCGCCAGGTCCGGCGCCAGGCTGCGAGCCGACGAGCCGTCATCGATATAGGCAAGGCCGCGTTTGCCGAGCTCGGCGATGAACGGCTCCATCGCCGCCGCGTCGGCGGAAAAACGGGCGCCCATATAGTTCATGACGCCGGTATAGTTGGTCGTCCGCGACAGTGCCCAGTGCAGGCTTTTCAGGTTCTCATCCGCGCTCGCCGCCACCGTCAGCGTGTTGCGGCCCGGATTTACCTTCGGATAATCGAACGGTTCGAGCGGCACCTGCATGACGATCTCGTGGCCGCTCTGCCTGGCTGCCTGCATCCACCGGCCGATGCTGTTGCCTTGCGGCGCGAAGGCCAGCGTCACTTCTGCCGGCAGCTTGGCGATGGCCGCCTGGGTGCCGGTCTGCGAAACCGAAAGCCCGCCGATGACGATCGCCACCCGTGCGCCGCGCCCGCCCGACCAGGGCCGCGCATAGACGTCGAACGGCCGTCTGCCATCGGTGGCGCGCACCGGCAACGGCCCAGTCTCGCTGGTCTCGATCAGCGCCTTGTCGGGAATATGCGCGATCTTCAGGTTCTGGCCGATGGTCGACGGATCGCGAATGACGATCGCTGCCTTGGGCGGCCCATCGCCCTCCTCCGTCTGCACATGGATGATCTGCGGCCCGCCTGATTTGACCGGCGCCTCCGGCTTCGGTGCCGCCGGGGCCAATGCAGGCGGCGCGGCGGCAGGCTCGGCCGCCGCGGTCACTTTCGGTGTTGAAACGGCAACCTCTTGCGGCTTTCGAAACGGCTTTTCCCTGAGCGCGATCGCGCCGGAGACGCCGGCCACCGCCAGCACGGCCACGGTCGCCATGATCGCACCGCCGCTGAGCTTGCCGGCGGCGCGCGGCGGCCGGACTGCCTGTCCGAGCGGGCGTTCGATGTCCTTGCCGATGTCAGCCAAGCCTAATCCCCGGGCGCATGGCTCCGAAGGCGAAGCCGCTTCGAAAAGACATGCGCGAATTCATCAATCCCGGCACACACCCCGCGCCATGCCTTGGGGGCTTTGCCTCACCCCCCGAATCAAACTGCCGGAACCTTTCGGTCCCGGCAGCATCGCATTGCTTCCATCAGGCTCAAACAGAAAGATGGAGCGGCGCGTGCGCCGCTCCAGATCCTTACTGGTTGAGAACCGCCTTTTGCGGATTGGGCGGGAAGGCCGGATCGGTCTTCTGGCCGCGCAGCAGCTGCTCGGCATAGATGAGCTGCAGATCGTCCTTCGGATCCGGCGGCACATAGGCTGCCGAGCCCGAACCGGTCGTGCTCTCATCGGCGCCCTTGATATGGCCCTTGAGGTCGGATTCGCCGCGCGTCAGGTCCCTGCCCTGCAGTTCCGGCGGCAACGGCTGGTCGACCTTGATGTCGGGCGTGATGCCCTTGCCCTGGATCGACTTGCCGGACGGCGTGTAATATAGCGCCGTCGTCAGCCGCAACGCACCATTCTCGCCGAGCGGAATGATGGTCTGCACCGAACCCTTGCCGAAGGACTGCGTGCCAACCACCGTGACGCGGCGCAGGTCCTGCAGCGCGCCGGCGACGATTTCCGATGCACTGGCCGAACCGCCATTGACCAGGACGATCATCGGCTTGCCGTTGATGTCGTCGACCTGCTTGGGCTTGGCGTCGAAGCGGGTGACGTCCTTGGGGTCGCGGCCGCGCGTCGAGACGATCTCGCCGCGGTTGAGGAAGGCATCGGACACGCTCACCGCCTGGTCGAGCAGGCCGCCCGGATTAAGGCGGAGATCCAGAACGTAGCCCTTCAGCTTGTCGTCGGGAATCTGCTTCTTGATGGTGTCGATGGCGTTCTCGAGGTCGTCATAGGTCTTTTCGGTGAAGGAGGTGATCTTCATGTAGCCGATGTCGTTCTCGACCCGGAACTTGACCGCCTTGACCTTGATGATGTCGCGTACGACCGTCAGTTCAATCGGCTTGTCGGCGCCCTGGCGCAGGATGGTCAGCTTGATCGGCGTGTTGACCAGGCCGCGCATCTTGTCGACCGCATCGTTGAGGGTCAGGCCGCGAACCTCTTCGCCATCGATCTTGGCAATGTAGTCGCCGGCCAGCACGCCTGCCTTGGCGGCCGGCGTGTCGTCGATCGGCGTGATCACCTTGACCAGATCGTTCTCCATGGTGACTTCGATGCCGAGGCCGCCAAACTCGCCCTTGGTCTGGACGCGCATATCCTGCGCCTGCTCGGCATTCATGTAGGAGGAGTGCGGGTCAAGCGAGGCCAGCATGCCGTTGATGGCGTTCTCGACCAGCGACTTGTCGTCGGGCGGTGTCACATACTGTGCCCGCACCCGCTCGAAGATATCGCCGAAGATCGCCAGTTGCTTGTAGGTCTCCGACCCTGCAGCGTTCGCCGCCGAGCCGGGTGCGCCATAGACCAGGCTCATGGCGGACGCGCCCATCAGCGCACCGGCAAACAGAAGCGACAGTTTCCGCATTATTCACGTCCTTCCAGAAAAACGGTCCGCCCACCATGGGGCCGGATCGACGGGTTTTCCATCCTTGCGGAACTCGACATAGAGTTCCGGCGTGGCATTTCCATTCTTCGAAACCGAGGTGCTCGCCACCCGGGCCTCTCCCATCGCACCGATCGGCTCTCCTGCAAGCACTGATTGACCGGTCGCGACGCTGATTCTGCTCATCCCCGCCAAAACGACATGATAGCCGTCGCCTGCGTTCAGGATCAAGAGTTGACCATAAGACCGAAACGGCCCCGCATAAAGCACATTTCCATCCGCCGGCGCGGTGACGATGGCTCCCGATTGTGTCGCAACCATGTCGCCAAGCATCACCGCGCCGTTACCGTCATCGGCGCCGAATCGCCGCTTGATGCGGCCGGTCACCGGCAGTGCGATCTGCCCCTGAAGGGCCGAAAAGGGCACCGCGGCGGCAAGTTGGTTGCCCTCCGGAACCGGCAGCGACGCCAATTCCGCCGGCGCAGATGTGTTGTCGCCATCCGCCGTCTTCTGCTCGGCGGCCTTGGCCGCATCGGCGGCCTTGCGGTTCTTGTCGGCCTGCGCTTCGAGCGAGGCGATCAACTCTTTCAGGCTGCCGGCCTTGGCCGCCAGCGCTTCGGATCGCTGCTTTTCCGCAGCCATTTGCGTTTGCGTGTCGGCTTCGAGCTTCTGCTTGGCCTCCAGCAGCATGCCGAGCCGCTTCTTTTCCGCCGTCTGGTCGCCGACCGCCGCTGTCAGCCGCGCCCGTTCGGCCTCGATCGACGCCGTAATCCTGGTCTGTTCCTTGAGATAGGCAAGCAGGCTATCGGTCTGCTGGCGCAGTTCGGGCACCACCGCGCCGAGCAGGATGGCGCTGCGCACCGACGACAGCGCGTCCTCGGGCTTGACCAGGATCGCCGGCGGCGGGTTGAGGCCCATGCGCTGCAACGCGCCCAGCACTTCGGCCAGAACGTCGCGCCGCGCCATCAGCGAGGCGCGGATCTTCTGTTCCTGGCCCTTCAGTCCTTCCAGCCGAGCGCCGATGTCCTCGATGTCCTGGCCGAGCTTCTGCTCGGTCATCGCCGACTGGATCAATGCGGCGGTGATCGAGGCGTGATCCTTCTTGATCGTCGCGATATCGGCGGAGAGTTTGGCCAATCGTTCCGACGACAGCGTGATCTCCTTCGAGACCCGTTCATATTCGGCCCGGCTCTGATCCGGATCGGGAGCCATGTCGAGCGTGTTTTCCGCCCGCCCCGCATGCAGCGACAGCACAAGTACCGCCGCCGCGATGCCGCAGCGCGCGCGCCAGGAGCCCGTTCTTGATTTGCTGTCTTCAGACATTGAAGCCCGACTCTATGCGTGGCTTCGTTAACGAACAATCAACCATGTTCGAAACCGCCCACTCGATGCAATCTTGCCTCGGCATTGGGGCGGAAATCCGGGTGTGTCGCACCAATTCACCGGTTTACGAGCGATGGTAGGGATGTCCCGAAAGGATGGTGGCCACACGATAAAGCTGCTCTCCCAGCATCACGCGCACCAGTTGATGCGGCCATGTCAGCAATCCGAACGACATCACCAGTTCGGCCTGGTCGCGCAGCGACTGATCGTGGCCGTCGGCGCCGCCGATGGCGATGACCAACGCCTTGCGGCCACCGTCACGCAACAGGCCGAGGCGCCCGGCGAAATCTTCCGAGGAAAAGCTTTTGCCGCGTTCGTCAAGGAGGATCAAAGCGGTTCCGGGCTGCAACTGCGTCTGCAGTTTCTGGCCTTCCTCACGCCGCCGCTCGTTGGCGGTCTGGCCGCGCCCCTCGGCAATCTCGGCAATGCCGCCAAATTCAAGCCCCACTACCGGGCCGCTCTTGGCGAAACGCTCGAAATAGCGGTCGGCCAGCAGCTTTTCGGGGCCGGCTTTCATCCGGCCCACGGCATGAACTGATATCTTCATCCTCGCCTTGTAAGCCGCGCGAACGACTTAGTGGAGCGTTTCTTCCTCGAGGTCCGGCGCCTGCCACATCTTTTCGAGATTGTAGAATTCGCGGACTTCGGGGCGGAAGACATGGACGATGATGTCGCCAGAATCGATCAGGACCCAGTCGGCGCCGGACATCCCCTCGACGCGCGCGGTGCCGAGACCGGCATCCTTGATCGCTTTGAGAAGATGATCGGCGACAGCCGCGACATGACGGTGCGATCGGCCCGAAGCGACGACCATGTAGTCGCCGAGGCTCGATTTCCCCTGGATGTCGATGGAGACAATGTTTTCGGCCTTGGAGTCTTCCAGACTGGCAAGGACTGTCTTGATGGCACGGGACACGGCGTCGTCTACGCTGATCCTGGCCGGCGAAGGCATGATATCGGCCTTCTTCCGCAGTGCTGTTCTCAGTGTAGTTCCTTTCGCAGCAAGAACAACCAAATCACCCCTTGAAGCAGGTGACACCACTTAGATAGGCAGAGTTCCCCGACAGTTTCAAGACGGGACCCTGCCTCGCACGAACGTATTGTCGCTGCTGTGGTTCCGCCGCACGCCGGAAAAGATCGGAACCCTCGCCGTCGGCATGGGTTATCGGCTCACCGACCAACGGGATTTCCCCATGCCGATCGACCCGCAAAACGCCTTTCTCAGCGTCCAGGCTGGCCTCGCCCAACTGAGCACGCTGATTGTTTCGTACTCCTTCTCGGCCATCGGTGCCGTCATCCTCTTGATTGTCGGCTATATCGTCGCCGGTCTTGCCGAACGTTCGATCTTCGCTGGTCTCGGCCATATCCATGGTTTCGACGCGACGTTGCGGCATTTCTTCTCGAAGATCGTCCGCTACGCCATCCTGATCCTCGTCACCATCATGGTGCTCGGCCAGTTCGGCGTGCAGACGGCCTCGATCATTGCCGCGATCGGTGCCATTGGCCTCGCCATCGGCCTGGCGTTGCAGGGCACGCTGCAGAACATCGCCGCCGGCATCATGCTTCTGGCGCTGCGGCCGTTCCGCATCGGCGAATCCGTCGAGGTCGGTTCGATCGCCGGTACGATCGAGGAGATCGGCCTGTTCGCGACCAAGCTCAGGACGGCCGACGGGGTCTACATATTGGCGCCGAACTCGACGCTGTGGAACCAGCCGGTGCGCAACTTTTCGCGCAACGGCGTACGCCGCAGCGACATCATACTCAGCATCGGCTCCTGGAACGACATCGACAGGGCGCAGAAAGCCTTGCTTGCCATTGCCGCGGCCGAACGGCGAGTGAAACGTGAGCCGGCACCGATCGCTTTCGTCTCGACATTGGGCGACAGCACTGTTTCGATTGCCCTGCGCTATTGGACATCGTCGGCGGACTTCTTCGCCACCCAGACCGATCTCACCAAGCGCGCCAAACAGGAATTCGATAGCGAAGGCATATCGATCCCGCTGCCGCCGCCGGAAGCGCCCCAACCGGAAGCCCGTCGACAATAGGCGGTTGGCTCAGTGCCGGCCCTCATCGTCCGGTGCGAAGGCAAGTTCGACCGGCAACGGCGCCTGCGCCGTCATCGGTGCGAAACTGCCGGTTTCACCGACCGGGACCGCACGCGTCGTGAACACGCGCAAAAGCACGAACAGGCAGAAGGCTGCGGCGATGAGAACAGCCACATAGATGAAAGCCTGCGTTCCGAAGACGGCTGAAAGCGCCGTCACGATGCCGGGCACGACGAAACCCGACAGCGACCAGGCAAACAAAAGCGAACTGGACAGCGCCACCATGTCGTCCTTGCCGGCGCGGTCGGCGGCATGTGCGCTGGCCAGCGAATAGATCGATTCCGAGGCGCCGTCCCACACGATATAGATCACAACCAACGCGGCCAACGCGCCGCCATCGAACCCGAGCGCAAACAGGCCGGCAACCATGGCGAGCGCGGATGCGGCGATCAGCACATAGCGGCGGTCGGTTCGGTCGGAAATCCAGCCAAGCGGGATCTGCAGGATCAGCGTGCCGAGAGGCATCGCCGAAAGCAGCAGCGCCACATCGGCCTGGCTGTAGCCCTTGGCCGTGGCGTGGATCGGCGCGAAGCCCGCAATCGACATCGACAGGCCGCCGACCGCAAGCATGCCGGCGACGCCGACCGGTGAAACCCGCCAGGCACGGCGCAGCGCCACCGAGGCCGCCTGCGGTGCCGGCGGCTGGGCAAGTTTGGTCATCCCGACAGGGAGGATCGATAGCGCGGTGAAGACGATGCCGATCAGCGGCGCATCCGCTGTCCTGATATCGACCAGCGCCAGCGTCGCGTAGCCGACGCCGAGCCCGGCGACATAGGCAACGTAGAAGAAAGCCATCACCCGGCCGCGGATGGCGTTGGCAACGGCATCGTTGAGCCAGCTCTGCGCGACGATGAACAGGCCGCAGATGGCAAAGCCGTAGAGCGCGCGGGCGGCTATCCACAGCAGCGGATGGACCCCGGCGCCGACCGCGGCGTTGGCCAGCGCGATCAGCGCCGACAACACCATGAAGGCACGGGCATGGCCGACCCTTCGCACCAGCGGTCCGGTCAGGATGCAGCCCGCCAGCCCGCCGGCCGAAAGTCCGGTGATGATCAGCCCGGCCCAGGTCGGATCGAAACCCTCGGCGCCGAGCCGAACCGGGATATAGGCAAACATCAGCCCGTTGCCGACGGCAATCAGTGCCATCGACACGATGACGCTGGCAATCGCGATCAGCGGCGTGGGCTCGGCGCCCTGCTCGGCTTCGCTGCGGGTTTTCCTGGGAATCGACATGCCTGCTCAGGATTGCCCATGAAACGGGCAAAGGGAGCGATAAAAGCGACATGGCCGGGCGGTCGGGCTCACCCCTTCGCCAGCTTGCGGATCGCGCTCGATGACAGCGACGAGCGCGGGCCGTGGATGAAGGTCCAGGCCGGTGCCTTCATGCGGGCAAGCCGCGGCGCATCGCCCTCGTCGATGCGGGCATAGTCGAAGGTCTTGGCGACGACCGAGGACAGGAACGACAGCGTCGCGCCAGGGCGGTCGATGACGGCGATCGGGAAGGTCATGACGATCTCGCGCCAGCGCTGCCAGCGGTGAAAATCGCGCAAACTATCCGCACCCATGATCCAGACGAAGTCGACACCGGGATTGCGCGCCTTGACCAGCGCCAGCGTGTCGGCGGTGTAGCGGACGTGATGCGCCGCCTCGAAGGCGGTGACCTTGATCTTCGGGTTCTTGGCGATCTGCTCGGACAGCTGCAGCCGCTCGCCCAGCGGCGCCAACTCCCTGGTGTTCTTCAGCGGATTGCCCGGCGTCACCATCCACCACAGCTGGTCGAGCGCCAGGCGCCGCAGTGCAATCTCGGCGACCAGCGCGTGGCCGGCATGCGGCGGATTGAACGAGCCGCCGAACAGGCCGACGGCGAGGCCTTTCTCGGCATGCGGCATTTTGAGATAATGGGAGGGAACGGGGGGGTGGGAAGGGGATAGCATCGCGCTAGGCACCCCCCTCTGCCCTGCCGGCCATCTCCCCCGCAAGGGGGGAGATCAGCAGTTTCGGCGAAGGCGTAAATCTTGCCGCGTTGGAGATCGGCGAAACCCGAAATGCCAGCCAATCTCCCCCCTTGCGGGGGAGATGTCCGGCAGGACAGAGGGGGGTGGCTGGGCGCAAGCTTCAGGCCCTTTGGGCGAAATACGTCAAGGCCTCACCTGTCCAGACCCGCGCACGCGGTATTTGAACGACGTCAGTTGCTCGACGCCCACCGGTCCGCGCGCATGCATCTTGCCGGTGGCGATGCCGATCTCGGCGCCCATGCCGAACTCGCCGCCGTCGGCGAACTGCGTCGATGCGTTGTGCAGCAGGATCGCCGAATCGATCTCGTTGAAGAATTTTTCGACCGCTTGCGCATCCTCGGCGACGATCGCCTCGGTGTGATGCGAGGAAAACGTCTCGATGTGATCGATCGCACCCTTGATACCGTCGACCAGCTTCACCGCGATGATGGCATCGAGATATTCAGTCACCCAGTCGGCATCGGTCGCCGGCCTGGCGTCGAAAAACACTTTCAGCACCTCGGCATCGGCATGGATCTCGCAGCCGGCCGCGCGCAGTGCGTTGAGGATCGGCACCAGATGCGTGGAGGCGACCGCGCGGTCGACCAGCAGCGTCTCTGCGGCACCGCAGACGCCGGTGCGCCGCATCTTGGCGTTGACGGCGATCCGCACCGCCATTTGGAGCTCGGCCGAACGGTCGATGTAGAGATGGCAGATGCCTTCGAGATGCGCGAAGACCGGCACCCGTGCCTCGGCCTGCACCCGCCCGACGAGGCTTTTGCCACCGCGCGGAATGATGACGTCGAGCATACCGCCCAAGCCTTTCAGCATCTCGCCGACGGCGGCGCGGTCGGTGATCGGCACCAGTTGGATGGCGTCCTCCGGCAGGCCGGCTTCCTTCAGCCCTTCGACCAGGCAGGCGTGGATGGCGGCCGAGGAATTGAGCGAATCCGAGCCGCCGCGCAGGATTACCGGATTGCCGGCCTTGAGGCACAGCGCGCCGGCATCGGCGGTGACGTTCGGGCGGCTCTCATAGATGACGCCGACGACGCCGAGCGGCGTGCGCACGCGCTCGATATGCAGACCGTTCGGCCGATCCCATTGTGCGATCACGTCGCCAACCGGGTCGCGCAATTCGGCGATCTCCCTGATGCCGTCGGCCATGGCGCGAATGCGCGCCGGATCGAGCTTCAGCCGGTCCATGAAGGAGGCGGAAAGCCCGGATTCCTGGCCGTTCGAGACATCGATGGCGTTGGCGTCGAGAATGTCTTGCTGCCTGGCGACGATCGCCTCGGCCATGGCGGCAAGTGCAGCATTCTTGGCGGCGGTGGTGGCAATGGCCAACGGTCGGGCGGCAGCGCGGGCGCGGCGGCCGATATCGGCCATCAGCGCCACTGTGTCTTCTCCGGATTTTTCATGCTGCTTCAGCATGCTCATCCTCCGCTTATGGCGCCACCGGCCAGTACTTGGTCGCTAGCCCCTACTTGGGCACCAGAATGACTCACCACAAGGTCGTCGCGGTGGATCATCGCCGAACGCGCCTCGTAGCCGAGCACGGTTTCGATCTCGGCCGTCTTCAGCCCAGCGATCCTTACGGCATCGGCGGCATCGTAGGCAACCAGCCCGCGCGCGATCTCGCGGCCCTCGGGCGACAGGATCGCCACCGTGTCGCCGCGCGAGAAATTGCCGCTGACCAGCTTGACGCCCGCCGGCAGCAGCGACTTGCCCGACAGCAGCGCGCCGATGGCGCCGGCATCGACTGTCAGCCGGCCGGCCGGTTCGAGTTGGCCGGCGATCCAGGTCTTGTAACCCTTGACCGGATTGGAACTCGGCCGGAAGAAGGTGGCGCGTTCGCCGCGTTCGATCGCCATCAGCGGCGACAGCCGCGTGCCCGACGTGATGATCATCGCGGTGCCGGCGGCGGTGGCGATCTTGCCGGCATCGAGCTTCGTGCGCATGCCGCCGCGCGACAGTTCGGAAGCGGCCGCACCCGCCATCGCCTCGATATCGGGCGTGATCCGGTCGACCACCGGAATGAATTTGGCATGGGGGTCACGCGCCGGCGGCGCCGTATAGAGCCCGTCGATGTCTGAGAGCAGCACCAGGAGGTCGGCGCCCATCATGGTGGCGACGCGAGCCGCCAGCCGGTCATTGTCGCCGTAGCGGATTTCGGAAGTCGCCACCGTGTCGTTCTCGTTGATGACCGGCACTGCCTTCATCTTCAAGAGTGTCGAGATCGTCGCCCGCGCATTGAGATAACGGCGGCGCTCCTCGGTGTCGCCGAGCGTCAGCAGGATCTGGCCCGATTTCAGGCTGCCCTTGCCGAGCGCGTCCGACCAGGCCCCGGCCAATGCGATCTGTCCCACGGCTGCCGCCGCCTGGCTCTCCTCCAGTTTCAGGGCTCGCTTGCCGAGGCCAAGGATGGTGCGGCCAAGCGCGATGGCGCCGGAGGAGACGACGAGGATTTCAGCGCCGCCCTGCGCAAGCACCGCAATATCGTCGGCAAGCGAGGCCAGCCAGTCGCGCTTCAGGCCTGACGTTCGGTCGACGAGCAGCGCCGAGCCGATCTTGACGGTGATGCGCCGATATTTTTTCAGCGACTGCATGGCCTACTTGTCCCAGCGCGTCTCGACCGGAGCCGCGATCCGCGCACGCGCCTCGCCCACCACCGACATCAGCGCCCGCAGCACCGCCTCGACACCTTCGCCGGTGACCGCCGACAACAGCATCGGCGCGCGGCCGGCGGCGCGCTTCAGCGACGCGACCTTCTTCTTGCGTGCCTCGGCGTCGAGCGTGTCGACCTGGGAAAGCGCCACGATCTCGACCTTGTCGGTCAGGCCGTTGCCATAGGCCTCAAGTTCCGCGCGCACGGTCTTGTAGGCTTTGCCCGGATTTTCCTCCTGCGCCGAAACCAGATGCAGCAGCACGCGCGTGCGCTCGACATGGCCAAGAAAGCGATCGCCAATGCCGACGCCCTCATGCGCGCCTTCGATGAGACCCGGAATGTCGGCGATGACGAACTCGCGCGCGTCGATCCGGGCAACACCGAGGCCGGGATGCAGCGTCGTGAACGGATAGTCGGCGATCTTCGGCTTGGCTGCGGTGACCGCCGCCAGGAATGTCGACTTGCCGGCATTGGGCAGCCCGACCAGCCCGGCATCGGCGATCAGCTTCAGCCGCAGCCAGATGTTGAGCTCCTGCCCCGGCAGGCCGGGATTGGCGCGGCGCGGCGCCTGGTTGGTCGAGGTCTTGAAATGCTGGTTGCCGAAACCGCCATTTCCGCCCTTGGCCAGCAGAAAGCGCTGGCCGACCACGGTCAGATCGCAGATCAGCGTCTCGTTGTCCTCTTCGAACACCTGCGTTCCCGCCGGCACCTTCAGCGTGACATCGGCGCCCTTGGCGCCGGTCATGTTGCGGCCCATGCCGTGGATGCCGGTCTTGGCCTTGAAGTGCTGCTGGTAGCGGTAGTCAATCAGCGTGTTCAGCCCGTTGACTGCCTCCAGCCAGACATCGCCGCCACGGCCGCCATCACCGCCATCCGGCCCGCCGAACTCGATGAACTTTTCGCGCCGGAACGACACCGAACCGGCGCCACCGTCACCGGAGCGGATGTAGACCTTGGCTTGATCGAGAAATTTCATGGGATTGTACAGTTTCTACTAGTGGCCTTGCGGCATTGCTCTAAACCTTGGCCCTTGCTCTAAACCAAGGCGCGGCGAAGGGCGAGGCCGTTTTGTGACAATGGCCGCGTGGGATCGGCCGGAGAGATGCCGGAATGAAGCTTGTAACTTACAACATCCAGTACGGCATCGGCCTCGACGGGCAATACGATGTCGGGCGCATCGCTGATGCTGTGCGCGGCGCCGACGTGATCGCTTTGCAGGAGGTGACCCGCAACAATCCCAGGAATAGCGGCCGCGACATGGTCGCCGAGATCGGCGAGGCGCTGCCCGACTACTTCGCCGTCTATGGCAGCAATTTCGAGGCCAATATCGGTTCGCACATCGACAATGGCCGCGCCATCACGAAAACCTTCCAGCTCGGCAACATGGTGCTGTCGAAAACGCCTATTCATCTGTCGCGCAACCTGCTTTTGCCGCGCAGCCGCAGCTTCGAGATGATGAACTTCCAGCGTGGCGCGCTGGAAGCGCTGATCGAGACGCCGCTTGGTTTCATCCGCTTCTATTCCATCCATCTCGATCACCGCAGCCCCGTCGAACGCGCCAGCCAGATCCAGTTCCTGCGCCAACGCATGCTGAACTACGCGCTCGAAGGCGGCGCGCTGTCCGGCGTCGCCGAGATCGGTCTGCCGGAACTGCCGCATCCCGAAGCCTTTGTCGGCATGGGCGATTTCAACATGCTGGCCGGTTCACCCGAATATGTCGAACTCGCCGGCCGGCCGGACCATGAATTCGGCATGCCGCTGACCGCCGACTTCGCCGTCGATGCCGCCTTGCGCCTGAACGCCACCGGCGACGATCTCATCAGCTGGGTCGACCCGAAACAACCCACCGACCCCAGCCGCCACAAGCGCATCGACTATATCTTCACAAGCGCTTCGCTTGCCAAATCCCTGAAGCGCCTGTGGGTCGACCGGAAAGCTGACGGTTCGGACCACCTGCCGGTGTGGGTCGAACTGGGCTGATGGCCTTTCATCCGGCAGTGTTTTCACGTTCGACGATCGCCATCATGATCGTATCGCGGTATTCCCCGTCGATATGGACGGCGTCGCGCTGCACGCCCTCCCTGACAAACCCGACCTTGTCGTAAAGAGAGATGGCGCGAGCATTGTCGGAATGCACGGAAAGCTCGACGCGGATAAAGCCGGTCTTGCGCGCCTGTGCCAAGGTCGCATTGATGAGCCGCAGTCCGAGGCCACGCCCCCGATAGGAAGGAATGATCCCCATTCCGAGGGAGCCGCGATGCGCATGGATGAGCCGATCGTGACGTGAGATGTCGCACCAGCCGACGACCTCGCCACGAACAACGGCCACGAACCCCGGATCGCCTCTCCCGATACGGTCCATTGCGAAACTTCTGACTTGATCCAGCGGTGGCGCCTCTAGGAAGGACAGGTACTTTCGCTCACGCGCTACGACATCGAGCGCGCGATGAAAGCTTTCGATATCCCCGGGCGTCATCGGCGCGATCGCGACCGTTTCAATATCGCTGCTGTCGACCATTGGCTTGACCGTCGTCACACATCAAAAATGTACCCAGTTCCGCAGGCTGGTCCAGGTCTTGCGATCGAGCCGGTAGCGCTCGACGGGAACCTGGCCGGCGACGATCGAATTCAGCATGCCCTGGCCGGCATATTGGAACCCGCATTTGTGGATGACGCGGCGCGAGGCCGGATTGATGACCCGCGTCGAGGCCTGCAGCACCTGGATCGACGTCCTCTGGAAGGCGAGATCGACCAGCGCATGGGCTGCTTCCGTCGCATAGCCCTTCTTCCAGTAAGGCTCGCCGATCCAGTAGCCGAGTTCCAGCCCGCGTTCGGTGGTGTTGAGACCGGCACAGCCGACGAACGTGTCGGTTCCGGCCAGCGTCAGGGCATAGGCGATGCCGGCCCGGCGCGACCTGGTCATGGCGAGGAAGGAGCGCGCCTCGGCCTCGCCATAGGGGTGCGGCATGCGTGCCAGCATTTCGGCGACATGACGGTTGTCGGCAAGTTCGACCAGTTGCGCGACATCGCCTTCATGGGGCGCCCGCATCACCAGCCGCTCGGTGACCAGCACCGGGCAGTCTATCGCGTAACTTCCGTCTTCTGAGTCTTCCGCTTCGGCAACCATTTGAAAGTCCTCCAGGCACAAGAAAAAGGGGAGATGGAAACCCATCTCCCCTGATCCTTTTCCTGGCTTTGCCAGACACCGGTTCCCGAGATGGGCGCCGGTGTTCTAGTGCGGAACCGGCTACTCCGCGGCTTTGGCAATCGGGTTGACCGATACGTAGGTTCGGCCGTTGGCTTTTTTGTTGAACGTCACGGCGCCGGTCTCGAGCGCAAAAAGCGTATGATCCGTGCCCATGCCGACATTGACGCCGGGATGCCACGTGGTGCCGCGTTGACGAATGATGATGTTGCCCGGGATGACGGCTTCGCCGCCGAACTTCTTCACGCCCAGACGCTTGGAATGCGAGTCGCGACCGTTGCGCGACGAGCCGCCAGCTTTCTTGTGTGCCATCTAACTAACTCCGTTGCGCCGCAAGGCGCCTAAAAGGCCTTATGAACGCGTTCGCGTTCCGTTTCAAGTCCGATCCGGCGACCCAATCGCCAGAAAATTACTTCGCAGCCAATTCCTTGGCCTGCTCGCGCCAGTCCTTGATCTGGTCGGCGCTGAAGGGCATGTGCTCGTCGATCTTGGCGACATCCTTCTCGGTCAGCTTGGCAAGCTGGGCGAAGGTGATGATGCCCTGCTCGTTAAGATCCTTGGCTGCGACCGGGCCGATGCCCTTGATCACGGTCAGATCGTCCGGCTCACCCTTCGGTGCCTTGAACAGTGGCGCTGCGGCGGTCTCGGCTGCCTTTGTCTCGGCTGCCTTGGCCTTGGGCTCCTTCTTCGGCGCGGCTTCCGCCTGCACCTCGGTGGCGGCCTCGGCCTTCACCTTCTTCGGCGCCTTGGCCGCTGCCGTCTTGGTCGGCTTGGCGCCACCCAGCAGGATCTCGGAGATCCGCACGGTGGTCAAAAGCTGGCGATGGCCGATCTTGCGGCGCGAATTCTGCCGGCGGCGCTTCTTGAAGGCGATGACGGTGCGGTTCTTGCCCTGTTCGACGACTTCGGCGGTGACCACCGCGCCGTCGACGAACGGCGCGCCAAACGTGACATTCTCGCCTTCGCCATGCGCCAGAACGTGGCCGATTTCGACCATATCGCCGACATTGGCTTCAACTTTTTCGATCTTCAGGAGATCGTTGGCGGCAACGCGATACTGCTTGCCACCCGTTTTAATGACTGCGAACATTTTTTGCCTTTCGCTGTTCGGTCGGCCTTGATGAACCGCCTCTGGCAGTTCAGCCGTCTTTTTGTCAGTCTGCGGGTTCAAAAAACAAGCGGCGCGGAAGAACCCTCCACGCCGATTGCGCGCTGTCCCTAACCGAAGGTTGGGGGCGAGTCAAGGCAAACCAGCCGCGCCGTTTCCGAGATTGTCATTGGCGGGCACGGACCGGCTGTGCCGACATGCCCACGGCGTTGCCCCGCCTGGGCTGAGGATGGGTGACTGGTCGGCAATCTGCCTCGGGTCTCGCTGTACCCCACCAGCCGTGAATCCGCCGCTTGCCAAGCAAGCCAAATAACTGACGGATTGGCCTTGTAACCTGCCCGTTCAGCCGTTATCTAGTGCGCCGCGTCGGCAACGGCCGACCATGACCGCGGAGAGGTGGCAGAGTGGTCGAATGCACCGCACTCGAAATGCGGCATGGGTGCAAGCCCATCGGGGGTTCGAATCCCTCCCTCTCCGCCATTTAGCCCAAGAACCTGACATCTCCTGGGCTGCTAGAGCGTTTCATATTTTGACGGAAGCGTAGCCTGCGTTTTCGAAGTAGTTCTTGCATTCGGCTGCCTCGATGGTTTCGACGAG
>NZ_JAMYOI010000014.1:0-175383 GCF_040319775.1 Mesorhizobium sp. M0870
CCCCTCCTTTTTTTCCCCGCTGCCGCCGGGGCTTTCCCCTTTCTGTGGGCTCTCCCCCGGGCGCCCTGTGCCTGCCCCGCGTCTGGCACCAAAAACCCCCGGGGGGACCGCCCCCCCGCTCTTTTGTAGAAGATCAGCTTCGGCTGTTAACGGCCGAAGAGATTCCGGTCGCTGCCCTGAGGGGCGGACTTCTCCACGTCGCCCGACGAATTGAGCAGCTTCTCGACGAGGCTACCGCTGTTGCGGACCGAGCTCGTATGCGCGCTGTCAACCGAAGTAACCGCAGGCTGATTGGCGCCATTGGAGCCAAAGTTGTCGCTGCCGGCGAACGCGCTGCCGGTGATGGCCAGAACGGCGGCGGCAGCAATAAGGATCTTGTTCATTTTAATCTCCTGAATTCTGGATTTCGCCAGGACGGCAGACACAGCTGCCGTCGCTTGCGAAATTGGCTGTTAGCGACCGAAGAGGTTACGGTCGCTGCCCTGAGCGGGCGTCTGGGCAGCCGGTTCCGAGGTCTTGGTGGAAGCCGTGTACGACTGGTCCACTGCGGCGGCAGGCTGGTTAGAGCCGTTCGAACCGTAGTTGTCGCTGCCGGCGAAAGCGCTGCCGGAGATGGCCAGAACGGCGGCGGCAGCAATGAGGATCTTGTTCATCTTAAATACTCCTGAATGTCTGAATTTCGCCAGGGCGGCGGGCGAGCCCGCCGTCGACTGGGAATCGGCTGTTAGTTGTTGCCGAAGACGTTGCGGTCAGCACCCTGGGCAGGCGCCTGAGCAGCCGGTTCCGACTTCTTGGTCGAAGCGGTGTACGAGCTGTCGACAGCAGTGGCTGCCGCGGCGTTCGAACCGTAGTGGTCGCTACCAGCGAAGGCGCTGCCGGAAATGGCCAGAAGGGCTGCGGCAGTGAGAATGATCTTTTTCATTTTTGTACTCCAGTATCGTCTTTTTCCGTCCGTCTAGCGGCGTGTCTTGGAAATGAAATCGCGTCGTTCGGACAGCCCCGATGTGGGAGGGCAACCCCGCCTTTTCCAATCACGAAGTTGTTCCGTGTGGACCATGAATCCACACCTTGAAATTGTGCCAAGGGAATCTACGGGTATATTTTTCTTCTTTAAATCAGCATGTTAAGTGTAACCGCTGGATGGATCACTGACTGTTTCAGAGGCCCAGCGTTCACACCGTCCTGCACGCACCGTCAACAGAAACGAACCGTTCGGTTCGATTTTAGATCGAGCTAATAGTCACTTTTCGAAACCGTTAACCTTTTTTGACCCCGCCAAGGGGTCCGATTCGGGGATATCGCAGCCGGCAAAATGGTCATCCGGGAGGTGGATTTCAGCCCGCGACGGTCTGCGGGAACGTTCGCAGGCCGTGTCGCGCCGCATGGATACGATGTCGTTTTCATGCCGACGGCGCGCCCCCGATCGTGGTTAGATCATACCATCTCAGGTGCCGCTTCGTGACGACGAGGCGGAGAATTGGGAAGCCGGTCAGAATCCGGCGCTGCCCCCGCAACGGTGGTGGAGTTCAAGTCGCAACGGGAGACCACTGGGCAACTGCCTGGGAAGGTGTCGCGATGGTCCGCAAGGACAACTCCAGAGCCCGGAAACCAGCCCGAGATTGTTAGACTCGACTGATCGCGGTGGGCGGTCAAGAGGTGGATAGCGCATGTCTGGCACCTAGCCGGCCTGCGTTTCAATCCTTCCTCCATCACCACCAGTTCAGTCCTTAGAAACGAGGACAGGACATGGATACCCGCAACGACATGCTAAGGCTCCTGAAGGGGCGCCGGCAAGGCTTTTCGCTGGAGCAGCCCTTCTACACCGATCCGGACTACTTCAAGCTCGACATGGAGCTGATCTGGTATCGCGACTGGCTGTTCATCGGCCATGATTGCGAACTGCCGAAGCCGGGCAGCTACATCACCGTGCAGATCGGCGACTATCCGGTGGTCCTTGTCCGCGACCAGCACGGCAAGATCAACGCCTTCCACAATTCCTGCCGCCATCGCGGCAGCCGTGTATGCAACACGGAGAAGGGCACGGCGGCAAAGCTCGTCTGCCCCTATCACCAGTGGACCTATGAGCTGGACGGCCGCCTGCTGTTTGCCCGCCAGATGGCCGACGGTTTCGACAAGAGTGATTTCAGCCTGAAGCCGGTCGCCTGCGAGAGCGTCGGCGGCTACATCTTCATCTGTCTGGCCAAGGAGCCGGCGGATTTCGCGCCGATGCGGGCGATGATCGAACCCTATCTTTTGCCGCACCGGTTGCGTGAAGCAAAGATCGCCTTCGAGAGCACGATCGTCGAGAAGGGCAACTGGAAGCTGGTCTGGGAAAACAACCGCGAGTGCTATCACTGCGCCGCCAATCATCCTGAGCTGTGCAAGACCTTCCCCGAGGCTCCGACCGTGACCGGCGTCAACGGCGCCGACAGCGACCCTGAAATGGTCGCGCACTGGGCCAAATGCGAGGCATCAGGCCTGCCGAGCAAATTCCGCATCGATCCGGCAGGGCAGTACCGCGCCACCCGCGCGCCGCTGCTGCGCGATGCCGTCAGCTACACCATGACGGGAAAACGGGCGGTCCAGAAGAACCTGTCCGACAGCGTTTCAACCGACCGCATCGGCTCCTTGCTGCTTTATCATTATCCGACAACCTGGAACCATATCCTCGGCGACCATGCCGTCACCTTCCGCGTGCTGCCGATCAGTGCCACGGAAACCGCGGTGACGACAAAATGGCTCGTCCACAAGGATGCGGTCGAAGGCGTCGACTACGATCTCGCTGAGCTCACCCATGTCTGGACCGAGACCAACGACCAGGACCGTCGCATCGTCGAGGAAAACGCCTTCGGCATCTTGTCGCCGGCCTACGAACCAGGCCCCTATTCGGAGCTGCATGAGGGCGGCGTGATCCAGTTCGTCGAGTGGTACGCGTCGTTCATCGGACCGCGCCTTGCAGAAGGCGACCGGCCGGCCCTGCGCAGCGTCGCCTAGCCCAGGGGACAAGAGGATGAATGCGATGACGGACCTTGGCCTCTATCGCCATCTCGACCAGATGACGCCCTGGAACGACAGGCTGCAGGTGCTGGAAGTGATCGGCGTCAGTGACGAAGCGCCTGACGTGAAGACCTTCACCTTCCGCTCCGACAACCAGACCTGGTTCCGCTACAAACCGGGCCAGTTCGTGACGCTGGAATTACCGACATCGGACGGGCCGCTGATGCGCACCTACACGCTGTCGTCCTCGCCGTCGCGGCCGTTCTCAATCGCGGTGACGGTCAAGGCGCAGGCGGGCAGCACCGGTACGCGCTGGATGTTCGACCATCTGACGCCGGGCTCGCACGTCAAGGCCTATGGGCCGACCGGCGACTTCTCGCTACACAGCCACCCGGCGGCCAAATATCTGTTCATTTCGGCCGGCTCCGGCGTGACGCCGATGATGTCGATGCTGCGCTGGCTGAACGACTGTGCGCCATGGACAGATGTCGGCTTCGTCAACTGTGCGCGCCGCCCGGAAGAGATCATTTTCCGCAAGGAACTCGAGCTGCTCGGCAGCCGCATGCCCGGCCTGTCGCTCGGCTTCATGATCGAGGAGCGGTCGAGCCGCGAGGGCTGGTTCGGCCATATGGGCCGCATCGACGCGATCCGGCTGCCATTGCTGGCGCCCGATTTCCGTGAGCGCGAGATCTTCTGCTGCGGCCCCGATCCCTTCATGCGCGCCGTGCGCGGCATGCTGAACGCCGCCGGCTTCGACATGGCGAAATACCATCAGGAAAGCTTTGCGGCGCCTGCCGTGGAGGAGATCCAGGCGCCGTTCTCGCCACTGCCGGAAGACGGCGCCGCCGTTGCCGTCGAGGCCGTGACGCCGATCCGGTTTTCGCTTTCCGATGTCGATGCCGAATGCGTCGCCGGCCAGACCGTGCTGCAGACGGCACGCGCCTCTGGGGTGCGGATTCCCGCCGCCTGCGAGTTCGGCCTGTGCGGCACCTGCAAGGTGAGGAAGGTCGCGGGCGACGTCGAGATGAGTCACAATGGCGGCATCCTCGATCACGAAATCGAGGACGGCTTTATCCTCGCCTGTTGCTCGAAGCCGCTTTCTGCGCTTGAAATCGAAGCGTGACCGGCTGCGCTCGCCCGAGTCTGCGCCATCTTGCCAAAAACCCTGCAAATGGTTAGACGCCTGCAACGGTGGGGTTGACCGTAAGGCCCGAAGATCATCTCCGCGGCCTGCTCGGCGGGGGAGCAAACATGCGACAATCCGGCATCTATGCCATTGCCAGCAAGGATATCGTCTTTGAATCCTTCGACGGCGAAGCCGTCGTTCTTGACCTGACCACGGGCAAATATTTCGGCTTCTCTGATTCAGGCAGCAGACTTTGGGATGCACTGTCGTCCGGCGTGCCTGCCTCCGAACTGGTCGGCGCCGCGACCGGAATTGGCGCCCTCGATGCCGCCGCGATTGACGGCTTTGTTTCACAATTGCTCGAATTCGGTTTGCTGGCGGCCGTAACCGATGGCATGGCAAGACCGGTTCCAAGCGAATTGCTGGCTCAGCTCGCCGCTGCCAGAGAGCCCCTCAAGGTCGACATCCATGACGATCTCGCCGATCTCATTGTCGTCGATCCCATCCACGAGGTCGAGGAGCCCCTCGGCTGGCCCGCGGTGAAGCAAGCCAACTGAAGCGCCCATCAGGTTCTCGTTGCCGGACAGCTCCGGAACAGGCAAACCCATGCCGAACATCACTCTCGAAAACCTGGCTGACTACGCACGTCATGTCCTGGCGCAAGCAGAGAGCAGCGCCGCGCATTATCCACTGACCCGCAAGGCGAGCTTGCCGCATCTGGATCTGACCGCGCATGTCAGCGCCGGCGCGTTGGCGGATGCCTTCGCTCATGGCTTTGTCACGGCTCCGGGCAGCCGAACGCCTGCCGACATCTGCCGCGTCTTCGTCGCACATCCCGGTATTGACGGCATCGCGGTACCGGCCAGTTGGGGCCAGGGACCCTTCACGCAGCATGGCTTCGCCACCCAACTGGCGGAAGCAGGATTGCGCGGCAACCATTTCCACGACCTGGATTTCTGGCAGTTCTATGATCCGCAACGTCGCGTTGGCGTGCAATTGATGGCTTCGGCCGACGCCTTTCCGCCGTGGGAGCCGGGAGCGCCGCTGCGGGCTTTCCTGCATTGGGAATATGGGGCGCGCGGCATGCGCCTTGCCCATGCCGGCACGCTCGGCGCCAATGGCAAGGGCGTGCTGCTGGCCGGTGCGGGCGGGGCCGGGAAATCTGGAACCGTCGCCGCCGGCCTCCTCAACGGACTGGACAGCGTCGGCGACGACTATGTGCTGGTCGACCTCTCCAACGGCGTGACTGCCCGCCCGTTGTTTTCAACACTCAAGCAGGATCCCCAGGGATTCGCTCGGCTTGGGCTGAAGCACCGGCTGCCGGCGCATGGCCCGCTTAACTGGCAAGGCAAATATGCGTTTCACATTGATGACATCGCTCCCCGGCCGGTGCCTGAAACTCTCGACATCGTCGCGCTGTTGGCGCCACATATCGGCGGTGGTGGGGCAAGTTCGATCGTGCCGGTGTCGCGCAGGGATGCCATGATCGCCTTGGCGCCGTCGGGCATAGCGCAGATGCCGGGCGAGCGGGAGAGCGGCTTTCGCTTCTTCAGCGACCTGACCCGCCTGCTGCCGTGCTATCGTCTGTCGCTGGGGACGCAGCCTCAGGAGATAGCCGGCACGATTGCGGACTTTCTCGCGCGGGGCGATTCGTGAAACTGAGCGTGATAATGCCCGTCTACAACCGTGAGCGCTATGTCGTTTCGGCATTGCGCTCGCTGGTGCGGCAGCGGGACGCCGCCGATCTCGATATCATCGTCATCGACGACGGCTCGACCGACGGCTCTACTGAGGCCGTGCGCTCGATGATGCGCGAAAACCTCTGCATCCGACTGTTCCAGCAATCCAACATGGGCGTAGCCAGGGCGCGCAACGCCGGGCTGCGGCAACTGCCGCCGGATGCGGAGTTCGTGTCATTCCTGGATTCGGACGACATCTCGCTGGCCGGACGGTTCAAGGCCGATCTCGCCCGCTTCGAGGCTACCCCCGGGCTTGAGCTGACCTATTCGCTGATGACGCTGGTCGACCGGATCGACGATGAGCGGCTGAAACCGGCAGTCGACAGCCGCACGATGACGCTTCGGGGAATTTCGCTGAGCGCCGCCGTGTTCAGCAGAGGGCTTGTCGACCGGACGGGCGAGTTCGATGAGGATTTCGAGCAGGCTGAGGATACCGACTATCTGCTGCGCGTTTTCGAGGCGGGACCGAACTACGAATTGTTGGACGCCGTCGCGATCTACTACCGACGCCACGCCGGAAATGTCACCAAGGAGCATAGCGAAAGGGTCCGCAACCACTTGCGCGCGATCCACAAGTCGATGCGGCGGCGCAAGGCCGATCCGTCACGGCGTGAGGTCCAGGGCATCTTCGAATTGAAGAGTCCCACCGATTGGCGGATGCTATGATGCTCGACACAATCGGGTCGGATCAGCCAAGCCCGGAACGCTGCTGGAGACGCCGATGAGGCTGAGCGTCATCATGCCGGTTTACAATCGCGAACAATTCGTTGGCCTGGCGCTACGCTCGCTGCTCAGGCAGCGCGAAGACATCGATCTTGACATCATCGTCATCGACGATGGGTCGACCGATGGCTCGGCAGCCGTCGTACGGTCGTTGATCGACGAGGCCCCGTGCATTCGTCTTTTCCAGCAGAGCAATGGCGGCGTCACAAAGGCGCGCAATGCAGGGCTGAAGCAGTTGCTGCCGCAGACTGGCCTGGTGTCGTTTCTCGATTCGGACGACATCTCCCCGACGGGGCGCTTCAAGGCGGATCTCGCCTGCTTCGAAGAGGATCCTGGCCTCGACCTGACCTATTCGCGCATGACGCTGATAGACAAGATAGATGGCGAGACGCTGGAACCGGCCGCCGACAGCCACTCCATCACCGTGCGAGGGATCCACCTGTCCGCCGGAATCTTTGCGCGAGACCTCATCGAGCGCACCGGTGGTTTCGACGAGGATTTCAAACAGGCCGAGGACACCGACTATCTGTTGCGTATCTTTGAGAGCCAGGCAAAATACGTTATGCCCGATACGGTGGCTCTCTATTACAGGCGTCATCCCGGCAACATGACCAAGGAAGCCGATGTGCCCTTTCGCGAGTTCATGCGCGCCATTCACAAGTCGATGAAGCGTCGCAAGGCCGATCCCAGCTTGCGCCGGGTGGAGGGGATTTTCGACTTCAAGGATCTCGCGCAGTGGCGGTTCCTTTGATGGCAGGCTACGGCGTCGTCATTCCGGCTTTCAACGCGGCCGCCACCATCGGCGCGGCCCTGAACTCCGTTCTGGCCCAGACGGCAAGGGCGGAGACCATCGTCGTGGTCGATGACGGTTCGACCGACGATACGGCTGCGGTGATCGATGCGATGAACCTGCCGGTGACGGTGCTGCGACAGGACAATGCCGGACCTGGCAGCGCAACGACCCGTGGCATTGCGGCACTCTCGACGCCGCTCATCGCGACGCTCGATGCCGACGATTTGTGGCTGGCGGACAAGGTCGAAAAGCAGCTGGCCTATCTCGACCGTCATCCCGGGACAGCGGGCGTCTTTACGCATTGGCGGACGTTTCGCGGCGACAGCCCCGATTTGCCCGATGCGACCAGTGGAGCTGGCTGGTCGCGCACGACGATGATGATCCGCCAGGAGGTGGTGCCGCGCATCGGTCCCATCATCGACCCACCAGGCGGTCGCGGCGAGATGATCGACTGGATCGCCCGGGTTCGTGAGGCAGGCCTTGCCCTTGCCATGCTCGACGACGTGCTTGCATTGCGCCGCATCCGTCCGGGCAGCCTTTCCTACGGCCGCGATCCGGCACGCGACCGGGGCTATCTCCAGGTCGCAAGGCTCGCCATGCAGCGGCGAGCCCAGAACAAGGCAGGCTCCAATTGAACGCCAGGCCCGTTCGCCGCATCGGCCGCCGCTTCCCGGACTATGGCTGGTCGTGGCCCACCGGCCAGCTGGACCTGTTGCTAAAGGCGGCGCTGCTCTCCGATGAGGACGCAGCCGCTGCCTGTGCCGCGCGCTGGCTGGACGAGAACGACATCGACCTCGTCTCGTTTCGAGAACATCGTCTGCTCGCCGCCATCTCCGACAGGTTCGGCAGGAAGCTGGCCGGGCATACCGCCCATCCGCGCCTCGTCGGCCTGCAGAAGATGCTGTGGACGAAGTCGCGCATGGCGATGCGCGAGGCCGAGCCGGCGCTGAAGGCGATGGCCGACGGCGGCGCCGACATCATGCTGATCAAGGGCGCCAGCCGCATTGCCTTGAACGCGTCGGCGCAGCGTGGCCGGGTGGCGCACGACATCGATATACTGGTGCGCCCGCGCGACTTGGCTGCCGTCTTCGACATCTTGCGCGACCGCGACTGGCAGATCGCCTCGGGCGTCAGCGCGCAATATCTGCGAACCCGGTTGGCGTCGCTGCGGTCGATGAACTTCTTCAAGGGCCGTTTCGGCGACATCGACTTGCACCAGTTCGGCTATGACGGATCGCAGACGAGCGCGGAAGACGACCTGGCGATCTGGCAACGGGCGGTCCCAGCCGAATTCAGCGGCGTCGCGGTCTTCGTGCCGTCGCCGGCCGATCGCATGGCCCTGGCCATCGCCCATGGCGGCCTCGACGCCCACACCCACAGCGACTGGCTTGTCGACTGCGCGGTCGCCATCCATGGCGAAGAGGTCGATTGGGACATGTTCCTCGACATCGTCGGCAGACGCGGCCTGGCGGTTCCAGCGGCGGTGGCGCTATCCTATCTGGCGTTTGAGATCGGCATTCCGGTGCCGGAATCGACAATGGTCAGAATCTTAGAGATGGCCGACGGAGCTGGCTTGTCGCGTTGGTCGTCGGTTCTGCAAGCCAAGCCGCGCACGGATTTCGGTGGCCTGGTCTGGCTGTCGCGCGGGCTTGCCAAGCAGTTGCGCCTGAAGCGGAAGAAGGGCCGGTTGCAACAGGAGCCACCCGCCAAACCTTGGCGCGGCAGACCGGCCGCGCGCAAGCCGCAAGCAGCATCGGCGCCTCTGATGTTTTCGCAGGCCATCGCCTGTCCGCAAACGACCGGCGACATGATGCTCGATATCACCGTCAGGATCGGCGTTCCGCCGGTCCGGCGCCGCATCGAAATGGAGATCAATGCCGGCGACGACCATGTCGCCCGCCTGCGCGCCATGGCCATCAGCCGATCCGGCAGGGAACGCGTGCTGCATTTTCGCGGCAAGGTGACGCTCGACGGCGCGCGAGCTGCCTGGACGCTCGAAGCGCGACCGTCGCGGCAGTTTCGTGAATGGAACGACGAAGCCACAGTGGCTGCTTATGGCGCCTTGCCCTTCGAGCTGCTGTCGGCGGATTTCTCGCCGGTTGGCTAAAGGCGAATCCGACGAACCTTTCTCGAAAGGCGGCGTCGGTTCACACTCCGTAGCGTTCGGTGCGAATGATTCCGGCTGCAACGCCGGCATCGATCAGCGCCTGGGCGGCCGCGGAAACGAAGGCATTGGAGCCGCAGACGAAGGCGATGCCAGGCGGCTCCGGCAGCCGCGCCATTGCTTGAACCATCATCGCGACGTCCACCCGCCGCGCATAGTCGGCTGGACGGCGTGCGGCTTCGCGGGTCAGTGTCAGCACCAGGTCGAAGCCGTCCTGGCGCTCGTCGCGAACGATCAGCTCGTCACGAAAGATCACTTCGTCCCAGATCCGCGCGGAAAAGACCAGGACGACGGGCACGCTCGAATTCTGCGCGGCGCGATGGCGGACCATCGACATCAGCGGCACGACGCCCGAACCGCCGCCGACCAGCACAAATGGGCCATTCTCATCTTCTGGCCAGACGAAATGTCCGCCGAGCGGCCCGCGCAGTTCGATTTCGTCGCCAATTGCCGCGACCTCGTGGAAGAATGGCGAAACCTCGCCATCGTCGAGTTTTTCGATCGCCAGTTCGATCACGCCGTCACTCTCGGGTGCGGAGGCGATGGAATAGGAGCGGCGCGCCTGATAGCCGTCCGGCGCCGTCAGCCTGACGTCGACATGCTGCCCGGCGCGATAGGCAAAGGACCGGGACGGTTGGAAAAGGAAGCTGGTGACACGCGGCGTGCGTTTTTCTATGCGGACGATCCTGGCTGTCTGCCAAGGCGATTGCACTGCTGCCGCATCGCTCATGGATCGTCCGTGTAGCGCTGTTCACGCCATGGGTCGCCATAGATGTGGTAGCCGCGCAATTCCCAGAAACCGGGCTCGTCGCGCGTGGTGAATTGCAGGCCGTTCAGCCATTTGGCCGACTTCCAGAAATAGAGATGCGGCACCAGCAGCCTCGCCGGGCCGCCATGGTCTGACGTGATCGGCTTGCCTTCGTAAAGCAGCGCCACCATGGCCTTGCCGGCAGTGAGATCCTTGACCGGCACATTGGTGGTGTAACCGTCGAACGCGTGCGCCAGCGTGAAGCCGGTCGGCGGCTCGACCCCCGCATCGGCAAGGATATCGTCGACCAGCACGCCCTGCCACGGCGTGTCGAACTTGGTCCATGCTGTCACGCAATGGATATCGCGTGTCATCTTGGTCAACGGCAGTGCGTTGAACTCGGCCCAGTTCCATTTCTTGATCGGGCGTGGCCCATGTTTCAGCGTGAAAGACCAATCCTCGGTACGCACGCGCGGCGTCGGACCGGCCGACAGCACCGGGAAACCCTGTTCGAGATATTGGCCGGGCGGGATGCGGGCATCGCCATCGGTTGGCGGGCGCCGTCCTGAAGAGAAACCTCGGGTGACCATAGCGGCAATCCCCATGCAATCAGGCCACTATCGGCCTGACGCAATGTTCTCGAAGATGTCGTGACGGGCAACCTAAATCTTGACGGGCGAAGACCGGCGGGATCGTCACCGATGGACCTGCCGCTCCCGCGTTCACGTCAACGCCATTTCTCAGCCATTGGCAAAAGGCACCGCGATGTAGATTTGAGCGTCGCCACGCTCGACCAGCAACAGCACCGATTTCCTGCCGGACCTGCCGGCCAAGGCGATCGCCTGGGTTACCTGCCTGGCGTTCTTCACCGGCACCTGATTGACGGCAACGATGATGTCGCCGGCCTGTATTCCGGAAGCGGCGGCAGCTTTGTCGGGATTGACGCTGGCAACCACCGCGCCGTGCTGCTTGTCGGCAAGGTTCATCTGTTGGCGAATGTCGGGCGTTATATCCATCAAGCCGAGCCCTATCGCCGGAGCGCGCCCGGCGCTCGGCGCGCCGGACCCGTCGTCCAGCGACGCGGTCTTCACATCGTCGCTGTTGTGGCCGACATCGACGGAAATCCGCATCGGCTTGCCCTTGCGCCAGACATCGACCGTTTCTCTGGCGCCCGGCGCGACATCGGCGACCGCCCGCGACAAGTCCTTGGGATCCTTCACGTCCTGCCCGGCAAAGCTGGTGATGACGTCACCCGTCTCGATGCCGCCCCTTGCCGCCGGCGAACCGTCGTTGACCTCTGAAACCAGCGCGCCGCCGGTATGGTCGAGCCCGATGGCGCTCGCGACATCCGGTGTCACCTCCTGGATCTGAACGCCGAGATAGCCGTACTGGATGGAGCCGCCCTTCATCAACTTGGCGACCACCTTCTGGGCCTGATCCGACGGAATGGCAAAGCCGACGCCGACGCTGCCGCCATTGGGCGAATAGATCGCCGTGTTGATGCCGACGACATTGCCGGCGACATCCACCAGCGGGCCGCCGGAATTGCCGTGGTTGATCGGCGCGTCGATCTGGATGAAATCGTCGAACGGACCACTATGCAGGTCACGGCCGCGCGCCGAGACGATACCTGCGGTGACGGTGGTGCCGATGCCGAACGGGTTGCCGAAGGCCAGCACCTGGTCGCCTGGCATGAGCTTGTCGGAATCACCCCACTTGACGGTCGGCAGGGGTTTGTCCGACTTGACCTTGAGTACGGCGAGATCGTTCTTGGCATCGCGGCCGACAAGCTTGGCCGGAAGTTCGGTGCCGTCATCGAGCGTAACCTTGATCGAAGAGGCGCCATCGATGACGTGATTGTTGGTGACGATGGTACCATCCGCGCCGACGATGAAGCCGGAACCCAGCGCCTCGGCGCGCTGCGGTTGCTGTTGTGGCGGCGTCTTGGGCGTCGGCATGCCCTGGTCACCGAAGAACTGGCGGAAATAGTCATCGAAAGGCGAGCCGCCGTCGAAAGGAGAGGCATCGCTCATCGTTTCAGGCTGTGCCTTCATAACGGTGGTGACCGTCACCACCGCCGGCTTGTCGGCGGCAACGATGGGTGCGAACGAGCCATTGGGCGCGGTGATGCCGGCGACAGGTGTCTGGGTCGTCGGAACGGTGTTGCCCTCGCCTTGGGCGAAAGACATGACGAAGGGGGATATGATCAGCGCAGCGCCCAGCAAGGCCGCGACGCGATGCCTGCGAAGGATATCTGACATGGTCGTTTGTCCGGGCGAGAGTTGATCCAGCGCCGTGGCCTCTCCCGTGCGGGAAATCGGTCATCGGCGTGTCGAGGTCGCAATTGCCCGTCTCGCCTACATGGCAGCCAACCGGATCGACGGCCTTGCATCTAGGGCGCGGATTGGCCCGATTTAGGGTTTTCGGGCGACCTTACGAAGATTTAATATTCGCACGGCGGCAGGGTCGCAAAGTCGTCGGGCCGCGCCTTGCTGCCTCGCTGGAGCCTCAGCCACCGGCGGTTCGTCCGAGATAGGCCGTGGCAATCTCGCGCATGCGCTTGCCGTCGAAGCTCGGTCCGTGTCCGCCATGACCGATGCGGATCGGCAGGTCGAGCAGACGCCGCATCGTGCTGATATAGGCGGCTCGGTCGGAATCCGGCAGGTCGTCGATCAGCATGGCGTCGTAGATGGCATCGCCGCTGAAGAACAGTCCGTCGGCCTCGTCGAACAGCGCGATCGAATCCGGTGAATGGCCCGGCAGATGCAGCACCCGGAACTGCCGGTCGCCGAGATCGATGACATCGCCCTCGTCCAGGGTTCGCGTCAACGGCGCAGGCGGGATCCTGTAGTCAGCCGACTTCCATCCGGGCGCCGGCAGTTTCGAGACGGCACCCTCGAGGTCATGAAACATGTAGGCGTAGGTCGCGGCCTCATCCATGGTCTCGAACTGCGCCGCGCTCATCCTTGGTCCTGCGCGCAACGGGAATTCATGTAGCGAGCCTACATGGTCGAGATGGATGTGGGTGGCAACGACCAACAGCGGCTTGCCCTCCGTCGTCTCGACCTGCGGCGCCAGCGGACAGATGCCCATACCGGTGTCGACCAGCAGGTCGGCATCGCGACCGCGCAGATGCCAGATATTGGCCCGAACATAGGCATGGACGAAGGGCTCGGTCAGCATCGTCGTCTTGTCGTCGACGACGCTCCTGCTGAACCAGCCTGGCATCAAGTGTGAGTCCGGCATGAGAAGCGAGCCCGGCATCAGGTGTAAGCCAGGCATCAGACGAAGGGCTTCCCGACCTTGTATTTTTCCGGCACCAGCCGCTTGAGATAGGCCATGCCGGCATCCGACAGCTGATTGACATCGGGCTTCATGAAATCGTCCGGCATGTGACGGGTCTTGCCGGCGACGTTCTTCAGCGGCACCTTCTTCAGAACCGTTTTGGTGCCGTCATATTGCAGCGCCACCGAGCCGCCGCCCTGTTCGGCGACAGAGACGGCGAAGGCGCCGGCATCGAAGGCCTCCTGCGCATCGACCGCGCTGATGGCGCCGATATAGCCGCGCGGCATGTAGCCGAGGGCGTCGACGCGAGCACGCTTGCCAGGCAGGCCCTCGGCCAGCGCGCGCTCGAGTGCGGCCGGCAGGTCGCTGCCCGACAGCTTGACGTTGCCATGCGCGTCGCGCTCAAGCTTGTCCGGCGGGACCAGGCTTTCGACCAGCGCCTTGCCGTCGGCGGTGCTGACGCCTTCCGAAACGGCGACGATGCAGCGCTTGTGGCGATCGAGCGTGGCACGGACGTCGTCGATGAAGCCGGCGGCTGAGAATGGGCGCTCGGGCACGTAGACGAGGTGCGGGCCGCTGTCGGCGTCGAGCTGCCAGGCGGCGGCAGCCGCGGTCAGGAAACCCGCATGCCGGCCCATGACGATGCCGACATAGATGCCGGGCAGCGCACGGAAATCGAGATCGACGGAGAGGAAGGCGCCAGCGACGAACTCGGCCGCCGAAATGAAGCCCGGCGTGTGGTCGTTTTCCTCGAGATCATTGTCGATGGTCTTTGGCGCATGGACGAAGGCGATCTTGCCGCCGGCGGCATCGGTCAGGATCTGCTGCGTACCCGACGTGTCGTTGCCGCCGATATAGATGAAGGCGTCGGCGCCGGCCTTCTTCAGGCCGTTGAGGATGACATCGCAATAGGCGGCGTCGGGCTTGTCGCGGGTCGAGCCGAGGGCGGCGCTCGGCGTGCCGGCAATCAGCCGCAGCCGGTCCTCGGGGATGGCGGAAAGGTCGACATAATTGCCGTCACGGATGCCGCGCACACCATGGATGGAGCCCAGCACCTTGGCACCGGGATGCCGCTTGCGGATCTCCAGCGTCGCTCCGACAACCGTCTGGTTGATGACGGCGGTTGGGCCGCCGCCCTGCGCGATGACAAAAGTTCCGGCCATTCCTGACGTCTCCCGAGCAATGCATTCGCAGGCACATTCGCCTGTCTTTCGCTATCGCGCAACGGAAGAGTGGGGCGGGTGACGTGTCAGACGACGACGACCGGATTTTTCTTGGAGACGCGGCTGTAGAGGTCGATGATGTCCTGGTTGATCAGGCGCACGCAGCCCGACGACATCGCCTGGCCGATGCTCGCCCATTCGGGCGAACCGTGGATGCGATAGCCGGTGTCCTTGCCGTCCTGGTAGATGTAGAGCGCGCGCGCGCCGAGCGGGTTGGTGAGGCCGCCGGGCTGGCCGGCCTGCCATTTCACCAGTTCCGGCTTGCGGGCGATCATTTCGGGCGGCGGCGTCCAGGTCGGCCATTCCCTGCCGTACTGGATGTTGGCGCGGCCGGACCAGCGGAAGCCGTCCTTGCCGATGCCAACGCCGTAGCGGATGGCATCGCCACCCGGCTGGACGAGATAGAGCATGCGCTCCTGCAGATGAACGACGATGGTGCCGGGCGCCTCACCCGTGGTGTCGACGACGATCTGCCGGCGGAATTCCGGCTTGACCTTCAAGTACGGAACTTCCGGCACGTTGAAGCCGCCGTCGGTCAGCGCGGCATACATGACGCCGGGGCTGGTGATGTTCTTGTCGACACTGATGCTCGGCCGGATAGGCACTGAACCGGTGGTGACGTCGTCGAGCTCGAGCGCCGGCAGGCCACCGCCCGAAGTCGAGCAACCGGCGGCGCCGAGCAGCGCCAGCGCCCCTGCCCCGGACAGGATAGCGCGGCGGGAAAGATGATGATCGGCTCCGATTGCGTCGCCATTTCGCGGCGGCGTCAGACCTTGCGGCAACTCACGCATATACCCAGACCCTACGCTGTCGGCGGGAAGCACGGTCCGGCCGGATAGCGGGCATTTTCATCATTCATGGTTGATAAAGCGTGAAGACCTTGCACAGCCTGCATTTGCGCCTGGCCTTGACGATGTCCGACCTTCTTGCCTGGGCTTGAACGAAGGCTGCTGCACAAAAAGACCTCGGTCGGGTCATATTCCCGGCGCCGGCGTTTTTTACTCCTCGAACCATCAGCGAGGGGCCCCAATGTGCAATACCTTAAAAACCGACATCAAGCTTTTTGCCGCTGCCATTGTCGCGGCGGCAACCGCTCTCGGTGCCAATGTCAGCCTGGCCGATATTGTGAGCACGCTGAACGGCGCGAACTGACACCGATCTGCCGCTGGCGCAGTCAGGGAAATCGCCTCTTTACATTCTCCCGGGTCTAAGGATTTATCCTCTTCTTTAAGCTCAAAGGAGACGAGCATGTCCTTCGAAAACTGGGCCGCCTTCGCCGCCGCGTCGACGATCCTCCTCATCATTCCGGGTCCGACCATCCTTCTCGTCGTGTCCTACGCGCTGGGCCAGGGCTGGCGTACCGCCTTGCCGATGGCCGTCGGCGTGGCGCTGGGCGACTTCACCGCGATGACCTTGTCGATGCTGGGCATCGGCGCGTTGCTGGCGGCTTCGGCGACCGTCTTCACCATCCTGAAGCTGATCGGCGCCGGCTATCTGATCTATCTTGGCGTGAAACTGTTTCGCGCCGGCGGCGCGCTGAAGGCCGAACCGCGCACCGACGCGGTCTCATCGGCCAAGATGATGGGGCATGCCTGGCTGGTCACCGCGCTCAACCCGAAAAGCATCACCTTCTTCGTCGCCTTCTTGCCGCAGTTCCTCGACCGACACGCCGATTTCTGGACGCAGATGCTGATCTTCGAGACGACCTTCCTGGCGCTCGCCTTCGCCAATGCTTTCGGCTATGCGCTGATCGCCTCACGCGCACGCAACGTGGTGCGCAATCCCAAGGCGATCCGCATCTTCAACCGCACCGGCGGCACGCTGCTGGTTGGCGCCGGCATCGCCACGGTGGCGATGCGTTCCAGCAATTAGGCTCTCTGTCTGACCATGACCCCGAAACTGTTTTTCGGGGTCATGACCGGCCTTACCATTTGACGCTGAACCCCAGATTGCCTTCGAGGATCCGACGCTCGTCGCCGCCGAGATTGGTGGTGTAGTCGCCGGTGGCGAAGATGCTGACCTTGTCCGTCACCTTGGCGATCACACCGCCACCGAATTCGAACGAGGTCGATCTGCCCTCGGTGGAGATATCGGTGGTGTCGAAATTGACATGGCTCGTGCCGCCGAAATCGTGCCAGATGTCGGCCTTGAGGTACGGCTGCAGCGCCATGCCATTGATCGTTGTTTCGCCTTGCAGCCGTGCGCCGAGCCGGCCGGTCACGCTGCCGTCCGTATCAAAGGAAACCGAAGCAAAGCGGTCCGACGCATCGTCGAGCGACAGTTGCTGCCAGACCAGTTGCGCCTGCGGTTCAAGCGTCCAGCCTTGCCCCAGCGCGATGGGATAGCCGCCTTCCAGCGAAGCGGTGATGCCGGTCCCGCCGACATCGATGCCGATGTCGCGCGACGATGTTGCGTTTCCACCGAAGAAGGTAGCCATGAGGACGCCGTCCAGGTACCAGCCACCCTGGCCGATCCGGGTCCAGTAGCCGCCGACGCTGGTGCCGTTGATATCCATGCTGCCGACGGACAGATCGTTCCAGCCCAGCGCCTGGCCGCGCACGTCGCCATTCATGCTGGCATAGGCGACGAACAGGCCGGCGCGATCGGTCTGGCCCGACGCGGTTTCGCGGCCGAACAGATCGAAGCCCGCCTGAAGGCCGAACAGGGTGCCGTCGAAGGACGGCGATACCGTTCCTGAATACGCCATCTTGCTGTCCTGACCGAAGATGCGGCCCCAGACCGGCGACAGCTCGGTGTTCGACAACAGACTCTGCTCGCCGCGCCGTTCGTGGAAGGTGCCGAGCGTCGTCATCGCCAGATGTTCGGCGACCGGCGGCAAGGCCGAATAGACCGGAACCTCGATGCGATAGAGCAGGATCTCCTCGCCCGCCGCCGGTGTCGGCAGGTCGGGCACATCCGTTGGCACCACCGGCGGCGGCGGGGGCGGATCCGCAACTGGTGCCGGCGGTGGCGCCGGTGGTGTCGCGGGCGGCGGATCGGTCGGCACGACCGGCGGCGCCGGATCAACCGGATCGGGGTCGCCGGGGGTGGATTCCGGCGGCGGCGGCGGCGCAGGGTCGATGGGCGGCGGCGGCGGCGGTTCGGCCGCCGGCGGCTCAGGTTCCGGCGGCGGAGCAGGTTCCAGCACCGGCGGGGCTGCGGCCGGCGGGGCCGGCGTGTTCAGCGTCGAGCGCAGGTACCAGTTCTCCTCGCTGCCGGCGCTGACGCCGCCCTTGAACAGGTAATATTCGAGGCACCGGCGGCGACCGGGGCGTCGAGCGCAAATGTCGTGGCGCCCGAGGTGGCGCCGTTGATTGCCTGGACGACCATGATGCCGTCCTGCGTGGTCGCAGCCCCCGCGCCGCCGAGATTGACCACGGAGATGCCGGTCGAACCGGAAGCCGTTCCGCTCGACAGGACCAACTTGTCGGATGCGGAGGAATCGTCACCGAGCTCGGTCTGGATAAGCAGCAGGCCACCCAGGCCGACATAATTGCCCGAAATCGTCAGGCTGTCGGTGGCACCGGTGCTGCCATTGGTCAGGTCGATGCGTCCGGCATTGGTGACCTGCGCCAACTGACCCGCCGTAAACGCCTGGATCGCCGCGTTGAAACCGCCGCCATAGAGCGTGCTTGCGGCATCGACACTGAGCGCACCTGTGCCGGTGCCGCTGTCGCCGAGCACCAGATTGCCGTCGAGCGTCAGCTCGGTGTCATTGGTGGCGTCGATGCTTTCCCAGTTCTGGAGCCGGCTGATCCCATCCAGTTTGACGTTGTCCAGGGTGAGCGCGTCGGTGCCGAGACCACCCGATATGGTATTCGTGGCACCGAGATTGGCGTTGGTGAGGTTGCTGAGTTCGGCGGTGTCGTTGTCGCCGCCGAGATCGACGGCGCCATAGATGATGCCGCCGCCGTTCCAGACGAAACTGTCGGCGCCAACGCTCATCAGTATATCGCCACCGATCATACCGCCGGTGACCGTGACGCTGTCGTTGCCGCCGCTGACGCTGATGTTGCCGCCGATGGTGCCGCCCGACAGGATGATCGTGTCCTTGTCGAAGCCGGTGACGAGGTTGCGGTCGATGGTGCCGCCGGACATGTTGAAGTAATTCTGATCGAGCTTCATGTTGACGCGGCCGATGCGGCCACCGGTCATCACGGCACGGTCGCCATCGTCGAAGAAATCGACGATGCGCCCGCCGGTCATGGTGAAGGTGTCGAGGCCATCGCCCTGGTTGAGCGAACCGATCTGGCCGCCGCTCATGTTGAAGTCGTCGATGCCGGCGCCCTGCTGGACATTGCCGGCGACGGTACCCGCGCCGATAGTGAAGAAATCCGTGCCGCCACCCTGATCGACGGTGCCGGTGATGGCGCCTGACTGCATATCGATGCGGTCCGTGCCGACACCAAAGGTGACATTGCCTGATATCTGCCCGGTGCCCCCGGCGGGAAAATTGAGCGTGTTGTCGCCATCGGGATCGGCGAGGCTGCCGCCTGAATCGCCGCTGTCGCAGGTGTAAACGGTGTTTCCGGCGGATGGACCCAGCACGCATGCGGCAAACGCGGGGGAGTTGGGCAGCAACGCAAAAGCCGTAGTTGAGAGGATGCTAATAAGCCACGGGTGTAGCGGATGCGGCTTTCGCCGTAGCGAAGCAACTGCCACCTGCACATCCTCCGAATGACTGTTCGGAAGTGAGTTCTTCATATGCCGCATCGCGTCCCCTCTCGATTCGCGATTTCCAGCCCCCGCCAGTCGCCGTAATGAAGACACAATTCATTCGATTTTACAAAGCCTAATCTGCCCCGCATGGTTGCTAAACTGCAAAGACTACTCAAATGACCTGGCGTAGCGCGCGGTTGGCGTTGCCGTGGCCCATGCTTTAGGATCGGTTTGGGCCGAAGGATCGAGGGCCTGTCACGGGTCGACAGAAGGACATCGCATGGCAACCAGGGACGCATTCGGCCTGGCATTTTCGGGCGCCACGGAGGCGGGATTCACCCCCTACAGCCAGGCAGTGCGTGAACTGCAGTGCTTCATCGGCGATCCCGTAGCCTCAGTCGACCGCGCCATCGCGGAAGATCCCGGCTTCGTCATGGCGCATGTCTTCAAGGGATATCTGTTCGGCCTCGCCACCGAGCGGGAGGCGACGGCCGTGGCCAAGGCCTGCCATGAGGCCGCACTGCCGCTTGCCGCGACCACGCGCGAGCGGGCGCATGTCTCGGCCCTCGGGCATCTCGCCAGCGGACGATGGCATCAAGCCAGCCGCATTCTCGAGGACATCACCATCGAGACGCCCCGCGACGGGCTGGCGCTGCAGGTCGGCCACCAGATCGATTTCTTCACCGGCAATGCACGCATGCTGCGCGACCGCATCGCACGCGCCCTGCCGTCATGGCAAAGCGGCATGCCCGGCTACCACGCCATGCTCGGCATGCAGGCCTTCGGGCTGGAGGAAATGGGTGATTATGCCAGGGCCGAGCAGCTTGGCCGCGCGGCGGTCGACATGGAGCCGCGCGATGGCTGGGCCCAGCACGCCGTCGCCCATGTCATGGAAATGCAGAGCCGGCAAAGGGATGGCATCGCCTGGATGCAGGCCAACCCGGAAGCGTGGACAAGGGAGAGCTTCCTGCAGGTGCACAATTGGTGGCACCTGGCGCTGTTCCATTACGATCTCGGCGAAACCGACGCGGTGCTGGCCCTCTATGACGGCCCTATCTACAGCGTACAATCGACGATGGCGCTCAACATGGTCGATGCCTCGGCAGTCTTGTGGCGGCTCGCCCTCGGCGGCGTCAATGTCGGCGACCGCTGGGCGGCGCTTGCCGCCAATTGGCGCAAGGCCGGAGCGGGCCTTTATGCCTTCAACGATGCCCACGCGATGATGGCCTTTGTCGGTGCAGGGTTCGATGCGCCGGCCCTCGCTTTGCTCGAGGCGCAGCGCGAGGCCATGCGTGGCAGCGATGACAATGCGGCTTTCACGCGGGATGTCGGCCATCCGCTGACGCTCGCCATCAAGGCATTCGGTGAGGGCAGCTACACCGAGGCCGTGCGCCTGATCCGGCCGATCCGCTCGATCTCCCATCGCTTCGGCGGCAGCCACGCTCAGCGCGATGTTATCGACCTGACGCTGATCGAGGCAGCGTTGCGCGCCGGTGACGGTGCGCTGGCCAGGGCGCTCACGGCGGAGCGTTCGATGGCGCGGCCCGACAGTCCGCTGTCAGCGCTGTTTGTGCGACGCGCCGCCGATTTGTCGGAGAATTGACCCGAAGCGGATCTTGTTTTAAAAACTGGCCAAGTCAGATTTTTTCGAGACCCGAAAAAATTAACTGGCGTGGGAGGAAGACATGTATCTGGGCCTCGATCTCGGGACGTCGGGCGTCAAGGCGCTGCTGATCGATGCCGGGCAAACCGTCATCGGTTCCGGCCACGGTTCGCTTGATGTTTCACGGCCGCATCCCGGCTGGTCGGAACAGAATCCCGAGCACTGGATCCGGGCCTGCGAAGACGCAATCGCCGAACTCAGATCCTCCCATCCGGATGAACTCGCGGCAGTCAAGGGCATTGGCCTGTCCGGGCAGATGCATGGCGCCACGCTGCTCGACGCCGCCGACAAGGTGCTGCGTCCCTGCATCCTGTGGAACGACACGCGCAGCCATGCCGAGGCGGCCGTGCTCGACGCCGATCCGCGCTTCCGCGCCCTGACCGGCAACATCGTCTTTCCCGGTTTCACCGCGCCGAAACTTGCCTGGGTGAAAAACAACGAACCCGCTCTCTTCGCCAAGGTCGCAAAAGTGCTGCTGCCCAAGGACTTCCTGCGGCTCTGGCTTTCGGGCGAACACATTTCGGAAATGTCGGATTCTGCCGGTACCTCCTGGCTCGATGTCGGCAAGCGGCGCTGGAGTACGGACCTGCTCGCAGCGACGTCGCTCGACGAGAGGCAGATGCCGTCGCTGGTTGAGGGTACGCACAAGGCAGGCGCACTGCGCAGCGAATTGGCATCGAAATGGGGCGTCCAGGCCGGCATTCCGATCGCCGGCGGCGCCGGCGACAATGCGGCCTCGGCCTGCGGCATGGGCACGGTCGGCGCCGGCCACGCTTTCGTCTCGCTCGGCACATCGGGCGTGCTGTTTGCCGCCAACGCTTCCTACCTGCCCAACCCGGCTAGCGCGGTTCACACCTTCTGCCACGCCCTGCCGAACACCTGGCATCAGATGGGGGTCATCCTGTCGGCGACGGATTCGCTCAACTGGCTGTCCGAAATCACCGGGAAGAGCGCCGGCGAATTGACCGCTCAGCTCGGCGACACATTGAAGGCGCCCAGCGGCGTGTCCTTCCTGCCTTATCTTTCGGGTGAGCGCACACCCTACAATGATGCCGCCATTCGCGGCGCGTTCACCGGGCTGGCGCATGAATCGAGCCGTGCCGTGCTGACCCAGGCCGTGCTGGAGGGTGTGGCCTTTGCCTTCCGCGACAGCCTCGAAGCCCTGGCCACGGCCGGCACGACCTTGACGCGGGTGACGGCGATCGGCGGCGGCTCGCGCTCGCACTACTGGTTGAAGGCGATTGCCACCGCGCTTCAACTGCCTGTCGACATTCCCGCCGACGGCGATTTCGGCGCCGCCTTTGGTGCCGCACGGCTCGGTCTGATTGCGGCAACGGATGCCGATCCGCTGGCTGTGTGCACGGCGCCCAGGACGGATGCTACCGTTGAACCGGACGCTGCGCTCGCTGGGGCGTATGCGGATGCATATCAGCGCTACCGGTCGCTGTACCCGGCAATTAAGAGCGTGACCGCGTGAGTGAGCGCGAGGCACCCCCCTCTGCCCTGCCGGGCATCTCCCCCGCGGGGGGGGAGATTAGCAGCGTTGGCGGGTATGCCAGTCCTGCAAGGTGGGTGATTGGCGAAGGCGCGGATGCCAACCAATCTCCCCCCTTGCGGGGGAGATGGCCGGTAGGCCAGAGGGGGGCGCTTCACGCCCGCCTCCCCCAGAAGTCCTTACTGCGCAGGCACCTTGTCGAGAAAGCCGGTGACGCTCCTCAGGCGGCCGTTCTCGATGATTCCGATGTCGGTACCTTCGATCACCGAAGGCGTCCCCTCAGGTCCGAGGTTCCACGAGAAGCGGATCTTGTCGGCAAAACCATCCGGCGTGCCCTTCAGCGAGAACCGGAAGCCGGCAAAGCGCTGCTGCACGCCGTCGATCAGAGCCGTGACGCCTTCATGGCCGTCGCCCTGCATGAGCGGATCACGATAGCTGACGTCTTCCGTGAAGGTCGCCTTGAGCAATTCGGCCCGGCGGCCGGCATCGCTTTCGTTCCAGGCGGTGATGTAGTTTTCAGCGATCTTGGTGAGGTCGGTCATGGTCTGTCTCCTTCGTTTGGTGGCTTTGACATGACCTTTTTCGACCAGCGCTGGCCTGAAACCAATTACGCCTGAGGTAATGGCGGCAGAACTTTGTGAGAGGACAGAAATCATGAGCAGCGGATTCTTCGGCGACATCAAGAAAATCAAATATGAAGGGCCGGATTCGACCAATCCGCTGGCCTATAGGTTCTACAATCCCGACGAGGTCGTCGCCGGCAAGCGGTTGGAAGATCATCTGCGCTTCGCCGTGGCCTACTGGCACTCCTTTGCCTGGCCGGGCGGCGATCCGTTCGGCGGCCAGACCTTCGACCGGCCGTGGTTTCCCAAGGCAGGCGGCACCGACACGATGGAGCTGGCAAAACTGAAAGCGGACGTCGCCTTCGAGATGTTCTCGCTGCTCGGCGCGCCCTATTTCTGCTTCCATGACGCCGATGTGCGGCCGGAGGGCAAGGACTTTTCCGAAAGTGCCGCGCGCCTCGACGAGATCGCCGATTACTTCGCGGGCAAGATGAAGCAGACCGGCGTCAAGCTGCTTTGGGGCACCGCCAATCTGTTCTCCAATCGCCGCTTCATGTCGGGTGCGGCCACCAATCCCGATCCGGACGTCTTTGCCTACGCGGCGGCGACGGTAAAAAGCTGCATCGACGTCACCAAGCGGCTGAAGGGCGAAAACTACGTGCTGTGGGGCGGGCGCGAAGGCTATGAGACGCTGCTCAACACCGACCTCGCGCGCGAGCAGGAACAGGCCGGCCGGTTCCTCAGCATGGTCGTCGACTACAAGCACAAGATCGGTTTCAAGGGCACGATCCTGATCGAGCCGAAGCCGCAGGAGCCGACCAAGCATCAGTACGATTACGATGTCGCCACCGTCTACGGCTTCCTCAAGCGCTTCGGGCTGGAGAAGGAGGTCAAGGTCAATATCGAGCAGGGCCACGCCATCCTGGCCGGCCATTCCTTTGAGCACGAACTGGCTCTGGCCAATGCGCTCGGCATTTTCGGTTCGATCGATATGAACCGCAACGACTACCAGTCGGGCTGGGACACCGACCAGTTCCCCAACAACGTGCCGGAAATGGCGCTGGCCTACTATCAGGTCCTGCAGGCCGGCGGCTTCAAGACCGGCGGCACCAATTTCGACGCCAAGCTGCGCCGCCAGTCGCTCGATCCGCAGGACCTGCTGATCGGCCATATCGGCGGCATGGATTCTTGCGCACGCGGCCTGAAAGCCGCGGCCGGCATGGTCGAGGACAAGGCGCTATCGGCGCCGCTGGCCGAACGTTATGCCGGCTGGAACACGGCCGAGGGCAAGGCGATGCTCGCCGGCAAGCGCACGCTGGAGGATATCGCCGAGCGCGTCGTCAAGAAGAAGATCGAGCCGCAGCCGAGGTCCGGTCGCCAGGAACTGCTGGAAAATATCGTCAACCGCTACGTGTAAGGCGCGCGCCGCTCCATCTCTGGACCGACATCCGACACCACTGGCTGAAAGCCGCCGCCATCGCCATCTGCTAGTCAGCCCACTTCGCACGAGGCTGCCGAGGATCGCACAGATCTTCGGCAGCCAGCGTGTGATCAAGATGCCACGCGTGCCGCCGAAAGAGGGCCCGTGCGGCAGCCTTTATTTTATGCATGTCGCCATCCCAAAATCGCTGTGCGCTTTTGGGCGACATGCATTGGCGGGAGACGGAAAATGGCAGAGGATCGAATCATCGTGCGCCCGGCGCAGGCGCGATATTCCGGCGTTGAAGCAGGTGCTGCATGAAACCTTCGAAGGCACATGGCTGCCGAACATCACCGAAGCAGCGGCGCGGCGCTATGTAGAGACGGATATTGGCGGGCGCTATGTCGACCAGAGCTGGCCTGAATTCGCCGTTGCCGAGATCGATGGCGAGGTCGCCGGCCTGATCCATTGGCGCGCGGGTTTCATCGAGGCCCTGCACGTGATGGCGTCCCGTCAAGGCCAAGGTGTCGGCCGCAAGCTGCTTTCCCATGCCGAACAGGCGATCGGCGCCGCCGGATTGGCGCAGGCGCGGCTGGAAACCGACACGTTCAACCTGCCCGCACAAGCACTCTACAAGGCGGTCGGCTATGTCGAGAAAAATCGCTATCCCGATGACGAATGGGACAGTGGCTTCACCACGGTGCTGTTCGAAAAGCGACTGTAGATTTCTCCTTGACCTGACCTGCCAAGGCGCAGGAACAGCTTTGCGCATGGCCCGGTCCCGCGACACGGTTTTGCCCTTCGACGCCCTTCAATGACCTCGCCCTTGCCTTCAAACTGCCGTCACGAATCTCGTATAAGAGTGGCTCGTGGCGGGAGAGGAAGAAGGAGGCGAACCGATATGCAGAACGAACGTGAAATCGACGCCCTGCTCTCACTTGGCGAGGCTGGATCGATCATCGACCGGCTGATGGCGATGCCGAGGAAAACGGACGACGCCAAGATTTCGAATGAATGGGATCGCGCCGTTGCCAGCCGCTTCGAGACCCGTCTGGCCAGACAGATGCGCTCGCAAATCGACGGCGACCGCCAGAACGCAGCCTGATCGTCCGTTGAAACCTACCCCCTCCGCAATCTGACCGGCGCTTCGCCGAAAGTCCTCGAAAACGCTCTCGAAAATGCGGCGGCGGACGAGAACCCGGTCCGCCCGGCAATATCGGCCATGGCAACCCTCGTATCGACCACCAGCCGGCGCGCGGCGCCGAGGCGCAGCCTGAGGTAATAGGCGCCCGGCGTCTCGCCGATCGATTTGCGAAAGATGCTTTCCAGCGTCCGTGCCGTCACCCCGGCACGCTTTGCCACCGCCTCTATGGTCAGAGGCTGGTCGACATGCGCTTCCATCAGCCGGATGGCATGCGCCAGCCGCGGATCGTAGCCGTCGAGCCGGCCGAGCGAGACCAGCGGCTGTGCGTCGGTGGCGGCGCGAGCCTGGTCGTAGATGAAGACGCTGGCGACATCGAGCGCGACGGCCATGCCGAGCCGCGTGCGGATCAGATGCAGCATCAGGTCGAAGGTCGGCGACGCGCCGCCGGAGGTGAACACCGGCCCGTCGATGACATAGCGATCCGGGCGAACATCGACGCCGGGGAAGGCCGAGGAAAAGTCCTCCATGTCCTCCCAGTGGGTGGTGGCACTGCGCCCTTCCAGCAGGCCCGCGCGTGCCACCAGCCAGGTACCCGCCTCGACGCCGCCGCACGCGCGGGCCGTACGCGCCGCCCGCCGCAGGCCGGAAAGCAAGGCCGACGTCGCATAGTTCTGAGTGCCGAAGCCGGCGACGACGACAAGGACGTCGGTTGGCTCGCCCGCGTCGAAACGGCCACTGACCGCCACCGGCAGTCCGCAGGTGGTGACCGGAGCCTCGCCGGTGACGGAGACCAGCTTGAAATCGAACAAGGTCTCGCCGGAGATACGGTTGGCGGCGCGCAGCGGATCGACGGCCGAGGCCACGCACATGATCGACGAGCCCGAAAACACCAGCAGCGTCACCTTGAGCGGCAGACGCTCGGCGCGAAAGATCGTCGGTTTTTCGCTTTTTGTCATGGAAGCTTCGTAAAACGCAAAACAGTTTCCGGCAAGTCGGGCATTGTTGTGTTCTGTTTCTATCGGAGGAGAGTTCCATGCCGCTTGCGATGAACCGTGAGGTCTTCATTACCTGTGCCGTGACCGGGTCCGGCGGCTCGCAGGACCGCAGCCCGCATGTGCCGCGCTCGCCCAGGCAGATCGCCGATTCGGCTATCGATGCGGCCAAGGCGGGTGCGGCGATCGTGCACTGCCATGTGCGCGATCCCGAAACCGGCAAGCCGAGGCGCGATGTGCATCTCTACCGCGAAGTGACCGAGCGCATCCGCGCGGCGGAAGTCGACGTCATCCTGAACCTGACCGCCGGCATGGGCGGCGACATGGTGTTCGGATCGCCGGAAGCGCCGCTGCCGCTCAACGAAAAAGGCACCGACATGGGCGGCGCCACCAACCGCATGGAACATGTGCGCCAGTGCCTGCCGGAAATCTGCACGCTCGACTGCGGCACCATGAATTTCGCCGAAGCCGATTATGTCATGACCAACACGCCCGGCATGCTGCGCGCCATGGGCGGCATGATGACGGCGCTCGGCGTCAAGCCGGAGATCGAGGCCTTCGACACCGGCCATCTGTGGTTCGCCAAGCAGCTGGTCGAGGAAAAGGTGCTCAATCCGGATGCGCTGGTGCAGTTGTGCATGGGCGTGCCGTGGGGCGCGCCTGACGATCTCAACACCTTCATGGCCATGGTCAACAACGTGCCGTCGACCTGGAACTGGTCGGCCTTTGCCATCGGCCGCAACCAGATGGCCTATGCCGCGGCGGCGGTGCTGGCCGGTGGCAATGTCCGGGTAGGTCTCGAAGACAATCTGTGGCTCGACAAGGGCGTGCTGGCGACCAATGCTCAGCTGGTCGAGCGCGCCGCCAGCATCGTCACCAATCTCGGCGCCAGGATCCTTGGGCCGGAAGAGGTACGGCAAAAGCTCAACCTCACCAAGCGGGCGCCGATCGCGGCATAAATTATTCGTCGGGAGGGTCGGCATGACTACCGTAAAATTCACCGCGATGAAGGATGGCGATCGGGACGACTACGAGTTCCTGACCGCGCATGAGATCGACTATGCGGCAAGGACCGGCGAGCGGCTGCTCGATGCGCTGGTCCAGCTCGACGCGGGCCTGTCGGGCTACAAGATCACAAGGCTCGGCCATTCGCTGCAGGCGGCGACGCGTGCCTGGCGCGACGGCGCCGACACCGACTGGATCGCCTGCGCGCTGCTGCACGACATCGGCGACATTTACGCGCCATACAATCACGACGAATATGCCGCTTCGATCCTGAAACCCTTCGTGCGCGAACAATGCACCTGGGTGGTGGAAAAGCATGGCGACTTCCAGCGGCTCTACTATGCCCATCATCTGGGCGGTAACCGCCATGCGCGCGACCGCTTTGCCGGCCACGCCTATTTCGACGATTGCGACCAGTTTTGCGAACGCTGGGACCAGTCGAGCTTCGACCCCGACTATGACACGCTGCCGATCGAATTGTTCCGGCCCTTCGTGCTCGAAGTCTTTGCCCGCAAGGCCTACGACCCGTCCGTGATCCGCGCCGGCGAACGCGTGCCGCTCATCGATCCCGCAACAGCCACGACAAGAGCCGGAGCTTCCGCATGAGCATCATCAACAAGGCAGCCGCCATCGGTGGCGGCGTCATCGGCGCCGGCTGGGTGGCGCGCCTGCTGCTCAACGGCATCGACGTGTCGATCTTCGATCCCGATCCCGAGGCATCGCGCAAGGTCGGCGAAGTGATGAAGGGCGCGCGGCGCGCCTACAAGCAGATGGTGCCCGGCGGCCTGCCCAAGGAGGGCAAGCTGACCTTCGCCAAGACCATCGCCGAGGCAGTGGCCGATGCCGATTTCATTCAGGAAAGCGTGCCGGAACGGCTCGACCTCAAGCACCGGGTGCTCGCCGAGATCGATACCCACGCGCCGGCCAATGCGATTGTCGGCTCATCGACCTCCGGCATCAAGCCGACCGACATGCAGGTGGCGATGAAGAAGCATCCGGAGCGGCTGGTCGTCGGCCATCCGTTCAACCCGGTCTATCTCCTGCCGCTGGTCGAGATCGTCGGTGGCGAGCAGACCTTTCCCGAGGCGATCGAGGTCGCCAAGGAGATGTATGCCTCGATCGGCATGAAGCCGGTCGTCATCCGCAAGGAGATCGAGGCCTTCGTCGGCGACCGCCTGCTCGAAGCGGCATGGCGCGAGGCGCTGTGGCTGATCAAGGACGGCATCTGCACGGTCGAGGAACTCGACGACATCATGCGCTACGGCTTCGGCCTGCGCTGGGCGCAGATGGGCATGTTCCAGGTCTATCGCGTCGCCGGCGGCGAGGCCGGCATGCGCCACTTCATGGCGCAGTTCGGGCCCTGCCTGAAATGGCCATGGACCAAGCTGATGGATGTGCCGGAGTTCAACGACGAGTTGGTCGACCTGATCGCCACGCAGTCGGACGACCAGGCGCATGGCCTGTCGATCCGCGAACTGGAAAAGATCCGCGACGATAATCTGGTCGCCATCATGGACGCGCTGTCGAAGCAGAACAAAGGCAAGGGCTGGGGCGCCGGCGCCCTGCACAAGGACTATACTAGGCAGCTGGCCAAACTGGCGGCGAAGAAGCCCACGGCCTCCAAGGCGGCCGAGAAGGCCAAGGCGTTGAAGCCGGTGAAAAAAGCCGAGAAGCCGAAGAAAAAGACCGGCAAGAAGAAGGGCTGAAGCATGGATTTCGGGCTGTCGGAAGAACAGAGGCTCATCGTCGAGACGACGAAGGCGTTCGTCGAGAACGAGCTATACCCGCATGAGCGCGAGGTCGAGCGCACCGGCGTGCTGCGCCGCGACCTGATCGAGGAGATCAAGGTCAAGGCGATCGAAGCCGGGCTCTATGCCGCCAACATGCCGGCCGATGTCGGCGGCGCTGGCCTGGATACGGTGACCTGGCTGCTCTACGAAAAGGAACTCGGCCGCGCCAACTATGCGCTGCACTGGACCTGCGTGGCGCGGCCCTCCAACATCCTCTTGGCCGGCACGCCCGAGCAGCGCGAGAAGTATCTGTTCCCCTGCATCCGCGGCGAGAAATGGGACTGCCTGGCGATGACCGAGCCGGGCGCCGGCTCCGACCTGCGCGGCATGAAGGCGACCGCCGTGCAGGACGGCGACGACTGGGTGCTGAACGGCACCAAGCATTTTATCTCCCACGCCGACCTCGCCGACTTTGCCATCGTCTTCATGGCCTCAGGCGAAGAGGATTCGCCGCGCGGCAAGCGCAAGAAGATCACCGCCTTCTTCGTCGACAAGGGCACCAAAGGCTTCACCGTCCGCGATGGCTACCGCAACGTCTCGCATCGCGGCTACACCAACGCCATCCTCGAATTCGACGATTGCCGGCTTCCCGCCGCCCAAGTGTTGGGCGAAGTCCACAAAGGGTTCGACGTCGCCAATTCATGGCTCGGCGCCACCCGCCTGCAGGTCGGCGCCACTTGCCTCGGCCGTGCCGAACGAGCGCTTGGTCATGCCGTGGAATACGCAGCACAACGCCAGCAGTTCGGCCAGCAGATCGGCAAATTCCAGGGCGTGTCGTTCAAACTCGCCGACATGGCGACCGAACTGAAGGCCGCCGACCTGATGGTGTTCGAAGCCGGCTGGAAGTACGATCAGGGCACCGTCACCGATCAGGACATGGCCATGGCCAAGCTGAAGGCCACCGAAATGCTTGCATACGTTGCCGATGAAGCGATCCAGATCCATGGCGGCATGGGGCTGATGGACGATTTGCCGCTGGAGCGCATCTGGCGCGACGCGCGCGTCGAGCGCATCTGGGAGGGCACGTCGGAAATCCAGCGCCACATCATTTCACGGGCGCTGCTGCGTCCGTTTGGGGCATAACATATGCACAAGCTTGAGCGTCTTCTGCGGCCGAAATCGATCGCCGTCTTCGGCGGTGCACAGGCCGCAGCCGTCGTCGCGCAGTCGATCAAGATGGGCTTTGCCGGCGATATCTGGCCGGTGCATCCGACCAAGGACGAGGTTGCCGGCCGCAGGGCCTATCGTTCGGTCGCCGATTTGCCGAGCGCACCGGACGCTGCCTTTGTCGGCGTCAACCGGCATTTGACCATCGAGGTGGTCAAGGCGCTGGCCGAACGCGGTGCTGGCGGTGCCGTCTGCTTTGCCGCCGGCTTCCTCGAAACCGAGGCCTATGACGACGACGGCGAGCGGCTGCAGGCCGAGCTGGTCGGGGCGGCCGGCTCGATGCCGATCATCGGGCCGAATTGCTACGGCCTGATCAATTATGCCGACGGCGCGCTTCTGTGGCCCGACCAGCATGGCGGGATAAGACTGGCCGAGGGCGGCAAGGGCGTCGCCATCATCACCCAGTCCTCCAACATCGCCATCAACATGACGATGCAAAGGCGCGGCCTGCCGATCGCCTTCCTGATGACCGCCGGCAACCAGGCGCAGACCGGCCTGTCCGAAATGGCGCTCGGCCTGATCGAGGACGAGCGGGTCACGTCGCTCGGCCTGCATATCGAGGCTTTCGATTCGGTAGCCGGCTTCGAGCGGCTGGCGGCACGGGCGCGCGAGCTGAAGAAGCCGATCATCGCCATGAAGGTCGGCCGTTCCGAACAGGCCAGGCAGGCGACTGTCTCGCATACCGCCTCGCTGGCCGGCTCGGACGCGGCCTCGGGTGCGTTCCTGCGGCGGCTCGGCATTGCGAGAGTCGATTCGATCCCCGCCTTCATCGAGGCGCTAAAGCTGCTGCACATCACCGGACCATTGCCAGGCTATAGGCTGTCGTCGATGAGCTGCTCCGGCGGCGAGGCCTCCGTCATGGCCGACAGCGCCGAAGGGCGCTGGGTCAATTTCCCTGTGCTGATCGACAGCCACCGCGCCCATGTCAAATCGACGCTCGGGCCGCTGGTCGCGGTCGCCAATCCCTTGGACTATCACACCTTCATCTGGAACAACGAGCCGGCGATGACCGCCACCTTCACCGCCATGGTGTCGGGCGGCTTCGACCTCAACATGCTGGTGCTCGATTTTCCGCGCCCCGACCGCTGCTCGGTCACCGACTGGTGGGCGACGCTGCGCGCCTTCGAATCGGCGCTGAAGACCAACAAGGCGCATGGCGCGATCGTCTCCTCGCTGCCGGAGAACCTGCCGGAGGAGTACACGGCCGAGCTGATGGCGCGCGGCATGGTGCCGTTGTTCGGCATTTCGGAAGCCATGGACGCCGCCGGGGCGGCAGCCTTCATCGGCTGGGCTTGGGCTGAACCGCAGGCGCAGCCGATCGACACGTCCGCATCCGGTGCGCCTGGCGGCGACCACGTCACGCCCGATGAGGCCGAGGCGAAGTCACGGCTGATCAAGGCTGGCCTGCCGGTGCCGAAGGGCGAACGCGCCGCCAATGCGGTCGAGGCGGTGATCTCTTCCATGGCGCTTGGCTTCCCGGTGGCGCTGAAGGCGCTCGGCGTCAGCCACAAATCCGAAGTTGGCGCCGTCAGGCTCAATCTCAGGGATGCCGAATCCGTCAGCACCGCGGCGCATGACCTCTTGCCGCTCGGCACCGGGCTCTATGTCGAGCGCATGGTGCGCGACGGTGTCGCCGAGCTCATCGTCGGCTTCACCCGCGACCCGATGTTCGGTGCGGTGATGACCTTGGGCACCGGCGGCGTGCTGGTCGAATTGTTGCGCGACAGCGTCACGCTGATGCTGCCGGCGACGCGCGACGATATCGAGGCGGCGCTGCGCGGCCTGAAACTGTTCCCGCTGCTCGAGGGCTATCGCGGCCGGCCGAAGGCCGATGTCGCCGCTGCCATCGATGCCATCTCTGGCATTGCCGCCTTCGTGCAGGAGAATGCCGGCGAGATCGAGGAACTCGACATCAACCCGCTGATCGTCTGTGCAGAGGGCAAGGGCGCCTGGATCGCCGACGCACTGCTGGTGCTGGGAGACAAGAAGAATGTCTGACGTCATTTCGACCCGCCGCGAGGGCACCATCCTCGAAGTCACGCTCGACCGGCCCAAGGCCAACGCCATCGACCTGAAGACCTCGCGGCTGATGGGCGAGACGTTCAAGGCATTCCGAGACGATCCGGAGCTTCGCGTCGCCATCGTCAAGACCGCCGGCGACAAGTTCTTCTGTGCCGGCTGGGATTTGAAGGCGGCCGCCGGCGGCGATGCGGTCGATGGCGACTATGGCGTCGGCGGCTTTGCCGGGCTGCAGGAGTTGCGCGACCTCAACAAGCCGGTGATCGCTTGCGTCAACGGTATGGCGGTCGGAGGCGGCTTCGAGCTGGCGCTGTCCTGCGACCTCATCTACGCCTCCGATCATTCCTCCTTCGCGCTGCCCGAGATTCGCGCCGGCACGCTGGCCGACGCCGCGACGATCAAGCTGCCGAAGCGCATCCCCTACCATGTCGCCATGGACCTTCTGCTGACCGGCCGCTGGATGGATGTGGCCGAGGCGCATCGCTGGGGCCTGGTCAACGAAGTGCTGCCAAAGGAAAGGCTGGAAGATCGCGTCTGGGAGATCGCCCGGCTGCTGGCCGGCGGCCCGCCGCTGGTGTTCGCCGCGATCAAGGAAACGGCGCGGGTGGCCGAGGCGCTGACCTTCCAGGACGCGATGAACAGGGTGACGCGGCGGCAGCTGCCGACGGTCGATGCGCTCTACGGCTCCGAGGACGGCATGGAGGGTTTTCGCGCTTTTGCGGAGAAGCGTGAGCCGGTTTGGAAGGGGAAGTAGCAGGAACGATGGCGTCCCGTCACACCCCCCTCTGCCCTGCCGGGCATCTCCCCCGCAAGGGGGGAGATTGGATGTCGTTTCTGCTTTCGCCAATCGTCAACGTTGCAAGAAGAGCACCGCGATCGAAACTGCCAATCTCCCCTCTTGCGGGGGAGATGGCCGGCAGGCCAGAGGGGGGTGCCCAGGTTCGACTTCGGCAGCCTCACTCATGACCGACTACAAAACCCTCATCGACGCCGAGACCTGGGCCTTCATCGAGCGCACCAATTCCTATTACCCGCCGGATACAATCGACTACACGATCGCGCAGCAGCGCGAGATCTACGACCGCATGTGCCGCGAATTCTTTGCCGGCTATCCCGACGGCGTTGCTGTCGAAACCTCAGCCATCGCGACGTCCACGCACGATATCCCGACCCGTATCTATCGAAGCCCACTCCAGGCAGCCGTGACGGTGCTCTATGTCCATGGCGGCGGCTTCATCCTCGGCGGACTGGACAGCCATGACGATGTCTGCGCCGAGCTTTGTGCCCGCACCGGCTATGAGGTGGTCTCGGTCGATTATCGGCTGGCGCCTGAACATCTGCATCCGGCCGCCTTCGACGATTTGATGAGCGCTTTCGAATGGGCCGCCTCCACCCGCAACCACCCAATTCTGCTGTGCGGCGACAGCGCCGGCGGCAATCTCTGCGCTGCCGTCAGTCACGCCACGCGCGGCCATTCGAAAAGGCCGGTTGGCCAGGTGCTGATCTATCCCGGCCTCGGCGGAGACCGCTCGAAAGGCTCCTATGTCAAGCACGCCGAAGCGCCGATGCTGACCGTGCGCGATCTCGAATTCTACAAGCACATCCGCACCGGCGGCGTGGATAGGACCGGGGACATCACGCTGGCCCCGCTCGCCGACATCGACTTCTCCAACCTGCCGCCGACAATGCTGATCACCGCTGAGTGCGACCCGTTGTCGTCGGATGGTGAGAACTATCGAGACCTAGTCGTGGCGGCGGGCGGACGCGCGACCTGGTTCGAGGAAGCGGGGCTGGTGCATGGTTATCTCCGAGGCCGGCACACGGTCGGCCGCGCCCGCACCAGCTTCACCCGGATCGTCGATGCGGTGACCGCGCTTGGACAGGGCGATTGGCGCTGGTGATCGCGGCTAGACTCCGGGGGCCGACCGGCGCCGGCTCACCCTACCGAAGCGGCCGCCGACCGGCCGGCGCTGCGGCCGGAAAAGATGCAGCCGCCGAGGAAGGTGCCTTCGAGCGCCGCATAGCCATGCACGCCGCCGCCGCCGAAGCCGGCGGCTTCGCCGACCGCATAGAGCCCGGCGACCGGCAGGCCATCGGCACCCAGCACGCGGCTGTCGAGATCGGTCTGCAGGCCGCCCAGCGTCTTGCGGGTCAGGATGTTGAGACGCACCGCGATCAGCGGGCCGTTTGCCGGATCGAGCATCTTGTGCGGCTTGGCCGTGCGGATCAGGCGGTCGCCGAGATAGGCGCGCGCCCCGCGCAGGGCGCTGATTTGCATGTCCTTGGAGAACGGGTTGTCGAGCTGCCTGTCGCGGGCGCGGATTTCCCGCTCTACCTGGGCGACGTCGAGCAGCGGCTCACCGCCGGCAAGGGCGTTCATGCGCGCGACCAGCGCCGGCAAATCAGCCTCGACGATGAAATCCTCGCCCTTCTCCATGAACGCCTTGACCGGACCCGGAATGCCAGATGTGGCGCGGCCGAGCACCTGGCGCCAGCTCTTGCCGGTCAGGTCCGGGTTCTGCTCGGAGCCCGACAGCGCGAACTCCTTCTGGATGATTTTCCTGGTCAGGATGAACCAGGAATAATCGAAACCGGTGCTCATGATATGGCTGAGCGTGCCCAGCGTGTCGAAGCCGGGATAGAGCGGCACCGGCAGGCGCTTGCCGCGTGCGTCGAGCCACAGCGATGACGGGCCGGGCAGGATGCGGATCGCATGGTCGGTCCAGATCGGCGCCCAGTTCTTGATGCCCTCGACATAGTGCCACATGCGGTCGCGGTTGATGATCGAACCGCCGGCCTCTTCCGTGATCGCCAGCATGCGGCCGTCGACATGGTCGGGCACGCCGGTGATCATGCGCTTTGGTGCCGCGCCCAGCCGATGCGGCCAGTTTTCGCGGACAAGCTGATGGTTGGCACCGATGCCGCCGGAGGCGACGATCACCGCTTGCGCATGAAGCTCGAAATCGCCGGCGACATTGCGCGAACTCTTGTGGCCGCGCTCGACGATGCTGGGCTGCAGGATGTCGCCACGCACGCCGGTCACAACAGCGCCCGTCCGCGTCAGTTCATTGACCCGATGACGGAACTTGAAGCTTATCAATCCGCGTTTTTGCGCCTCGCGCACGCGCTGCACGAACGGTTCGAGAACGCCGGGGCCGGTGCCCCAGGTGATGTGGAAGCGCGGCACCGAATTGCCGTGGCCGATGGCATTGCCGCCGCCGCGCTCGGCCCAGCCGACCACCGGAAAGAATTTCAGGCCGCGCTGCATCAGCCAGGAGCGTTTTTCGCCGGCGGCGAAGCCGACATAGGCTTCCGCCCATCTGCGCGGCCAGAAATCCTCGGGCCGATCGAAAGCCGCGGTGCCCAGCCAGTCTTCGAGCGCCAGGTCATGCGAATCGCGGATGCGCATGCGCCGCTGCTCGGGCGAATCGACGAGGAAAAGGCCGCCGAACGACCAGAACGCCTGGCCGCCGAGCGACTGCTCCGGCTCCTGGTCGACGATGATGATTTTCTTGCCGGCCTCGGCAAGCTCGGCGGCGGCAACCAGCCCTGCAAGGCCAGCGCCGACAATGATCACGTCCGCATCGTCAGCCATCTTTCCTCCCAGAATTAGCCGGCTATTTCAACGCAAGGGGTCAGACGGCCTCCCAGCCTTCTTTGCCGCCGGCGCGGAAGATGGCATCGATGACTTTCTGATTGAGCACAGATTCCTCCAGCGTGAAGACGCGCTCCTTGCCGCCCTGTGCCGCACGCGCGAAGGTCTCGACCTCCAGCCGGTACTGCTGCGTGCCGGGAAAGCGGAACACCTGCGCCTCGGAGTGGTTCTGGTTGTGCAGTTCGACGCGGTGGTGGTCGTAGAGCCCGGCATTGAAAGGCGAGAACAACTCGATGAAACCCTTCTCACCGTGGAACACCATGACCTGGCGCGCCGCCATCTGCGTCGACAGGTAGAAGGACAGTTCGAAGTCACCGAAATCGGCGCGGATCGAGGAGTAGATGTCGGTGCCGAATTTCTGGTCGCGCTCGATCGTCGCCTGCACGCGCAGCGGCTCCTTGCCGGTCGAAAAGCGCGTCGACACGGTCGGGTAGACGCCGATGTCGGGCAGCGCGCCGCCGCCGAGGTCGAGCTGGTTGCGCATGTTGCTGGGGTCGACATTGTAGTAGGAGAAGGCACCCTGCACATGGCGCAGCCGGCCGATGGCGCCGCTGGCGATCAGGTCGCGTACCTTGATCCATTGCGGGTGGTAGATGACCATGAAGGCCTCGCAGACCAGCACCTTTTTCTGGTCGCGCAGCTTGATCAGCGGAAGAATGTCGTTGGCGTCGAGCGCCAGCGGCTTTTCGACCAGCACGTGCTTGCCGGCTTCGATGGCCTTTGCCGTCCATTCGACATGCTGCGAAGTCGGCAGCGGGATGTAGACGCCGTCGACCTCATTGGAGGCAAGCAGTTCCTCATAGGAGCCGAAGGCATGCCGCGCGCCGAAGCGGTCGGCGAGCGCCTTGGCCTTCGACAGGTCGCGGCTGGCGATCGCCGACAGCACGCCATTCTCCGCCTCGACCATGGCCGGCAACAAATGCTCGCGGCCGATCTTGGCCGTCGACAACACACCCCATCGGAACATCAGGCTTCTCCTCTCGATTACAGGCGACGAGGTTTGCCCGAAATCGCCGGAAAAGCCAATGACAAGGTCAGCCCCTTTTGCCGGTCAGCGTCATGTCGAAGTCGACGATGTTGGAATAGATCGGCGTGCCGACATCCATGCCGTAGCGTGACCTCAACACCTTGCCGGTGACATGGAATTTTATGGTGCCAGCCTTGAGACCGCCAAGCTCGGCCGTGAATTTTTCCGGGAACGTCTTGCCGCGCGCCGTCAGCCGGCCGCTGACGAGGGCCTGGTGTCGCTGGTTCGGGTCACGCTGGTCGAGCGGAACTGGATTTCCGGGTTCTTGGCGGCATCGAACACCGCGTCAGAGCGCAGGAAGGCATCGATACGGCCCTGGCCGGTGCCGACGCTTTCGGGAAAGATGGTGAAATTGACCTGCGAGCGCCCGACATCGCTGTTGTCGATGCGGATCGACCCCTTGAAGCGAGCAAAGGCGCCATTGAGGCCGCCGCCGCCGACCTTGTCGATGGAGAAGCGGATGCTGGAGCTGGCCGGGCTGATCGAATAGCTGCCGGCGGCGTCACCAAGCGCGACGGCCGCTGAAACAGGCATGGCAAGGCAAGCGGCGACCGCCGCAAATCCGAGGATGCGCGTGTACATGGGATGTTCCTTGTTGGAGGCAGCGCATTTCTTGCGCCCTCACTCCATGAACGAATGAACCGCTCGCTCTATTCCGGATCTGACGAAGGCGTGATCATGCGCGTGAGCACGCCATCCCTGAGCTGGAAATGATGCCGCAGTGCCGCCGCGACGTGGAGCGCGACCAGAGCCATGCCGGCATAGCCGAGATACCAGTGCGCCGCCGCCCAGAAGCTTTCGGCACCATCCGATTCGGCCAGCGGCAGGTTCGGCATGATGAACAGGTTGAACGGCAGGCTGGGAATCTCCAGCATCGAGACCGACACCAGCGCCCAGCCGGACAAGGGCAAGGCAAGCTGGAACGCGTAGAGCGCAAAATGGGCCAACGGTGCCGCCCGACGCTCCAGAGTCCCGACCGAGCGCGGCAGCGGCGGCCATACATTGCCAAGGCGCCAGGCGATGCGCAGGACGATCAGGCCGAGCAGCAGAAAACCGAAGGATTTGTGCAGCTGGATCAGTTCGAAGGCGGTGCGCTGGCTGGTCAGCCGCACCATGACGAAGCCGAGTCCGAACTGGCCGATGAAGATGAGCGCAATCAGCCAGTGGAGAATGATCGCGCCCCAGCCGTAGCTGGTCGTGCTATTGGTGATCGATGTTTGCATCGTTGGTGAACGACCGCGATGCCGGTTTTCTTCCACCAGGGGGAGGGGCGAGCCCGCTCTATCCACTCACCTTGAAGAAATCGACAAACGCCCTAAGCGCTGGCCGCATCTGACGGCGGCTCGGATAATAGACAAAGAAGCCGTCGAAGGGCGGGCACCAGTCCTCCAGCACGCGGATCAGCCTGCCGTCGGCGAGCGGTGCGCGGACATAATCCTCAAAGACGAAGGCAAGCCCGGCGCCGTCGACCGCCGCCTGCGCGATCAGATGGTCCTCATCGAGGATCAGCGGTCCCTCCACCGCCATCTCGATCGTCTCGCGGCCTTTCTCGAATTCCCAGCGGTAGAGGATGCCGCTGGAGAAGCGGAAGCGGATGCAGCGGTGGCCGGCTAGGTCGCGCGGGTGGAGCGGCTTGGGGCTCACCTCGAAATAGACCGGGGCGCCGACCACCGCGCCGCGAAGGTCCGGCCCGATGCGCACCGCGATCATGTCGCGCTGCAGGCTCTCGCCTAGCCTGACTCCAGCATCGAAGCCGCCTTCCACCACGTCGGTGAAGCGGTCCTCGATGACGATCTCCAGCACGATGTCGGGATAGGCCGACGCAAAGGCGCCCAGCCGTGGCGTCAGCGCCAAATGGGCCGCCGTGCGCGGCACGGTCAGCCGCAGATTGCCGGCCGGCCGGTCGCGCGCTTCGATTGCCGTCTCCAGCGCCAGGTCGATCTCGGAAAGCGCCGGCCGCAATCGCTCGAGCAGTTGCGCGCCCTCCTCGGTCGGGGCAACGCTGCGCGTGCTGCGTGCCAACAGGCGCACGCCAAGCCGGGCTTCGAGGCTGGATACCGCGTGGCTAACCGCCGAAGGCGCGATGGCCAATTCCCTGGCAGCGCCGCGAAAGCTGCCGCATTGAGCGACAGTCGCCAGCACCGCCAGTTGTGAAAGATGCGCTCGATTCATTGATCTATCTTTTAGTACAGCCCGTGCGGATGAAAACCGATTATCGAACACAAGGCAAGGCGCTATTTCTCCCACATCGCAACAAGGAGACGCGTTATGCAAACCCGCAAGCTAGGAACTGAATTGAACGTCTACCCCGTCGGCCTCGGCTGCATGGGCATGAGCTTCGCCTATGGCGGCCAAGCGGAAGCCGATGCGATCGCCACGCTGCACCGCGCCGTCGACATCGGCGTCAATTTCTTCGACACGGCGGAAGTCTATGGCCCTTACGAGAACGAGATCCTGCTCGGCAAGGCGCTGAAGTCGGTGCGTGACAAGGTGACGATCGCGACAAAATTCGGCTTCAAGATTTTGGAGGAAGGCACAGGCCTCGACCGCATGGCGGGCGTCGACAGCCGCCCCGAGCACGTCAAGGCGGTCGCCGAGGCCTCGCTGAAACGGCTGGGCACCGATGTGATCGACCTCTACTATCAGCACCGTGTCGACCCCAACGTGCCGATCGAGGATACGGTCGGCGCCATGGCCGAACTGGTGCGCGAGGGCAAGGTGCGCGCGCTTGGCCTGTCCGAGGCGAGTGCCGCGACCATCCGCCGGGCCCATGCCGTTCATCCGATATCGGCCGTGCAGAGCGAGTATTCGCTGTGGAGCCGCGACCCGGAAGACGAGGTGTTCGCCGTCTGCCGCGAGCTCGGCATCGGCTTCGTTCCCTATAGCCCGCTCGGCCGTGGGCTGCTGACCGGCACGATCGCCAAGCCCGAGGCCTTGAGCGACGACGACTGGCGCCGGACCTTGCCGCGCTTCCAGGCCGAGGCGATGGAAGCCAATGCCGCCGTCATCGCCACGCTGGAAAAGCTGGCGGCTGAAAAGGGCGCAACCTCGGCGCAGCTGGCGCTGGCCTGGGTGCTGCACCAGGGCGATTTCATCGTACCGATCCCCGGTGCGCGCAAAATCCGCCATCTCGAGCAGAACACGGCGGCGGCGGACATTGCACTTAGCGCTGTCGAGGTGCAGGCGATTGGCGATGCGCTGTCGCCCGACAAGGTGGTCGGTAGGCGCTATGCGCAGAAGGAGTTGGCGCTGGTGAATGGGTGAAAGCTGGTGAGTAAGCGGAAGGGGTGCTTCGGCGCCCCTTTTCATGCGCGATGGTGCAGAAGGTTGCGTGACGTTGGCGCGAGGCACCCCCCTCTGTCCTGCCGGACATCTCCCCCGCAAGGGGGGAGATCGGATGTCACGCCGGCTTTCGCCAATCACCAACGTTGCAAGAAGGGTGCCGCCGATGAAGTTGCCAATCTCCCTCCTTGCGGGGGAGATGGCCGGCAGGCCAGAGGGGGGTGCCTCGCGCCAACATTCCGGCAACTCCCTACCAAGGCACGACAGTGGTCTCCGGCCAATACTCCTGGGCGCGTCTGCCCTTCACCTCATGCGTGCGCTGATTGTCCATCACCCGGTTCGGTGTGATGCGGAACGAAAAAATATCGTCAAGACCAAATGGAGCCACGATCTCGAGCTGCCCATCCGCATCGTATCGCACACCCACCGCATGGGTCTTCGACGCAAAATAGCTGACGGATTCGCTGGCGCTCGAATAGCGCGGGCAGGGTTGGCAGAACTTCTGCGGATACCATAGATGCACCCGCGCCTGGTTGCGCACCTCGACCGGCAACGCTAGCCCCTCGAAATGCCGCGCCGCCCGGCGGATCACCGCGTCCTCGGCCTCGTAGGACAGGTCGCTGTCATCGAAGTAGAAGAGATCAACGTCCTTGATGCCGTAACCCGAAGGCTTGCCGGTCAGGTGGTTCCAGACACTGTTGTAGAGCGCGCCGGACACCACCAGCCAGCCCGGCAGGTCGAGCGTGCGAGCCCGCGCCAGCGCGTCGCGGACCAGCGGGTCGGCAGGCACGATGGCGAGAAACGCCGCGCGCTGTTCTTCGAAAGGAAGTCCGGAATACCGCAGATGGTCCATCGCCCTTTGGAGGGCGATTCGCCATCTGCTCGCAAGTCTTAGCCGCGCAGAACGCCGCCCGTCTGCTTGCCGACATTCTCGACGATACGCTTGGCCAGTGCCTCGAAATCCTCGTCGGTCAGCGTCTTTTCGACCGGCTGGATCGACACTTCGATGGCAATAGACTTCCTGCCCTCGCCGAGCGAAGCGCCTTCGAAGATGTCGAAGACCGAAACGCCCGTGATGAGCTTCTTGTCGGCGGCGAGCGCCGCGCGGACCAGCGTGCCGGCCTCGACCGTTTTGTCGACGACGAAAGCGAAGTCGCGCTTGACCGCCTGGAAGGGGGACAGTTCCAGTTTCGGCTTGGTTTTCGTCGGCTTGGTCTTCGGCTCGGGCACAGCATCGACAAACACTTCGAAGCCGCACAGCGGACCGGAAACATCGAGGCCTTCCAGCGTCTTCGGGTGGAATTCGCCGAAGGTGCCGAGCACGGTTTTCGGACCGAGCTTGATCGTGCCGGAACGGCCGGGATGATACCATGCCGGGCCGCCGGCCTCGATCTGCAGCCGGTCGACAGGCGCACCGCAGGCTTCCAGTGCGGCGATCGCGTCGGCCTTGGCGTCGAACACGCCGACCGCACCCGAATTGCCGGCCCAGTTGCGGCCTGAGCCGTCGAGCTTGGCGGTGCCGCGGCGCACGCCGGCGGCGACGCGCCGCTGCTGGTCGGCGCCGTCGCCCTCATAGGTGCCCGACACTTCGAACAGCGCCACGTCGCCGATACCCTTGTCGGCGTTGCGCTGGGCAGCAGCGATCAGCCCGGGCAGCAGCGAGGGCCGCATGTCGGACATGTCGGCGGCGATCGGGTTGGCGAGCTTCAGCGCGGTCTGGCCACCGCCGAACAGCTCGGCATGCTTGGCCGGAATGAACGACCAGGTGACGGCTTCCATCATGCCGCGCACGGCAAGCGCGCGCTTGGCGGTGCGGGTACGGACCTGCAGCGTGGTGAGGATCCTTGCGTTGACCGCGTCATGCGCGCCGAGCGGCTGCGGCGCGATGTTGTCGACGCCGTGGATGCGCATGACTTCCTCGACCAGATCTGCCTTGCCATCGACGTCGGGGCGCCAGGACGGCACGGCGACGTCGAAGACGCCCGATATCTTTTCTTGAGACGAGAAATCTCGTGTGCCGGGCGGCGGAGCAACATAGTTGGCATGGGGTCGATAGGTTGGCTCTGCACTGAAACCCAGGCGCTCAAGGATAGATAGGCTCTCATCCTCGTCGACCTCGATGCCGGTCAGCCGCTTCACTTCCGCCAGCGGGAAGGAAACGATCTTCGGCTGATAGTCGGCATAACCGACGACTTCCATTTCGGTCGGCGTGCCGCCGCAGAAATCGAGCACCAGTTTCGTTGCCAACTCGACGCCGGGAACCATGAATTCGGGGTCCACGCCGCGCTCGAAGCGGTAGCGCGCGTCGGTGATGATGCCGAGCGTGCGGCCGGTGCGCGCCGTGGTGATCGGATCCCAAAGGGCGGATTCGATCAGCACGTCGGTCGTGTTCTCGTCGCAGCCCGAATGCTCGCCGCCCATGATGCCGGCGATGGACTCGACGCCATTGTCATCAGCGATGACACACATTTCCGGCGTCAGCGTGTATTCGCGGCCGTCGAGCGCCTGCACCTTTTCACCATCGCGCGCGCGGCGCACGACGAGATTGCCGGCAACCTTGCTGGCGTCGAACACATGCAGCGGGCGTCCGCGGTCGAAGGTGACGTAGTTGGTGATGTCGACCAGCGCGCTGATGGGTCTCAGGCCAATGGCGATCAGCCGCTGCTGCAGCCATTTTGGCGACGGCCCATTCTTGACGCCCTTGACCAGGTTGAGCGCGAAGCCGGGGCAAAGCTCCGGCGCTTCGATCGTCACCTTGACCGGACACATGCCATTGCCGACATGCGGCATGATGGCGCCGCCAACGAGGCGGCCAAGCCCGCTCGCCGCCAGATCCCTGGCGATGCCATAGACGCTGGTGGCATCCGGCCGGTTCGGCGTCAAATTGATCTCGATGACCGGATCGTCGATATGCGCATAGGCGGCGAAGCTGGTGCCGACCGGCGCATCCTCGGGCAGGTCGATGATGCCGTTGTGTTCGTCTGACAGTTCCAGCTCGCGCTCGGAACACATCATGCCGTGGCTTTCGACCCCCCTGATCTTGCCGACCGCCAGCGTCACGTCGATGCCGGGCACATAGGTGCCGGGCGCGGCAAAGGCGCCGATCAGGCCAGCGCGGGCGTTTGGCGCGCCGCAGACGACCTGCACGGGTGGCTTGCCGTCGCCCGTATCGACGGTCAGCACGCGCAGCCGGTCGGCATCGGGATGCTGGACCGCCGTCAGCACCCTGGCGATGACGAAGGGCTTCAGGCTTGACTTGTCGTCGACATGCTCGACTTCGAGGCCGATCGAGGTCAGCCGCTCGACGATCTCGTCGAGCGTAGCGTCGGTCTCTAGGTGGTCCTTGAGCCAGGAGAGGGTGAATTTCATGGGGCTGTTCCGTCTGGTCTTTTGACGCTTGATTTCAGATGTCTCGGCAGGTCGTCGGACATATGCAGGTAGGGCAGCTGCTCGCCGACATAGGCATGCAGCGTGGGTTCAAAATCGGCTGGCATGTCCATGGCGCCGAGCATGAAGTAGATGTCGTCTTCCAGCCGCTCGTCGACATAGGCGATGGGTGAGCCGCAAGTGCCGCAGAACGAGCGCGTCACCGGGCCGTTCTCGAACATCTTCAGCGCCTTGCCGGTGAACGCGACCTGACCGGCCGGGAAGCCGACAAAGGCCGATACAGGCGCGCCGCTGGCCCGCCGGCAATCGCCGCAATGGCAATAGCTGACGTGGTGCGGTTCGGCCGATGCCTCGAACCGCACGGCGCCGCAGCGACAGCCGCCGGCGTAGGGCGCTGTCATGCGCTCAGGCCCCCAAACAGCGTCGGCATGTCGAGCGGCCTGAACCCGTAATGCGACAGCCAGCGCACGTCGGCATCGAAGAAGGCGCGCAGGTCCGGCATGCCGTATTTCAGCATGGCGATGCGGTCGATGCCCATGCCCCAGGCAAAGCCCTGATATTCGTCCGGATCGAGCCCGCCATGGCGCAGCACGTTGGGATGGACCATGCCGCAGCCGAGGATCTCCATCCAGTCGGAGCCTTCGCCGAAGCGCACTTCGCCCGGCCGCGAGCGGTCGCACTGGATGTCGACCTCGAGGCTCGGCTCGGTGAACGGGAAGAAGGACGGCCGGAAGCGCATCTTGACCTGCGGCACCTCGAAGAAGGCCTTGCAGAACTCCTCCAGCACCCACTTCATGTTGGCGACGTTGGCCGTCTTGTCGATCACCAGCCCCTCGACCTGATGGAACATCGGCGAGTGAGTGGCGTCCGAATCCTGGCGGTAAGTCTTGCCCGGAATGACGATGCGGATCGGCGGCTTCTTCGTCTCCATGGTGCGGATCTGCACCGGCGAAGTGTGCGTGCGCAAAAGCTTGCGCTCGCCCTTCTCGTCCGGCTGGAAGAAGAAGGTGTCGTGCATCTCGCGCGCCGGATGGCCTTCGGGGAAATTCAGCGCAGTGAAATTGTAGTAATCGGTCTCGATATCGGGACCTTCCGCGATGGAAAACCCGAGGTCGCCGAAGATCGCCGCGATCTCATCGATGACCTGGCTGATCGGGTGGATACGGCCGCGCTCGGCCGGCGACTGCCGCACCGGCAGCGTCACATCGACCCTTTCGGCGGCGAGGCGGGCGGTGATCGCCACATCTTTCAACTCGGCCTTGCGCACCGTCAGCGCATCTGTGACGCGGTTCTTGAGCCCGTTGATTGCGGGGCCTTTGACCTGACGCTCCTCAGCGGTCATGGCGCCAAGGGTCTTCAGCATCTCGGACACGGCGCCCTTCTTGCCGAAAGCAGCGATGCGCACGGCCTCGATGGCCGGCTCATCGGCGGCCGAGGCGATTTCGGCCAGAAGTGAGTTTTCAAGCGTATCCAGGCCAGTGGTTGCGTCGTTCACGGTCAAACTCGCTACGTTGGAAATCAGCTCAAAGTGAAAGTCACTTTTAAGTTGAAAGTTCAGGCAAAAGAAAAACCCGCGCCAGCCGTGCCAGCGCGGGTTCCCCAAATCAGAATTGCGAATGCTTGGGAAGCGCTGGTCTTAGGCGACAGCGCTTTCAAAAGCGTTCGGCGTGGTGTTCTTCAGATATTCGAGCGCCACCTTGGCCTTGGCGACCAGGGCTGCGAAAGCCTGCGGCTCATGGATGGCCATGTCCGACAGGATCTTGCGGTCGATCTCGATGCCCGACTTGTTGAGGCCGTCGATGAAGCGGCCATAGGTCAGGCCATGCTCGTGCGTCGCGGCGTTGATGCGCTGGATCCACAGCGCGCGGAACGAGCGCTTGCGGTTCTTGCGGTCGCGATACGCGTACTGCATCGACTTTTCCACCGCCTGCTTGGCGATGCGGATGGTGTTCTTGCGGCGGCCGTAGAAGCCTTTGGCGGCTTTCAGGACCTTCTTGTGCTTGGCGTGCGAAGTGACGCCTCTTTTTACGCGTGCCATGTCATGATCTCCTTAAAAGCAATTCCAGGAAAAGTGCCTTGCGGTTTTCCGTTCGGAATTGCGTAAAACAAATGCGTGTCCGGACCGAATGATCTTATTTTGGCGAATGATGTTTTCCAAAAAGTCTGCAACTTTTTGGCATCATTCCCTAGAGACCGTTCGGCAGAAAATTCTTGATGACCTTCTTGCCATCCGGTTCAGCCAGAACCATCGTGCCGCGGGCATTTCGAATGAACTTGTTGGAACGCTTGATCATGCCGTGACGCTTGCCGGCCGCAGCCGACAGGACTTTACCCGTACCTGTGATCTTGAACCGCTTCTTGGCGGCCGATTTGGTCTTCATCTTGGGCATTTTGCTACTCCGTATTGTTGGCGCACTATCGCGCTTCTTGTTCGCTTCGGGCCGACCAAAGCCCGAAAAGCAAATGAAACCGCCACGGCATGCCCTGCCGGGCGGTTTTCTTGAACGGCGGTGCTATACGTCAAAGACGGCCCGCGTGCAACACCTGTGGAGATGCGGCGCTGTGTCCTTGGTCAGGGCAGCGTGAACCAGACCGGCAACATGCCTGACAGCTGGGCTCCGTCTATCAGCTCGAAGGCCGGCAGGGCGACGAGGAAGACCAGGCCGTCGAGCAGCGTGGTCAGCAACAGGCGGGGCTTGAAGCTGCCCGTATCGCCCTCCTGGTAGAGCGACAGCTTCGGGAAGAAGCGCGGCACCTTCTCCAGATAGGCCTGGTACGGCGCGCCGAGCGCTTCCTTGAGGAACTTCTCTTCGCGCAGGATGACGATGTGGAAGGCACCCGCGCACAGCAGCGCAAAGAGGATGATGCCGGAGAACGAGCCGATCTGGGCGCCGACGCCCGCCGCGGCCACGGTCGAGAACACATAAAGTGGGTTGCGGGTGATCGAGTAAGGCCCGCCGGTCACCACCTCGGAAGATTTGCGCCCGCCTATGTAGAGCGTCGCCCAAAGGCGCCCGACGATGCCGAGGAAAATCAGCAGCACGCCGAACATTTCGATCGACTCATGCACCCAGGTTTCAGGCGGAAACGTCGATTGGCCGAACAGCAGTGCCAGAAACAGCACCACCACCAGCACCGCAAGCACCATGCGGCGCATATGCTGGTAGTTGCCCAGCCCGTGTGCCTCGACGGGCGCAGACTTGATTTCATTGACCATGGCGGAATCCGATCGTCGAAAAACTTGCCGGCGATCGCAGCTTCTGGCCAAGAAAACAGGGCCCCGCCGATCGTTGGGACGGCTTGCAGGATAATTCAGGCGGATTTAATGCATGTCGCCTCTTTTGACTGCCTACCGCAGCTCAATACAGCCAGAAGAGGACGGGAATTACACCGCTTTCCTGTCCGGACTCGATGAGTTCGAAAAACGGTATGGAAACCAGAAACATCAAGCCGTCGCGCAGCGTGTGATTGAAGATGCGCGGTGTGAAGGTGACCTCGGCCTGATCGCGATAAAGCCGGGGATTGGGAAAAAAACGCGGCACCCGTGCAACGTAGTCCTTGTACGGCGCCCCGAGCACGGTCGTCAAATGCCGTTCCTCGCGCAGCGTGACGATGTGGAACGCGGCCGCGCACAAAACCGCCGACGCTACCGCGACGATCGCGCTGCCGGTCTGGGTGCCGATGCCGACGGCCGCTACGGTGGAGAAAAAATACAGCGGGTTGCGCATCACCGAATATGGGCCGGTTGCAACCACTTCGGCCGACTTGCGGCCGCCGATATAGAGGATCGACCAGAGCCGGCCGCCGATTCCGATCAGTATCAGGGCGATCCCGTGCGCCTCTATGCGTTCGTGGGTCAGTTCATCGTGCGGGGAGCCGCCGAAGATCAGCAAAGCGCAAAAAGCGCCGATTAGCAGCGCCAGCAGGACGCGCCGGCGCCGCTGATAGCGACCCATTTCACTTGTAGAACGTGCCGCAGCGGTCATGGGAGAATCCTTTCGCCGCGAGGACCGGCAACCAGAATCCTTGTCGAAGCAACTTGCGGAGAAATCATGGCGGAGGCAAAACAAAACAAAAGCCGCCGAAGCGGCCTTTGCTTTTGACGGGGATCGCTCTAGCGCGGCGACAGCACCATCATCATCTGGCGGCCTTCGAGCTTCGGTTCCGCTTCGACCTTGGCAATCGTCGCCACTTCCTCGCGGACCTTGTTCAGAAGCTGCATGCCGAGTTCCATATGCGCCATCTCGCGGCCACGGAAGCGCAGCGTCAGCTTGACCTTGTCGCCTTCCTCGAAGAAGCGGCGAACCGCCTTCATCTTGGTCTCGTAGTCATGGCTGTCGATGTTCGGGCGCATCTTGATCTCCTTGATCTCGATGACCTTCTGGTTCTTGCGCGCCTCGGCCGCCTTCTTCTGGTTGGCGTATTTCAACTTGCCGAGATCGAGGATCTTGACGACGGGGGGCACCGCATTGGGCGATATCTCGACGAGATCGAGCCCAGCCTCTTCGGCGAGCAGCAACGCATCGTTGATGGAAATATCGCCGCGGTTCTGGCCATCGGCGTCGATAAGCTGGACCCGGGGAACCCGGATGTCACGGTTGGAGCGCGGGCCATCCTTGGTCGGCGCCGCTGCTTTGAAAGGTCTGCGAATGGTCGTGGTCTCCTTGGCCGTTTCGTTCAGGTTCGTCAGTGTTGATGCGTGGACGCGCAATGTGGTGAGCGCGCGGGCGGAGTCAATAGCACAGCATTGACAGAAAATCACCCTGATCGCTGCTCTGCACCAAACAAACAACATCGTGAGCACTTTTCGCCACGCCACCGGCTGTGTCACAAGACCCGCGTTGAGGAAAAGCCATGACTGCTACGCCCCCAATCTTTCTGGATGTAGATGGATCGCGCATCGCGGTGCGCCATACTGCTGGCTCTGCGCCAGGCATCGTCTGGCTCGGCGGCTACAAGTCGGACATGCTGGGCACGAAGGCGCAGACGCTGACGGACTGGGCGGCGAAAGAAGGCCGCGCCTTCCTGCGCCACGATTATTCTGGCCATGGCGAATCCGGCGGCGCCTTTGCCGACGGCACGATTTCGACATGGCTTGCGCAGAGCCTTGCCGTGTTCCGGCATTTCACCCGGGGCAGCCAGATCCTGGTCGGCTCCTCGATGGGCGCCTGGATCGCGCTGCGCATGGTGCAGGAATTGCGCAAGGCAGGCGATAGCAACGTCGCCGGCATGGTGCTGCTGGCGCCAGCCCCGGATTTCACCGCCGACCTGGTCGAACCGGTGCTGACCAAGGCGCAGAAGCGCGATCTCGCCAAAAAAGGTTTCTTCGAAGAGCCGTCGGACTATTCCACGGAACCCTACATCTACACCCGCGCCCTGATCGAGGACGGGCGCTACAACCGGGTTATGACAGGCCCGATCGACACCCATTGCCCGGTGCACATCCTGCAGGGCCTGGCCGATGCGGACGTGCCTGCAAGCCACGCACTGAAGCTGGTCAGCTTGCTGCCCGCCGACGACGTGACACTGTCATTGATCCCCGACGGCGACCATCGCTTGTCGCGACCCCAAGATCTCGACATGCTGGTGCGGGCCGTCGATGCGATGGCGCAGAGGGGAAACTGATGCGCCTTTCCATCCCGATATCCGCCTTCGTCGCGGCGATCGTCGGCTTCGGCGGCACGCTGGCCATCGTCATCGCAGCCGCCACCGCAGTCGGTGCGACGCAGATCGAGACGGCAAGCTGGGTGACGACGATCTGCCTGGCCATGGCGATCGAGAGCCTGTGGCTGTCATGGCGCACGAAAATGCCTGTCATCACCGCCTGGTCGACGCCGGGCCTGGCGCTGATCGCGGCATCGAGCGGCTTTTCGATGAGCGAGGCCGTCGCCGCCTTCATCGTCACCGGCGTCCTTCTGATCGCCACAGGGCTGTTTCGGCCCCTGACCAAGCTGATCTCGAGGATACCGCCCTCCGTCGCCTCGGGCATGCTGGCCGGCATCGTCGTCACCTTCGCGCTCAATGCGGTGAAGACCATTCCGATCGACCCGTGGCTGATCCTGCCGCTGATCGCCGTCTTCTTCGTTATCAGGCTGTTCAACCCGGCGCTGTCGGTGCTGGCGGTTCTGATCGGCGGTGGCCTCGCCGCTTTCCTCACCGGCCGTGTCGGTGGCCTGCCGACACCGGAACTGTCGACGCTGACGCTGATTGCGCCTGACTTCACCACCAAGGCGGTGATCGGCCTGGCACTGCCGCTCTATCTCGTCACCATGGCGTCGCAAAACCTGTCCGGCCTCGCCGTGCTGCGCGCCGCCGGCTATCACCCGGAGCCCGGCCCGCTGATCGGTGTCACGGGCCTGTTTTCGCTGCTCTCGGCGCCGTTCGGCGGCTCGACGACCAATCTGGCGGCGATCTCGGCGGCGATCTGCACCGGGCCGGACGTCCACCCCGATCCCGCCGAGCGCTGGAAGACCGGCCCGTTCTATGCGCTCGCCTATCTCATCTTTGCGATTTTCGGCGCTTCGCTGGTGGCGATCTTCGCGGTGCTGCCGCAGAGCCTGATCGTGCTGGTGGCAGGCCTGGCGCTGATGGCGTCGCTCGCCAACGCGCTGTCTATCGCGCTGAAGGAAGAGGCGGATCGCATGGCCGCCACCGTCACCTTTGTCGTCACCGCGTCGGGTCTGACGCTGTTCGGCGTTGGCGCCGCATTCTGGGGCCTGATTGCCGGGCTGGTCGTGCTTTTCCTCGATATGATCAAAAAGCGATAATCATTTCAGATGCTTGTCCGGATTTGGCGGACATTGTCTTGAATCGCCGTTTTTCTCTTCCCATTTCGATTCCACGCAGCCGGGTTTGGCTGTCTCCAACCGAAGGAATGGGAGAAAATGAACACATCCGCATTGATCCGTCCGGCCTGGACGCCGGCAACCATCGCGTTGATGGTTGTGGGTTTCATGGTGTTCTGGCCACTCGGCTTCGCCATGCTCGCCTACATCATCTGGGGCGACCGCCTCGATGGCTTCAAGCGTGACGTCAACCGCGCGACCGACGGCATCTTCGCCGGATGCCGCCGCGGTTCCGACAAGGCCGCGCGCTGGGGCAATGGCTCCGCCCGCACCGGCAACGTCGCTTTCGACGACTGGCGCGAAAAGGAACTGGAGCGCCTGAACGAAGAGCGTCGCAAGCTCGACGAGATGCTGACCCAGTTCGACGAGTATGCCCGCGAATTGCGCCGCGCCAAGGATCAGGACGAGTTCGACCGGTTCATGGCCAACCGCAACAAGTCGACGGCTCCGACGAAGACCGATCCGGGCGCCGGAACGACGACCACCAAGCGTGGCAAGGGTTCGAACCTGCTTGACGACTGAGGCCCGACGCATGACCCCGAAAATCGGAACCGGTTTTCGGAAAGGATCATGCGCCAACTTAAAGTGCTACAGCGTCCTTTGCGCGTCCCAGAGGACGCGCGGCTCTGTAGGACAGGCCAAGGTATGACGACGGCGTCGCGCGAGCGGCGCCGTTTCTTTTTTGTTCTAGTCGTTTTTCTCGAATCGCGTATCGTCCCGCCATGACTCTCGGCTTCTTTCGCAATCTGACAAAGCCCAAGCCCACGCCTGTCGTGGAACGCGAATATTGCGTCGCCGGCCGCACGCTGCCGCTCAAGATCGTCGAGAGCGCCAGGGCGCGCCGAATGACGCTGCGCATCGATTCAGGCGGTCAGGGTCTGCGCATCACCGTGCCGCCAGGCCTGCGCCGCGGCGAGGTGGACAGGTTCCTCGAGCGGCACCAGGACTGGCTGGAGCAGCGACTGGCCAAGGTGCCGACGCGGCCGCAGGTGCGGCCCGGCATCAGGATCCCGGTGCGTGGCGTGGCGCACCGCATCGTCCATGAGCCATCAAAGCGCGGGACCGTGACGGTGTCGAGCGATGAGCGCGGCCCGCTGCTGATCGTGCACGGCGATCGCATACACCTACCGCGCCGCATCGCCGACTTCCTCAAGCGCGAGGCCAAGAAGGACATCGAGAAGCTGGTGCTCAAGCACACCCAGGCGTTGGGCAAACGCGCCAAGGCCGTCCGCTTCAAGGACACGTCGAGCCGCTGGGGCTCCTGCACCTCCGAAGGCAATCTGTCCTTCTCCTGGCGCATCATGATGGCGCCGTCGCCGGTCATCAACTATCTCGTCGCGCATGAAGTGGCGCATCTCAAGGAGATGAACCATGGTCCGAAATTCTGGAAATTGTGCGAAAAGCTCTGCCCCGACACCGATCGCTGCAAGGACTGGCTGAAGCGCAATGGCGGTGCGCTGCAGGCGATCATGTTCGAGTAGGCGGCAGCCGAGCGGCACGTCGAGCGCAGTAGGCTACTCGCGCGACCGTTGGAGATTGGCGAAGCTATCTCCAACGTCGTCATCCTAGGGCGGAGCAAGGAGCGAAGCGACGCGGCGCAGACCCTGGGATCCATGCCGTGACGCACGAGCGCCGCAACGGTGCAGGTCTCGGATATCCGCCAGAACAAAACGACCATTTCAGCAACGCGTTCATTCTCCACCGCCGCATCCTTCGGTGGATGTCACGGCATGGATCCTAGGGTCTGCGCTCCGCTTCGCGTCGCTCCGCCCTAGGATGACGAAATTCAGTCGTCATTCGCCGCATTAAGCTCTTCCGGCCGCAACCCCTCATCGCCATGATGCGGCCACGGCAGGAAATTGCCGTCGAATTCATCGCCGCCGAAATAGTCGAGCGCCCGGTGCGCTTCGGCGCCGTTGAAGGCAGCCTTGTCGATCAGGTGCGCGATGACCTCGCGCGCCTGCGCGACCTTCTGCCTGAGTTCGGCAATTGTCCTGTCGGTCATGATCGTGCTCCCGCCGTGTCCTGTTCATCCATAGGTAGCGCCTTTGGCCGTGTCGGCAAACAGCATGCTTTTTCTCGACTCTTTTCGCTTTTCATGCCAATTCCCGCGCCATGGCACTCGACATCAAGATCTGCGGCTTGAAGACCGACGGGGCAATGGCCGCGGCGCTGGCCGGCGGCGCCAGCCATGTCGGGTTTATCTTCTTCGCCAAAAGCCCGCGCTATGTCGAACCTGCCGAGGCTGGCCGTCTGCGCGAGACTGCGCGCGGCAAGGCGATGGCGGTTGCCGTCACCGTAGATACCAGCGACGCCTTCCTTGATGAAATCGTTGCCAAAATGCAGCCTGACATGCTGCAGCTGCATGGTGCGGAAACGCCCGAGCGCGTCGCCGAGGTCAAAGCCCGCTATGGCCTGCCGGTGATGAAGGCGCTGCCGCTCAGCGAGGCCGCCGATCTCGAACGGATAAAGCCGTTCATCGGCATAGCCGACCGGTTCCTGTTCGACGCCAAGCCGCCGAAAGGCTCGCAACTGCCGGGCGGCAACGGCGTGGCCTTCGACTGGCACATCCTCGCCGGCCTTGACGGCAGCGTCGATTACATGCTTTCCGGTGGGCTCAACGCCGCCAATATCGGCGATGCCCTTCGGCTTGCCGACCCGCCCGGAATAGACATTTCCTCAGGCGTGGAAAGCGCGCCGGGCATCAAGGATCCGGCGCTGATCGAACAGTTTTTCCGGGCCGTCAGGGCCGCGCGGAACACCCGCGCAGCCTGAGCGTGCTGTAAACGACAAGCCAGGAGATCGGCGATGAACAAGCCGGCGACACCCAATTCCTTCCGCACCGGACCCGACGAACAGGGCATGTTCGGCATTTTCGGCGGTCGTTTCGTTGCCGAAACGCTGATGCCGCTGATCCTCGATCTGGAGCGGCACTGGAACGAGGTCAAGAACGATGCGGATTTCAGGGCCGAGCTGACTGACCTGTCGACCCACTATGCCGGACGGCCGTCGAAGCTTTATTTCGCCGAAGGCCTCACGAAGCATCTCGGCGGCGCAAAGGTCTATTTCAAGCGCGAGGATCTGAACCATACCGGTTCGCACAAGATCAACAATTGCCTCGGCCAGATCCTGCTGGCCAAGCGCATGGGCAAGAAGCGCATCATCGCCGAGACCGGCGCCGGCCAGCACGGCGTGGCGTCGGCCACGGTCGCGGCCCGCTTCGGCTTTCCCTGCGTCGTCTATATGGGCGCCACCGACGTCGCCCGGCAAAGCCCCAATGTCTTCCGCATGAAGCTGCTCGGCGCCGAAGTGCGGCCGGTGACCGCCGGTCACGGCACGCTGAAGGACGCCATGAACGAGGCGTTGCGCGACTGGGTGACCAATGTCGAGGACACCTATTACTTGATCGGCACCGCTGCGGGCCCGCATCCCTATCCGGAGCTGGTGCGCGATTTCCAGTCGGTGATCGGCATCGAGGCGCGGGCGCAGATCCTCGAACAGGAGGGCCGGCTGCCGGACACGATCATCGCCGCTGTCGGCGGCGGCTCCAACGCCATCGGCCTGTTTCATCCGTTCCTCGACGACAAGGATGTCCGCATCATCGGCATCGAAGCCGGCGGGCGCGGTCTCGACGGCATCGAGCATTGCGCGTCGATGAATGCCGGCGCGCCCGGCGTGCTGCACGGCAACCGTACCTATCTCCTGCAGAACTCTGACGGCCAGATCATGGATGGCCATTCGATCTCGGCCGGCCTCGATTACCCTGGTGTCGGCCCGGAGCACTCGTGGCTGCGTGATTCAGGCCGCGTCGAATATGTGCCGATCCTCGACGACGAAGCGCTGGAGGCCTTCAAGCTGACGACGCGCGTCGAAGGCATCATCCCGGCGCTGGAATCCGCGCATGCCATTGCGCATGCGGTGAAGATCGTGCCCGCCATGGACAAGGACCAGATCGTCATCGTCAACCTGTCCGGCCGTGGCGACAAGGACGTGCACACGGTGGCTTCGATGCTGGGCATGGAGATCTGATCATGGTGACCCGCATCGACCGCCGCATGGCAAAACTGAAAGCCGAAGGCCGCCCGGCGCTCGTCACCTATTTCATGGGCGGCGACCCGGACTACGACACCTCTTTGTCGATCATGAAGGCACTGCCCAAGGCTGGCGCCGACATCATCGAGCTCGGCATGCCGTTCTCCGATCCGATGGCCGACGGCCCGGCAATCCAGGCGGCGGGTCTCAGGGCGCTGAAAGGCGGCCAGACGCTGGTCAAGACGCTGAAGATGGCAGCCGACTTCCGGACCGGCGACAATGAGACGCCGATCGTGCTGATGGGCTACTACAATCCGATCTACATCTATGGCGTCGACCGCTTCCTCAAGGACGCGATCGCCAGCGGCATCGACGGGCTGATCGTCGTCGACCTGCCTCCGGAGATGGACGAGGAACTGTGCATTCCGGCGCTGAAAGCCGGCATCAATTTCATCCGGCTGGCCACACCCACCACCGACGACAAGCGCCTGCCCAAGGTGCTGCAGAACACGTCGGGCTTCGTCTATTACGTCTCGATGACCGGCATCACCGGCTCGGCGCTGGCCGACACCGGCAAGGTGGCGGCGGCGGTCAAGCGCATCAAGGGCCATACCGACCTGCCGGTCTGCGTCGGCTTCGGCGTCAAGACCGCCGAGCAGGCCCGGGTGATCGGCGCCAATGCCGACGGCGTGGTCGTCGGCACCGCGATCGTCAATGCGGTAGCCAATGTGCTGGGACCGAAGGGCGAAAAGACCGCCGATCCGGCCGAAGCCGTCGCCACGCTGGTCAGCGGCCTTGCGCAAGGCGTGCGTTCGGCCCGCCTTGCTGCTGCCGAATAGTTCTCCTACCTCAGCTTTTGCGCATGTCGTTATCCCAAAACCGGTTTCCACTTTTAGGCGACATGCACTAACTCTTCGTCAGGACAGGAGCCGAAGCGATGAACTGGATCACCAATTACGTTCGCCCGAAGATCAATTCGATGCTCGGCCGGCGCACCGACATGCCCGAGAACCTCTGGATCAAGGATCCGGAGACCGGCGAGATGGTGTTCCACAAGGACCTGGAATCCAACCAGTTCGTCATTCCCTCGTCCGGCCATCATATGAAGATTTCGGCCAAGGAGCGGCTGAGATTCTTCTTCGATGGCGGCAAATACGAGACCCTGGACAACCCCAAGGTGATGCAGGATCCGCTGAAATTCCGCGACGAGAAGCGCTATGTCGACCGGTTGAAGGACGCCAAGGCCAAGACCGGCCTTGAGGACGCGATCATCAATGCGCTGGGCACCGTCGAGGGTCTGCCGGTGGTGGTCACGGTGCAGGACTTCGCCTTCATGGGCGGCTCGCTCGGCATGGCTGCCGGCGACGCCATCGTGCATGGCTTCGAAGTGGCCCTGCAGCGCAAGCGGCCGCTGATCCTGTTCGCCGCTTCCGGCGGCGCCCGCATGCAGGAAGGTATTTTGTCCCTGATGCAATTGCCGCGGACAACGATCGGTGTCGACCGGCTGAAGGAAGCCGGCCTGCCCTATATCGTCGTTTTGACCAACCCGACCACGGGCGGCGTGACCGCCTCCTACGCCATGCTGGGCGACGTGCACATTGCCGAGCCCGGCGCGCTGATCGGCTTTGCCGGACCGCGCGTCATCGAACAGACGATCCGCGAGAAATTGCCCGACGGCTTCCAGCGCTCCGAATATCTGATGGAGCACGGCATGGTCGACATGGTGGTGTCGCGGCTGGAGCTGCGCGAAACCATATCGCGGCTGCTCAAGATGCTGCTCAAGCTGCCGGAGGAGCAAAAGCCGCTGGAGCCGGAAATCCTGCCGCCGGCGGCGGTCGCCGCGGAAGCTCGGCCGCAAGCCTGAAGCGACACGAGGCGCCGCGACCGCGATTGCACGAGGGCTTCGGCGCGCTGTAGCTTTTGATTGCCATGGCCATCCGAAACGATTCTGGTTTTCAGGCTCATGCGCTAGGATTCTACCCATGACGACGCTTGCCGCCGACCGCGAAATCGAAGCCCTGATGGCACTTCATCCGAAAGGCTTCGACCTTTCGCTCGACCGCATTTCGCGGCTGCTGGAGCGGCTTGACAATCCGCAGGATCGGCTGCCCCCGGTCATCCACATCGCCGGCACCAACGGCAAAGGCTCGTGCGCCGCCTTTTCGCGCGCCCTGCTCGAGGCCGCGGACTACCGCGTCCATGTCCATACCTCGCCGCATCTGGTCAACTGGCATGAGCGTTACCGGCTGGCCGCCGATGGCGGCGGCAGGCTGGTCGAAGACAGGGTTTTCGCCGATGCTATTGCCCGTGCCGCCAGGGCTAATGAGGGCGAGAAGATCACCGTCTTCGAGATTCTCACCGCAGTCACCTTCCTCTTGTTTTCCGAACACCAGGCCGACGCCGCCATCATCGAGGTCGGGCTCGGCGGCCGCTTCGACGCGACCAATGTCGTCAAGGAGCCCGCCGTGTCGGTGATCATGCCGGTGTCGCTCGACCACGAGGCCTATCTCGGCGACCGTGTCGAACTGATCGCGGCCGAAAAGGCCGGCATCATCAAGCCCGGCTGTCCGGTGGTCATCGGCGCGCAGGAGAGCGAGACGGCGCTGCAGGTGCTGATCGAAACCGCCGAGCGGCTTGAATGCCCCACCTTCGTCTACGGCCAGGATTTCCTTGCCTTCGAGGAAAACGGCCGCATGGTCTACCAGGACGAAGACGGCTTGATGGACCTGCCGCCGCCCAGGCTGCCCGGACGCCACCAGTTCGCCAATGCGGCGGCGGCGATCGCCGCGGTCAAGGCGGCCGGTTTCGAGATCAGCCATCGCGCCGCCGAAAAGGCGATGATCAATGTCGCCTGGCCCGGCCGCATGCAGAAGCTGATGCAGGGCCGGCTGGCCGAACTGGCACCCAAGGGCGCCGACATCTGGCTCGACGGTGGCCACAATCCGGGCGCCGGCGTGGTGGTTGCCGAAGCGTTGGCCGAGCAGGAAGAGAAGAACCCGCGTCCGCTGTTCCTCATCTCGGGCATGATCAACACCAAGGACCAGAGCGGCTATTTCCGTGCCTTCAAGGGCCTCGCCCGGCATGTCTACACGGTGCCGGTGAGCCTCAGCGAGGCCGGCGTGCCTAATGACGAACTGGCGATCCGCGCGACGGAAGCCGGGCTGACCGCCGAGCCGGTGAGTTCCGTCGCCAGCGCGCTGATGCTGCTGCGCGACACCTGGGACGGCCCGGCGCCACGCATCCTGATCAGCGGTTCGTTGTATCTGACCGGCGCGGTGCTGGCCGAGAACGGCACTCCGCCGACCTGAGGTCGGAGTTGCGAGGAACCCGTCATGATCAAGGTCAAGCAGCTCGCTCACGTCTGCATCTTCGCGCATGACCTGGAGGCAACGCGAAGCTTCTATCGCGACGTGCTGGGCCTGGATACGCAGTTCAATTTCCTGCGCGACGGCAACATTTTCGGGTTCTACCTCAATTGCGGCGGGCGCAGCCACATCGAGGTGTTCCAGAAGGACGGCACGGCCTACACCGAGCAGAACCAGATCAACCATTTCTGCCTCGAGGTGGAAAACATCGATGCTGCGATCGATCACATCAAATCGAAGGGCATCGACGTCACGGCCAAGAAGCACGCCTGCGACGACACTTTCCAGGCGTGGATCCGCGATCCCAACGGCGTGAAGATCGAGCTGTTCGAATACACCGGCAAAAGCGCACAGTTCGCCGGCGGCGACCGCATCGCCGATTGGTAGAGCATTCCTCCTTTTCCGTGAAACGGTGAAACGCCCTAACGCGTGTCGCGTCTGAACGGATTCAGGTGACCCGCTTTAGGCCATTGTTTTTATGCATGTCGTCTTCCCAAAACAGAGATCACTTTTGGGCGACATGCATTAGAAATCCCAAGGTGAGATCAGCTCGAGGTTGGCCGGGCCGAAGTCGTTCAGGTTACGCGTTGCCAGCCGACCGCCATTCACGCGCGCTATCGCTGCAATCATGCCATCGGGTGCCGACATGCCCCGGCCCTTGCGCGTCGCCGTTCCCATAATCTCGCCATAAGCCAGAGCCGCCTCCTCCGTCAGCCCAAAAATGCGACCGGCAAAGCGATGGCGCCATTGGGAGAGACCTTGCTCCAGGCGATCGGCACGCTCGTCAGGTCGTATCTTTTGGATACCGAAAGCGATTTCGGCAATCGCCACCGTGGGAAGCGCCAGTTCGGTATCGTTGCGAACCAGCCAAGCCATGACAGCCGCGTCAGGCGCCTTTCCAAGGCTCTCAGAAATCACATTGGTGTCGACGAAAATCAAAGCTCCGGCCCTGTATGGACCTTGCGGTTTTCCCGGATGATTTTTTCCAGATCGATGTCGACGCCAACGCTTGCCGTCAGGCGGGAGTAGAAGGCGGATGCCGGTTCTCGCCCGGCCTCGCGAATCTCATAGGATTCAAGCGCGCGTTCGACGATATCAGCTATTGAGCGGTTTTCGCGACGAGCGAGTCGATGCGCAAGATCACGTGCTTTTGCGCTGCGGACGGAAAGCTGGGGTTCGGCCATTTCAAACTCCCTTTTGAAAAGATATAGCCTTTCCTGCCCCTGCCATCAAGATGGCAGATGATGGCACGCCATCACTTCAGCTCGATCTCGATGAAGGCGTATTCACCCTCATTGGCGCTGATCACGTCGTGCTCGACGCCTTCCTTGCGGAAATAGGGTGCGCCCTTCTTCATCTCGGCGAAGTTCTCGCCATCCTTGGTCACCAGCTTCACCTTGCCGTCCATCAGCGGCACCACGACATAGTCATGGCCATGGCGATGCCAGCCAGTATTGTCGCCGGGCTGGAAGCGGTATTCGGTGACGATGACGCGCTCATTGTCGATGAAGACGGTGGCCTTGGCGGATCCGGTCATATCATTTCTCCCTGCTTGCGCTGCCAACAGAAGACATGGATTGCCCGGATGTGAGGGCCAGAGCCTGTTACCAATGACGCCAACAAAAAGCCCGGCGCGAGGCCGGGCTTGATATCAGGAATTTCAGATAGGTCAGGCGAGGTTGCCATTGATCCAGTGCGACAGCGCGGTCTTCGGCGCCGCACCGACCTTCATGTCGGCCATTTCGCCGCCCTTGAAGATCATCAGCGTCGGGATCGAGCGCACGCCGAACTGGGCGGCAAGCTCGGGATTCTCGTCGATGTTCAGCTTGGCGATCTTGACCTTGGCGCCGAGTTCGGTGGCGATGTCTTCGAGCGCCGGAGCGATCTGCTTGCAGGGGCCGCACCATTCCGCCCAGAAATCGACGACGACCGGTACGCTGGCGTCAAGCACGTCAGCCTGGAAGTTGCTCTTGTCGACCTTCACGGTTGCCATATGGAAAAATCCTTTTGAAAGTTTTTGTACCACCAAATGTGGTGGCGATCGCGCCCTTCTTCAAGCAGGTGTTGTGTCACGCTCGCGTGAGTCGAGCAAGAGCGTCGTCCATGGCGCTGGCCGGCAGTTCGATCAGCCGTGGCGCCTCGGTGAACAGCAAGGCCGCCTTGACCATGCGGCCGGGATAGAGCGGTTGCAGCAAGGCGCGATAGAGCGCGAGCTGCAGGACATAGGCCGGCGTAACCTCGGCCAGAGAGCCGGGCGCCGGCCGATTGGTCTTGTAGTCGACGATCGACACACTGTCCGATGTCACCGCCAGCCGGTCGATCTTGCCGGAAATCGAGCGCTTCTTGCCCTTGACCTCCAGGCTGCCCATGATCGCGACCTCGGCGCGCGACGACGGTGCAAACAGCTGACCGAAGCCGGGATCGGCAAGGATTGACGTGACCGACGCCAGGGCCTTTTTACGCTCTGACGGAGGCCAATCAGCACCCGTTCGTGCGAGATAGCGCTCGGCGGCGTCCGAGCGGTCAGGCTCCGCAATGCCGGGCAACATCTGCAGCAGTTTGTGCAGGGCAAGCCCCCGCAGCACGGCAAAGCCCGGCTCGGCATCGGCGTCCAGCACCGGAGACGTCTTGTCGACCACAGCTTCCTTGCCTTCGTCTATCAGCGCCGAGACACCGGATGGCGACAGCGGACGCGGCAGATCCTCGAAGGGCGGCAAGGGCCGGAACAAAGTCGCCGGCAAAGGTCCGAAAGCATCCGTCCGCCGCGCCTGCTCGCTGGAAGCCTGTGCGACCGGCGGCAGCTTGGTGACATGGAAACGATGCACCGGCTCGCCGCCGGCGGGATGCGCACGCTGTTCGCTTTCCGGCGCGCCGATCAGCGCGCGGCTGACGATCGAGTGCCAGGTGCCGGCGTTCGGCGCCCGCTTGCCGTGATAGCCGCAGACGATCAGCCGGTCCTCGGCACGGGTCATGCCGACATAGAGCAGCCGGCGGTATTCGTCGTCGGCGAGTTCCCGTGCCCGCGCTGCCGCTGCTTTGGAAAAGCCGTTGGCGACGTCGCTGGCCGAGCGCCAGAGATAGCCCTTGCCGTCCCAGTTCGCGCCGGAGCCGTCGAAGGGCATCAGGCGCGGCAAATGCTGGTCGCTGAACGGGGCGGAACCGCCATCGACCAGGAACACGACCGGCGCTTCCAGCCCCTTGGCAGCGTGCACGGTCATGACCCGGACCTCGTCGCGGGTCTGGTCCATCTCCCGCTTGATCTCGGGACCGGCGTTTTCCAGCGTCGACAGGAAGGCTTCCAGCCCCGGCAGGCCGGTCCGCTCCTCGGCAAGGCAGAAGCTCAGGAACTCGTCGAGAATGTCGCCGGCTTCGGGCCCAAGCCGCGCGATCATCTTGCGGCGCACGCCATCGCGCGCCAGCAGGCAAGCGTAAAACTCGAACACCGGTTTGAAGGCGGCCTCGTTCGTCCAGATGTCGACCTGAGCGACGATCTTCGCCATTCTCTCGCTTTCGCCGGCGTGCTGGCGCAGCGATGCGATCAACGACAGGCCAGCCGGCCTCTGCGCGGCGAGCGTGAAAAGCGTCTCTTCCGGCAGATCGAAGATCGGGCTGCGCAGCACCGCGGCGAGCGACAGGTCGTCCTGCGGCTGGATGAGGAGGTGACCGAGCGCAATCAGGTCCTTGACCGCGATGTGCCCGGGCAGGCTCAGCCGGTCGGCGCCGGCGACCGGAATGTCGCGGCGTTTGAGTGCGCGGGTCAGCGCATGGACGAAGCGATCGCGCTTGCGCACCAGCACCAGGACATCGCCCGGCCGCAGCCGCTTGCCGCGACCCTCGATGATCTCACCGGTGCCGATCCAGCCGGCTATGGTGGCGGCGACGTTCTCGGCCACGCGCACCGCCGGCGCGTGCGCATGGTCGATGGCTTGCGTCCAGTCGTCGGGCTCATCGACGACATCGGCGCCGACTGACGGCCACACCTCGACATAGCCCGGTGCGTCGGTGCGGATCGCCTGGTGGCGCAGCGGATCGGGATCATGGCTGATGCCGCGCCGCACCCTCGCGTCGGCAAAGACGCGGTCGACCGCGGTCAGAACATCGTCGGTCGAGCGGAACGACCAGGTCAGCTTGAGGTCGGCAAAGGACGCCTTTGCGTCGCGCACTCGTCCCGCGAACAACAGCCGGCTGTCGGCGAAGGAGTCCGGGGCGGCACCCTGGAACGAATAGATCGACTGCTTCTCGTCGCCGACGGCGAAGACCGTGCGATGGACCCTGTCGCGCGCGCCAAAGCCGGCAAAGAATTCTTCCGCCAGCCGTTTCACCACTTCCCATTGGTCCGGACTGGTGTCCTGCGCCTCGTCGAGCAGGATATGGTCGATGCCTTGGTCGAGCTTGTACTGCACCCAGGGGCCGGCGTCTGGTCGCGCCAGCAGGTTGACGGTGCGGGTGATCAGGTCGTTGAAATCGAGAAAGCCGCGGCTGCGCTTCAGCATTTCGTAGCGGGCGATCAGCCAGTCGGCGATGGTCAGCGCGGCAGCTGTGCCCTCCAGCATCCGGAACAGGGCCAGCCGGTCGGTGGTTTCGACGATGGCGTTGGCGGCCGAGAGATAGCGCTCCGCCAGATCCGGCAGCCGGTCGACCAGGGCCTTCTTGAAGGCCTTTGCCGGGTCGTAGGCGTCGCCATCCGTCTTGAGGAAGGCTCGCGCGAGCAGTTGCAGGCGCCGAATGGGATCGCCCTCGGCGAAAGCCTGCCGCGCATAGGGCAAGATGTTGTTCAGCACCGATCTGGCGTCGGTGGCCTCGGCTGCGTGGGCGAAGCCGGCAAAATAGTCGGGCAGGAAACCCGGCAACGGCCATACCGAAGCGGCTATGCCCTCGGCCGTCTGGCCTGGGTGGAAATGGAATTCGTCGAACAGGGCCTGGAAGCGCGTGCCGTCACGCCCGACGGCGTCGATGAAATTGCGCAAGCCGTCGCGCTTGCGCACGATCTCACCCAGCAAGGCGTCTAGCCCGGCTTCGCCGCCCCGATCGAGAATGGCGGCAAAAGCCTCGGCCAGATCCCTGTCACCGGCGGATGTGCCCGAAATCATCTCGCGGCGCGCCGCGGCAAAAAGCGATGCCTCCATCTGGCCGTCGAGCATCTCGAAATGGGCCGGGATATTGGCTTCCAGCGGGAACTGGTGCAGCACCGATTCGCAGAAGGCGTGGATGGTCTGGATCTTCAGCCCGCCAGGCGTTTCAAGCGCCTCAGCAAACAGGCGCCGCGCCCGGCGCATGGTCTCGAGATCGGGCCGGCGGCCCTCCAGCGCCTCGACCTTTGCCGCAAGGTCCGCGTCACCAAGCGTCGTCCACTCCGACAGCGTCGAGAACACCCGGTTCGACATGTTGGCGGCGGCGGCACGCGTATAGGTCAGGCACAGTATCTTTGACGGATCGGTGCCGCGCAGCAGCAGCCGGATGACGCGCTGGGCCAGCACATGGGTCTTGCCGGATCCGGCATTCGCCGACACCCAGGCGGAATTGCCGGGATCGGCGGCGCGGGCCTGGCTGGTCGCGGTGTCGCTGGGGATCGGATAGGCCTTTTTCATGCCTCCCCTCCCTCGTCACCGGCATCGCCGCCTGCCGACCATTCGAGCACGCGGGCAAGATGGTCGTAGTCGCCATCGGTCTCGCCTTCGCGGAACGGCAGCGCGCGCGACAGATAACCCGTCGCAGGATCGGCATAGTGGATCAACAGCTTTTCCAGCCGCGCCCAGGCCTCTTCGGCAAGATCGGTCGCGGTCCGCGGCTGGCGATTGTGTTCGAGGATGGATTCCTCGAACACCTCGCCATTCGGCTTCAGCCTGATGAAGGCCAGTTGAGAGGGCTCGCGCGCGCCCAGATCCTTGAAGGCGCCGCGCCTGAGCAGCGCGCCCTCCAACGCCAGTTGCGGCGCAAGCAGTGTGTGCGCCTGCGCCTTGGACGGCGAGGACCCCGTCTTGTAATCCAGTATGTCGGCCATGCCGCCGGCCAGCAGATCGACGCGGTCGGCGTAGCCGGACAGCGTCACGCCGGACTGGCCGACGACGGTCTTTCCGGCGCGCTCCTCGGCATGGCGCCTTGTCACCGCATCGGCGCGCGTGCGCTCCCACTCGATGATGTTTGCGGCGAGTTTCTCGAAACGTGGCCACCACACCGCCTCGACATCGGCAGGAAGGGCGGCTTCGGCAAAGCAGGCGTGACCGGCGGCGATAAGGCCGGCAAGCGCATCGGGCGCGCGCGGATCGGCGACGCTGCCTGAGAACAGGTGCAGGATGGCGTGAAACAGCGTGCCGCGCTCGGCCGCACCAGGATCGCGAATGACCGGACCGAGCGGCATCAGGCCGAGGATGCGTCTTGCATAGACGGCGTAGGGGTCACGGCGCAGGGTCTCGATCTCGGTGACCGAGAAATGCGTCGGGCGCACCGACAAGGGCGGCTTCGGCTGCGGCCGTGGCGCGAAATCCTGCCTTGGGCCTGTATCCAGCGCGCGCGCCCAGGCGAGCAGTTCGTCGCCACGCCGGCGCAACTCTGCTGCCTGATCGTTGCCGATGAAGGTCAACAGCCGCTGCAGCCAGCGTGATGGCACGGCGGGTGCGTCGCCGGCACGCGCCGAGCGGGACAGCACGACCTTCCCAGCCCCCATGGCCATCTGGAAATCATGCGCGGCAAGGCCGATGCGCCGTTCCGGCGGTTCGAGGTCGATGCCGGTCTTCATCAGCCGCGACATGAAGCGGTCGCTCTCTGGCTTGCGCGGCCACACGCCCTCGTTGAGCCCGCCGATGACCAGCGTATCGACGGTCTGCAAGCGCGCTTCCAGCGCGCCCCAGATGGCGATGTTCCGGTCGGTGCCGTGTGCCGGCTTGACCGTTTCAGGCGCGATCAGCGCCGCCATGATATCGGGCCACTCGGTCGCCGCGAAGGATAGCGAAGCCGAAGCCGCGACCAGCCCGCGCAGCAGTTCGGCAAGCTTCTCGCCGGCGTCACCGGCATAGAGTTCGGCAAGGCCGCCATCGACGGTGCGGCCGAGATTTTCGAGGATGGCGACACTGGCCCTGACAAGCGCGGCAAGGTCGGCATCGTCCCGGCCGCGGAAGGCTGCGAGCGGCGCCAGCGCCTGCTTGAGACGTTCAAGCAAATTCCGGGCGGTTTCGATGGAGCGCACGGTCAGCCGGGAAAACCAGAAGGGCTGCCGGCTGCCGCCGCCCAGGCCGGTGAGGCGGGCCTCAAACAGTTCCGGCAGCGAAACGATGTCGGGGCGGCCGGTGCCGCCGCGCAGCGCCACCAGCTCGACCAGTTCCGCCGCGTGGCGCACATCGGCCCGTTCGAGGCCAAGGCCAAGCAGCGGATGCTTGAGCAGCGACAGCAGGCCGACCGGATCGCCTGGCCTGAATAATGCCTCGAGCGCCAGCCTGAGCAGGCTGGCCGCGGGGGTGTTGGCGAGCGGCGTGCCACCGGAATCGTCGGCGGCGACGCCGAAGCGCTGGAGCTCGATCGAGACGCGCCGCGCCAGCGCGCGGTCGCCGGTGACGAGAGCCGCCCTTTGGCCGGGCTGTTCAACCGCGCGCTTGAGCGCGACGGCGATGGCGACGGCTTCATCACGTTCGCTTGCAGCTTCGAGCAAGGTCACCCCGGCGAAGGCGCCGGCCATATCGGAGGCCGGGAAGCCCGCACGTGTCTCGGCCCAGAGTTCGGTGGTCTCGGCCGGCCGCAGCGCTTCGCCGACAAGAGCGGCGCGGAGCGCCAGACGCGGCTCGGCCACGCCGAGCTCGTCGACGTCACCGCGCAGCCCGCCGACCTTGGCGATCAATCTGGCCAGGCCATATTGCGGGTGGCCGAGCACGGCTGGACGCGCGCCTGGCGCGGCGATTGCCTGGAACGACGCTTCGTCCAGCGTACGGTCGAGGCCGGGCAGCACGATGGCGCCGCCGGGCAGGCCGGCGATGGCGGCAAGCAGTTCGGCCGTGGCGGGTATCGAGCCGGTCGAGCCCGCGGCGATAACGGGGCCGGCGGGCGGATTGCGCAGCAGCCGCGCCGCCTCGGCGCGGATCAGCGCACTGCGATGCGCGGCCGGATTGGAGCGGTCGCTTTCCGCGAGGAATTTCGGCCAGGCTTCGGTGACGATGCCGAGGAATTCGAGCGTCACCTGCCACCATCCGGCAAGATTGCCGGTCACCAGATCTGTGAGCTTGGCCCAGTCGGTGCCTTCCGTCTCGATCTCGTCCATCAGCCGGGCGAGATCGCGCGCCAGCCAGATTGCGTCGGCGGTGGAAGCCGGGATGACGATCTCCTCGGCGAAAAGGGCGGCGACATGCGCCGGCAGCCGGCGTTTCCAGGCCCGAACCAGCGGCGTCAGCAGCAACAGGCGTTCGGTTGCCGAAATCGGCGGCGCGAGATCGATGGCCGCCGATGCCTCCGTCTCGAATGCGGCCTCATCCTCGTCGAACTCGCCCAGTGGCCGGATGACCGGCAGGATCGCCGAGCCGCCGCCGCCGCGTGCCGCCAGGCTGTCGACGAAGACACCCCGCAGAGCGCGCGCAGCACGGCGTGTCGGCACATAGATGGTGACATCGGCCAAAGCGAGCGGGTCGCCGTCAAATCGAAACCCCGGGACAAGACGGCCGGCAAGCAGCGCCTCGGCAAGCGTCGGCAGAAACGGCGCTCCGGGCGGGATCGAGAAAACGCGGCTGGAGCCGCTCATTGCGACTCGATGAGCGCACCGGCGACCGCCGCTTCCGCGAGCGGTACGGCATCGGGCGTGCCGACGGTGATCCAGTGGCCATGCATCGGCATGCCGAACAGGCGGCCGGCCGCGATGGCGGAATCGAAATAGGCGTTGAGCGAGTGCGGCCCGGCCGGTGCACCCTCGAACAGGCGCGGATGGACGATCGCCGCCCCGGCATAGATCAGCCCCGCCGGGTCGCCTTTCGAACGCCGCAAGCCGCCATCCGGCGCCACCAGGAAATCGGTGCTGCCGCAGTGTCCGGTCGCCTGTTGGAGATCCGCCAGCATCAGCAGAATATCCATTTTCGCCGCGTCCCATGCAAGGGCGAGGCGCTGGAGATTCAGAGGACCGTCATCGATCCAGAACGTGTCGGCGTTGAGGATGTAGAAGGGCTGATCGCCCAGTTCCCGCAACGCCTTGACGATGCCGCCGGCGGAATCGAGCAGTTGTTCGCTCTCGTCGGAAATGACGATGTTTGGCGCGCGGCGGGCAGTGACATGGGCGACGATCTGTTCGGGAAAGTAGTGGACGTTGACGACCGCCTTGCCGACGCCGGCGGCGGCCAGGCTGTCGAGGCTCCAGTCGAGCAACGTCTTGCCGGCTATCCTGACCAGCGGCTTGGGGATGGTGTCGGTAATCGGCCGCATGCGTTTGCCAAGCCCGGCTGCGAGTACGATGGCGGTGTCGGGTCCTGCTGTCACAGCGCTCGCTCCTCCAGCAAACCGTGGGCGTCGTAGAACTCGCGCAGGCTTGCCAGCGCCGGATGAGACAAGGCCCGGCGCAGATAATCGCAGATGCGCGGCAGGTGTTTCAGATAATAGGGCTTGCCGTCGCGCTTTTCGAGACGGACGAAGATGCCGAGGATCTTGGAATTCCGCTGCGCCGCCATGACGGCGTAGGTTTCGAGGAAGCTTGCTTCGTCGAAAGCACCGGCTGCGTGGCGCGCGGCGACATAGGCGTCGAGCGCCGCTCTCTCGAGCTCGGGCGACATCGTAACACGAGCGTCCATGGCAAGCGAAGCGACGTCATAGGCGGACGGGCCGATCAGCGCATCCTGGAAATCGACGATGCCCAGCCGGTCATGGCCGGAACGATCACCGCGCCAGATGATGTTGGGTGAATGGAAATCGCGCAGCATCAGCGTGTACTCGCGGCCTTGCAGCCGGTCGAGGAGCGCGTTCCATTGCTTGTGGTAACCGGCGCGCAAGCTGTCACTTGCCGGGTCGCCCGATATCGCCGGTACATACCAGTCGACCAGCAGATCGGCTTCGATCATCATGGCATCGCGGTCGAAAGGCGGCACATCGTGGAAGCCGCCGTGTCCTGTTTCCAGGCGCTGCGGCCAGGTCCTGCCATGCATCATGGCCAGCAGCTCGGCCGCCGCCATGTAGCGCTCGGCCACCGGCTGGCCATCGCCGCCGAGAAACCCCTCGGAACCGAGATGTTCGAGCAGCAAAAATCCCTGCTCCTGGTCCTCGGCATGGATTTCCGGAACGCTGACCCCACCCGCTTTCAAGGCGCGGTCGATGGCTACGAAGGCGGAGACCGACTGGGCGGTGTGCGCGATCTCTGCATAGGGCTTGCCGTCGCGAACCGGCGGGCCGAGCACCAGCCGTGGTGAGTTCATCAGCACTTGCGGCTTTCGGTCCGGCAGCGAAACGATCTCATAGGAGCGGGCCGAGGCATCGCCGATGAAATGGCGGCGCTGCGCTTCCCCCCAGCCGGCGTTCACGAGAAAGTCGCGCATGGCCAGCGACCGTGCCGCCCGATCGAAGGCATCACCCTGCCCTGACAATCGCGCCAGCCGGCCGTCGCCATGCTGGACGAGCTCTATCAGGATCGTGGTTTTCGGCAGATGGGCTTCCGCCCGTTCCGGCCATTCGACCAAAGCAGCACCCTGCGCCAGGGCTTCGTCGAACCCAAGCTCATCGAGCTCGTCCGCCGAGGACAGGCGGTAGAGATCGAAATGATGGACCGGAATGCGGGTGTCGTAGCTCTGCACCAATGTGAAGGTCGGACTCGGAACGTCGAGGCCGGCATCGTCGGCCAGGGTCCTGATCAAGGCCCGCGCCAGCGTCGACTTGCCGGCGCCCAGATCGCCCTTGAGGGCAATCACGTCGCCCGGGCGCAGCGACAGCGCCAGATCTTCGCCCAGCCGCGCTGTGTGGGTCTCGTCGGCGAGTAATCGCTCCAGCACCAGTCCGGTCATCGAACGCGCTACTCGGCCGCGGCGCGGATGCCCGGCATGTCTGGAAAGGTGCAGATGACGGTCGTGCCCTTGTCCTTGCCGGTTTCGATGCGAACGCTGCCGCCATGCAGCTCGACGAAGCTCTTGACGATCGACAGGCCGAGGCCGGCGCCGCGCCGGCGGCCGCCATTGGCGCGCGGCTCGAAACGGCGGAACACCGAATCAAGCACATCCGGCGGCATGCCGGGGCCGTCGTCATGAACCGAGAATTCCACCCCATCCGCCAGATGGCGGCAAGTGAGCCGGATGATGCTGGCTTCCGGGGCGTAATTGGCGGCGTTGCTGAGCAGATTGTAGAGGATCTGGCGGACGCGGACCTCATCGCCATGGAACGTCTTCGGCGCCGCAACGGCGTCCACCTGGAGACTGATCGAATGCTCTTCCAGCCGGTCGGCCACCAACTCGGCCGCAGCGGCGATGGTGCGATCGACCTGCACCTCGGAAATGTCGAGCTGCATGATGCCGGCGTCCACCGTCGCCAGGTCGAGGATATCGTTGACGATGGTGAGCAGGACCGAGGAGGACGAGCTGACATGCTCGACATATTCGCGCTGCTTCTGCGACAGCGGACCGGTCGTGGGCTGCGACAGGAGTTCGGTGAAGCCGATGATGTTGGTCAGCGGCGAGCGCAGTTCATAGGAGACGTGCTGGACGAATTCATTCTTGAGCTGGTCGGATTTTTGCAGCGCCTCGTTCTTGTCCTTCAGCGCCCGCTCGACATGGACGCTGTCGGTAACGTCGACGAAGGTCATCATCACCTGCCCGTTGGGCAGCGGGATCATGGCGTAACTCAGCACATTGCCGTTGTTGAGCTCGGTCTGTCCGTGGCGGTCGCGGCGCTCGTCGTCAAAGCCGGTGATGGCGGCAACGAAGCTGGGCCAGGGGCTGTCCGCGGCCTGCCGGTCGCAGAGGTCACGTATCGCCGACACATGGACGCTGGGCTTGGCCGCTTCACCGCTCAATCCCCAGAGAGTGGCAAAGGCAGGATTCGACAGCCGGAGCCTGCCGTCGGGTCCGAACACCGCCACGCCTTCGGCAAGATTGTCGAGCGTCTCGCCCTGAACCCGCACCGCTGTCTGGTAGCGGCTTTCGAGGTCCATCTTCTCGGTCAGGTTCTCGAACACCCAGGTCACGCCGCCCTTGGGCTGCGGATTGGCGACGACGCGAATGGTCTTGCCATCCGGCAGATGCCACCAATGTTCCTGGGATTCGACGGCGCGATAGGCGCCGAGCAGGCCTTCCTTCCAGCGGCGCCATTCAGGCTGTTCGGCGATCTTGCCTTCGCTGCGCAGCCGGTCGAGCAGCAAGGCATTGTCGGGTGCGCTGTGCAGGAAGCCGGCGTCCAGCCCCCAAAGCTTCTGGAAGGCCTGATTGAAGAACCGCAGCTTCTCGTCGATGTCGAAAATGGCGACCGCCGTGTTGAGCTGGTCGAGCGTGTCGGCGTGGCTTCGCACCGTCCGTTCGTATTCGCCGCGAACGGCCTCAATGGCGCTGGTGTCGCAGGCAAGGCCGGCCGAGCCATCGCTGCCGGCGAAATCGGTGACCGCGAACACACGGCGGTCACCTTCGATCACGGTGGACAGCGACTGCTCGAAAACCGGATGCGTCTTGTGCTGGGCGGCAATAGCATCGCGCGCCTGACCGCCGAGGAACTCCCTTTTCTCCCGAACCGCGGCTTCGGCATTTTCGGCTTCGACGGCATCGGCATAGGCGCGGTTGACCCACTTCAGCCCGCCATCCTCGCCGCGGAGCCATGCCGGCATGTTCATCGCGTCGAGCAGGCCGATCATCGTGTCGTGGTCGGCGGCCAGCCGCTGGTTCTCGATCTTCAGCCTGGCCTGGCTGCGCTGCGTCTCCGAGAGCGAGACGAAACGCACGAGCACATGCGCGGCACTCTTGCGGCCATGCACTTCGAGCGGCGCGCCGGCCTGCGATTCGATGACGAGGTCGAAGGGTTTGGCCCTTTCGCGCAATCCCGCGACGGCATGTTCGAGTGCCGCCGCCGAACGCGGCATCAGCCAGCGGCCGAAAGCAAGAAAAGCGGCCCTATCCTCGGGAGCGCCGCTTTCGACGGGCAATGTGCCGATGAGCTCGGGCTTCTTGTTTTCCGCGGCCCAGACGACGACGCGCTGGTCGCGCAGATTGAGCAGCGCCTCCGAACGGCGGAGCGCCGCGTTGATGTCGGCCAAGCGGCTCCTGAGTTCGACATTCTCCGCCGAGGTGCGGGCTCTTTCGCGGATGAGAACGATGGCCGATATCAGTGCGGCACCAGTCACGCCGACGAACACGGCAAGCTGCATGACCTCGATGGCGCTCAGCGACAGTCCGGCGACGCTGGCAGCAGCGGTTTCGGCATGCGCGACGGCGCCAGCCAAGGGGACCGTGAGCGCGGAGGTGGCAAGAAATGTCGACGCGCGGGCGCGCCAGGACAGGCTCCCGCCTTCCAGGGCGGAGCCAGCAATCCCCGAATCGTCATGGCCGCCGGAAACGGCCCGTCCCGCTCTGTGCGGGTGTTGCCCCGGCATGTCTTGGTCCTCTCCGCCGCCTGAATGCAAGACCGCCCTGATGCGTGCCTCTCTTGACCCTCTCGGGCTGGAAGCATCGCCGAATCACCTGACAATAACCCCTCGCCGAATCGCCGTGAAGGCTGATGGCGCGCAAAAATATGGCCGGGCGAAAAGTCAATCGCCCGGCCTCAATATCTGGTAGTAATTTTAGCTTTGGTTAATAGCGGTAGTGTTCCGGCTTGAACGGACCCTGCGGCGTGACGCCGATATAGGCGGCTTGTTCACCGGACAGTTCGGTCAAGCGGGCGCCGAGCTTGTCGAGATGCAGGCGCGCGACCTTTTCGTCGAGATGCTTGGGCAGGACATAGACCTGGTTCTCGTACTGGCCGGGCTTGGTGTAGAGCTCGATCTGGGCCAGCACCTGGTTGGTGAAGGATGCCGACATGACGAAGCTCGGGTGGCCGGTGGCGTTGCCGAGATTGAGCAGCCGCCCTTCCGACAAAAGGATCATCCGCTTGCCGTCCGCGAAGGTGATCATGTCGACCTGCGGCTTGACGTTTGTCCATTTCAAATTGCGCAGCGCGGCGACCTGGATCTCATTGTCGAAGTGGCCTATGTTGCCGACGATGACCATGTCCTTCATCGAGCGCATATGGTCGAGGGTGACGACATCCTTGTTGCCGGTGGTGGTGATGACTATGTCGGCGGTGGGGGCCGCATCTTCCAGCGTGACGACTTCAAAACCGTCCATCGCCGCCTGCAGGGCGCAAATCGGATCGACCTCGGTGACCTTGACGCGGGCGCCGGCGCCCTTGAGCGAGGCCGACGAGCCCTTGCCGACGTCGCCATAGCCGCACACGACAGCGACCTTGCCGGCCATCATCGTGTCGGTGCCGCGGCGGATGCCGTCGACCAGCGATTCCTTGCAGCCATATTTGTTGTCGAACTTCGACTTGGTGACCGAGTCGTTGACGTTGATGGCGGGGAAGGGCAGCAGGCCCTTCTTCTGCAGCTGGTATAGGCGGTTGACGCCGGTGGTCGTCTCTTCGGTGACGCCGCGGATCGCCGCCTTCTGCTTGGTGAAGAAGCCGGGCGAAGCCTTCAGGCGCTTCTTGACCTGGGCGTAGAAGTATTCCTCTTCCTCGCTCTGCGGGTTGGACAGCACATCCTCGCCTGCCTCGGCGCGGGCGCCGATCAGGATGTACATGGTGGCATCGCCGCCATCATCGAGGATCATGTTGGAGAGGCCGCCATCGGCCCACTGGAAGATCTTGTCGGTGTAGTCCCAATACTCCTCGAGCGACTCGCCCTTGACGGCGAACACCGGGATGCCGGCTTCGGCGATGGCCGCGGCCGCATGGTCCTGGGTCGAGAAGATGTTGCAGGAGGCCCAGCGGATATCGGCGCCCAACTCCTTCAGCGTCTCGATCAGCACCGCCGTCTGGATCGTCATGTGCAGCGAACCGGTGATGCGCGCGCCCTTGAGCGGCTGCTTGGGACCGAATTCCTCACGGCAGGCCATCAGGCCCGGCATTTCGGTTTCGGCGATCTCGAGTTCCTTGCGGCCCCAGCCGGCAAGCGAGATGTCGGCGACCACATAGTCCTTGCTACCCGTCATGGCAGTACTCCGATGCGAATGTTGTGCTTGCGAATTTGTTGCGGACACGCCCGCGCCGGTCGGCGCGTCGAAGGGCGCGAATTGCCGGCCTGACTAGCAGATCGGAGCAGGGTCGACAATGGGATATAAAGAAATCTTTATCCCTGCATGTCTCTCAGACGCGCATCTGCACTCAGCATTCCTCGCCAAAGCGGGACGCCACCAGCTGCTCCAGGGCGTCGATGACCTGCCGGGCCTCCGGCCCGCTGGCGGTGACGCGGATCGAATAGCCGGGGCTTGCCGCCAGCATCATCAGGCCCATGATCGAGGTGCCGCCGACCTTGACGCCGTCCTTCTCGACATGCACCGAGGCATCGAAGCCGCTGGCCAGCTGGACGAACTTCGCCGAAGCGCGGGCATGAAGGCCACGCTGGTTGATGATGGGAAAGTCCCGGACAATCTGATCTTTTTCCGGGGACAGGGCGTTCATTTGCTGCTCAGGAGCTGGCTGGCGACGTTGATGTATTTGCGACCGGCGGCCTGAGCCTCATCGAGCGCGGCGGCCATGTTGTCGCCCTTGCGGATCGAGGAGAGCTTGATCAGCATCGGCAGGTTCATGCCGGCGATCACCTCGGTGCGGCCGGATTCCATCACCGAAATGGCAAGGTTGGAGGGCGTGCCGCCGAACATGTCGGTCAGCACGATGACGCCCGCCCCGGTATCGACACGGGCAACAGCGTCGACGATGTCGCGGCGACGCTGCTCCATATCGTCGTCGGCACCGATCGCCACGGTTTCGAAATTGTCTTGTGGCCCGACGACATGTTCGACGGCATGTCGGAACTCGGTGGCCAGTTGACCGTGCGTTACAAGCACGAGTCCGATCATTCTTTGGTGGCTCCCGTCATCGCCGCTTCACAGGCGCATTTTATGCTCGCCAGCCAATCCAGGCGGCGGGAGCGCTATCTTGTCGACGCACGGCCCGTTGACAAGCCCAAAATTGCGCAGGCACATGCCATTTTGACGCATTGCAGCAAAAAACCCGGAACGGATCATAGAAAAGGCGCGATCGACAGCCGCGCCATCACGACCGGCAAGACCGCTGGGACATTGCGTTCGACCACGTCGACCCGCGGCACCAGACAGCCCGCAATGCTGCTTGCGGTATCCTCCTGGAAGCGCACCGCTTCGCCGGCCGGCACCAGGCGGACATGGAGGTCGACGAGGCCTGCCGGCTCGAATGGCAGAGGTCGGGGGCCGAGCCCCGGCACCTCGGCGAGGCCTTCTATGGCGGCGGGAGCGCGGCACAGCAGCCGCCCGGCATGCGCCTCGACGAAGAGCTGATCGTCGCCGACGAGCCGCGAGAACAGGCCGCGATGGCGACAATGGTCGATGAGCGCCAGCGCCAGCGTCGTCTTGCCCGAGCCGGATGCTCCGGTGACGAGAATGCCGCGCTCGCCGATCAAAACCATTGTCGCGTGAATATTTTCAGGCTGCACGGCTGGACCAAGCGTGGTTGGAATTCATGCTCTCAGCCTTCGGCCGGCAATGTCACCACAAAGCGTGCGCCCTTGATCTCGCCGGGTTTGGTGCCGGGGATGTTCTCGGCGGTCAGCGTGCCGCCATGAGCCTCGACGATTTGCCTGGATATCGACAGGCCAAGGCCCGAATTCTGGCCGAATGCCTCGCCGGCCGGCCGATCCGTGTAGAAGCGCTCGAAGATGCGGTCGATGTTGTCGGCGCGGATGCCGGGGCCATTGTCGTCGACGGTGACGATGTTGAACTTGCCGGCACGCGCCAGCGAGAGGCTGATGTGGCCATGGTCCTCGGGAACGAAGGAACGGGCGTTCTCGATCAAATTGGTGATGACCTGGCCGATGCGCAGATCATGCCCGACGACGACGTAGCCTTTGACGCCTTGCGGCAGTTTGGCGGCCTTGAACTCGATCTCGACCGCCTTCTTGTTACGCGTCGCTTCGCGCGAAACGGCGACCAGATCGGTGATGAATTTCTTCAAATCGACGGTCCCGGCATCCTCGCGCGCGAGCTCCGCGTCGAGGCGCGAGGCGTCGGAAATATCAGTGATGAGCCGATCCAGCCGCCTGACATCGTGCTGGATGATATCCATCAGCCGGCCGCGCGAATCGTCGTTCTTGGCCAGCGGCAAGGTTTCCACCGCGCTGCGCAGCGACGTCAGCGGGTTCTTCAATTCATGCGACACGTCGGCCGCAAAGCTTTCGATCGCCTCGATACGGGCGTAGAGCGCGTTGGTCATGTCGCGTATGGCGATCGACAGATTGCCGATCTCGTCCTGACGGTCGGAAAAGTCGGGGATCTCTTCACGGCTCTTGACGCCGCGCCGCACCCGCACCGCCGCCGCCGACAGCCGGCGCAGCGGATTGGCGATGGTGGAGGCAAGCAGCATCGACAGGATGGCGGTGACAAGGGCCGCGATACCGAAGACGCGCAGGATCGCCTTGCGCTCGGCGGCGACGATCTTGTCGATGTCGCCGCCTTCGGTCGACAGCATCAGCACGCCCAGGACGGCACGAAAGCGCTGGATCGGCACCGCCACCGAAACGATCTGCTCGCCCTGCTCGCTGACGCGCACGATGGTCGACGGGCTGCCGGTGAGAGCCTTGACCACTTCCGGGAAAGCGGCGCCATTGCCGCCCGGCTGCTCGTGATAGACCGGCAGCTCGGTGTTGCGGAAGAAGTCGAAGACGAATTTCTGGATGCGCTCGACAAGATCGGGCTCTTCCTCTTCAACCGGCGGCAGATCGTAGCGCAGGATCTGGCCGCGCGAATAGAGGTGGCGCGAATCGAGCAGCAGATTGGCGTCGCGGTCATAGATGCGTGCGCGGGTCCTGGTCGGCGAGATCAGCCTTCTCAGCACCGGCGCGACCCGCTCCGGGTTGATCGGGAAGTCGAGATTGTCGAGCTGGTCGGAGCCGGGTCCCAGGCTTTCGCCGGCCTGCAGCTCAAGCAGCTTTTCCGGGTCGATGCTGATCGAATCCGTCTCGACGGTCGCCGACGCGGCAATGGCGCCGGCGATGATCTCGCCCTGGGTCATCAGGCTTTCGACGCGGGCGTCGATCAGTCCGTCGCGGAAGGTGTTGAGATAGAGGATGCCGGTCACCAGGACGGCGAGGCCGGCAAGGTTGAGGAACAGGATACGCCGCGTCAGGCTGGAAAAGATATGATGGCCGAGGAAGCGGCGCATCGGCACCGTGATCTTCGAGACGAAGGACGGCATGATCCGGGACGGCCGCCTGGAGGCGCCCGCCGGTCTTGTTCGCTGTGTTTCCACTGCCATCGAATAGCAGGCCCTGCTACTTACGCTTCGCGGAACCGGTATCCGACTCCGTAAAGGGTTTCGATCATCTCGAAGTCGTCGTCGACGGCCTTGAACTTCTTGCGCAGCCGCTTGATGTGGCTGTCGATGGTGCGATCGTCGACATAGACCTGTTCATCATAAGCCGAATCCATCAGCGCATCACGGCTTTTAACGACGCCAGGACGCTGCGCCAGCGAATGCAGTATCAGGAACTCGGTGACGGTGAGCGTCACCGGCTCGCCTTTCCAGGTGCAGGTGTGGCGCTCCTGGTCCATGACGAGCTGGCCGCGCTCGAGCGAGCGGGCCTGCTGGCTTGGCGTCTTGGCGGCAGCCTCGCGGGCACTGGCGCGGCGCAGCACGGCGCGCACGCGCTCGACCAGCAGGCGCTGTGAGAAGGGTTTGCGGATGAAGTCGTCGGCGCCCATCTTGAGACCGAACAACTCGTCGATCTCATCGTCCTTGGAGGTCAGGAAGATCACCGGCAGGTCGGACTTCTGGCGCATCCGGCGCAGCAGTTCCATGCCGTCCATGCGCGGCATCTTGATGTCGAGGATGGCAAGGTTCGGCGGGCGTGCCGCCAGGCCTTCCAGCGCCGACGCACCATCCGTGTAGGTCTCGACGCGATACCCCTCGGATTCCAAGGCGATCGACACCGATGTCAGAATGTTGCGGTCGTCATCGACAAGCGCGATTGTTGCCATTTCAAGCGGCTCCCTCATGAGCTGTCCCTTCTGTCGTAGAGAAGGGGCTTTTGCAGGACAAATTAGGTACAAAATGTGGCATAGGCCTTGTCCGCTGTCACGCGCGGCATGCCGGCGGCCACAATCCTACCTCGACATGGGTTGGACGAACGTACATCGCCAATCCTTTGGGCAACCGCGAAACTTTTTGCACATATAAACGATTTAAACAACTTTCAAAATATTTAAATCGATTAATGATTTGATATCATTTGCCTTTTCTGGTTCTGACCATCTCAGCCCGCGTAGTGGGCGTGCTGGAAACGTGCCGGCAAAGATGCGGCAAATCCAAGAGGGACACTCGATGTCGGAAGTCGGCAAACGCAATTCCGCCTGCGCGATCGATCATATCGGCCTGAAAACCACCGGCGTGGTGCGCTATAATTTCGGTGCGGCTACCCTTTATGAGGAATCGATCCGGCGCGGCGAGGCCCGCTTGACCGCCCATGGCGCGCTGGTCGCCGAGACCGGCCAGCACACCGGCCGCTCGCCCAAGGACAAGTTCGTCGTCCGCAACGGTGACACCGAACCACATGTCTGGTGGGAGAACAACAAGGCGATCTCGCCGGCCCAGTTCGACACGCTGCTCGCCGATTTCCAGGCGCACGCCGCGGACAAGGATCTATACGTCCAGGATCTGGTCGGCGGCGCCGATGCGGAGTCGAGGCTGCCGACCAGGGTGATCACCGAATTTGCCTGGCACTCGCTGTTCATCCGCAATCTGCTCATTCGTCCCGGTGCCACCGAACTCGAGCAGTTCGTGCCCGAGATGACGATCATCGACCTGCCGTCCTTCCGCGCCGATCCCCTCCGTCACGGCAGCCGCACCGAAACGGTGATCGCCGTCGATCTTTCGCGCAAGATCGTGCTGATCGGCGGCACCTCCTATGCCGGCGAGATGAAGAAGTCGGTGTTCACCATGCTCAACTATCTCCTGCCGGCGAAAGGCGTGATGCCGATGCATTGCTCGGCCAATGAGGGTGCGGCCGGCGACGCCGCCATCTTCTTCGGCCTGTCGGGCACCGGCAAGACGACGCTCTCGGCCGATCCCTCGCGCACGTTGATCGGCGACGACGAGCATGGCTGGGGACCGCACGGCATCTTCAATTTCGAAGGCGGCTGCTACGCCAAGACGATCAAGCTGTCGGCGGAAGCCGAGCCGGAAATCTTCGCCACCACGCAGCGCTTCGGCACGGTGCTGGAAAATGTCGTGCTCGACGCCGATGGCGTGCCGGATTTCAACGACGGAAGGCTGACCGAAAACACACGCTGCGCGTACCCGCTGGACTTCATCCCCAATGCCAGCAAGACCGGCCGCGCCAACCATCCCAACAACATCATCATGCTGACCGCCGACGCCTTCGGCGTGATGCCGCCGATCGCGCGGCTGACCCCGGCGCAGGCGATGTATCACTTCCTCTCCGGCTACACCGCCAAGGTGGCCGGAACCGAAAAGGGGGTAACCGAGCCCGAAGCGACGTTTTCGACCTGTTTCGGTGCGCCGTTCATGCCGCGCCATCCCTCTGAATACGGCAATCTGCTGCGCGAGCTGATTGCAGGCCACGGCGCCGATTGCTGGCTGGTCAATACCGGCTGGACCGGCGGCGCCTACGGCACCGGCAAGCGCATGCCGATCAAGGCGACGCGCGCCTTGCTTGCCGCCGCACTTGACGGCTCGCTGAAGACGGCCGAGTTCCGCACCGACCCTCATTTCGGTTTCGCGGTGCCGGTGGCTGTCCCGGGCGTCGACAGCGGCATTCTCGACCCGATGATTCTGGACCCCCGGGCGACCTGGGCCGACAAGGCCGGCTATGACCGGCAGGCGGCAAGGCTGGTCGGCATGTTCGCCGTCAATTTCGAGAAATTCGAAAGCCATGTCGATGCCGTGGTGCTGGGCGCCGCGCCGCGCATGCAGGAAGCGGCGGAGTAATCGCGCCACAGGGTTCAGCTTTCGTTGAAAGGCCCGGTTCGATCGGGCCTTTTCTTTTTCGATCCGCCGCGCCATGACTGCGGCATGGCGAGCGACGACAACATCATCATATCAGGCGATGCGGTTATCCATCCGGGCGACCTGCACGAGGATTTCATCCGCTCGTCCGGCCCCGGCGGCCAGAACGTCAACAAGGTGGCGACGGCGGTGCAGCTGCGCTTCGACGCGGCCAACGCAACGGGTCTGTCGGAGCGCGTGCGCGAGCGGACGATCAAACTTGCCGGCCAGCGTGCCACCAAGGACGGTGTCATCGTCATCGAGGCAGGCCGCTTCCGCACCCAGGAACAGAACCGGGCGGATGCGCGGGCACGGCTGACGGCATTGGTCGCCAAGGCCGCCGAACCGCCACCGCCGCCGCGCAAGAAGACACGGCCATCGAAGGGCGCCGTGGAGCGGCGGCTGAAGAGCAAGGCCGGGCGCGGCACGATCAAGAAGCTGCGCGGCCGGGTGGAGAACGATTAAGCACCACACCAGAGCATGATGCCGAAAAGTGTGAAGCGGTTTCGGGCGACATCATGCTCTATCTCTTGGATCTAGGCACGCGCACAAAACGACTTCCCATTTTGGACCGCAGATGCAAGGTTCAACCATTGCCATTAGCAAGGGAGACCCAAGGATGGGCATGTTCGATTTCGTCAAGAGCGTCGGCAAGAAACTGGGCATCGGCGGTGACGACGAAGCCGCACCCTCGGCCGACACACTCAAGAAGGAGCTCGATTCGCACAAACTCGGCACCGATGGCGTCGAGGTCGTCGTCAAGGGTGACACGGCGGTGCTGAAGGGCGTGGTCAAGGATCAATCGATCTTCGAAAAGGCAGTCATCGCCGTCGGCAACACGCTCGGCGTCTCCAAGGTGCAGGCGGACGAATTGCAGGTCGCGCCAGCGTCTGGCACGGCCGCCGCCCCGGCCAAGGAGCCCACCTTTTACACGGTGAAGAAGGGCGACAATCTCTGGAAGATCGCCGAGAAAAGCTACGGCCAGGGCCAAGGCGTCAAGAACACGGTCATATTCGAGGCCAACAAGCCGATGCTGACCCATCCCGACAAGATCTATCCGGGCCAGGTGCTGCGCATCCCAGATCTCGCCTGATCAAGGCGATGCCAATTTGCGAAAAGCAATTCCAGGAAAAGTGTGAAACGGTTTTCCGTCCGGAATTGTGCCAAACAAAGAGTTAGAACGGCGGCTTTCGGGTCGCCGTTTTCTTTTGATCGTGACATTTTACGGTTCCGAACCATCCGGGAGGTGACCGAATCCGTGCTCGTTCTGCCCAAAGGTGTCCGCCACATGCCGGCCTATCTGTCACGCACCGTGCAGGAAGCGCTGGTCGATGAGGTGAGACGGATCGTGCAGCAGGCGCCGCTGTTCGTGCCGGCCATGCCGCGCACCGGCAAGGAGATGAGCGTGCGCATGACCAATTGCGGGCCGCTCGGCTGGGTCACCGACAAGGAGCACGGCTATCGTTACCAGCCGGCGCATCCGGTAACCGGGGCGCCTTGGCCGCCAATTCCGGATGCGCTGCTCGAGCTGTGGCGCGAGGTCTCGGGCTATCCGCACCCGCCGGAAGCATGCCTGATCAATTTCTACACGCCGGATGCAAAAATGGGGCTGCATCAGGACCGCGACGAGGCCGATTTTTCGGCGCCGGTCGTCTCCGTCTCGCTCGGCGACGACTGCCTGTTCCGAGTCGGCCAGACTACGCGTGATGGCGCCACCAAGTCGTTCAGGCTGCAAAGCGGTGACGTCGTGGTGCTCGGCGGCGAGGGGCGGCTGTGCTTTCACGGCGTCGATCGGATCTATCCCTCGACCTCGGCGCTGCTGAAAAACGGCGGGCGGATCAATCTGACATTGCGACGGGTGACGAAGCCGGCCGTCACAGCTTCCTGAGCGCCACTTCCTCGATCAGGTGGTCGGCGCCCTTGCGCAGGATCAAGTCGGCGCGGGCCCGCGTCGGCAGGATGTTCTCGCGCAGATTCTTCAAATTGATGTTGGTCCACAGGCCTTCGGCGATGGCGCGCGCCGACCCCTCCGACAGCTGCGAATAGCGGTGAAAGAAGGAGTCCGGATTGCGGAAGGCGGTCTCACGCAGCCGCATGAAGCGGGAAATGTACCAGTTGTGGATCAGCTTCTCGTCGGCATCGATGTAGATGGCGAAGTCGAAGAAGTCCGACAGGAAAGGCACGATCTTGCCGTCCTGCGGCAGCTTGCCGGGCTGCAGGACATTGATGCCTTCGAAGATCAATATGTCCGGCCTGTCGATGGTGACGAACTCGCCGGGAATGACGTCATAGGTCAGGTGCGAATAGACAGGCGCGCGGACATCGGGCAGCGCCGACTTGATGCCCGACAGGAAGCGCAGCAGCGCGCCCACATCGTAGCTGTCGGGGAAACCCTTGCGCTCCATCAGGTTCTCGCGGCGCAGGACCTCGTTGGGCAGCAGGAAACCGTCGGTGGTGATGAGATCGACCTTGGGGCTCGACGGCCAGCGCGCCAGCAGTTCCTTCAGCACGCGTGCGGTGGTCGATTTGCCGACGGCGACAGAACCGGCGATGCCGATGATGAAGGGTGTCTTGACCACGTCGACCGCGTTGAAGAAGGCCTGGCGTTGCCGGAACAGCAGCTGGCTCGCTTCGACATGCGCCGACAACAGCCGCGACAGCGACAGATAGATGCGCGTGACCTCCTCGAGATCGACCGGATCGTTGAGCGAGCGCAGGCGGCGGAATTCGTCCGCGCTCAGCGTCAGTGGGGTATCGGCGCGGAATTGCGACCATTGCTCGGCGGAGAAGAAGCGAAAGGGGGAATACTTCTCGGTCGGCGCGAGCTGATCCATCGAGATACCTGCCCTCCTCGCGGTCAGCCCTTGGGCCGTGACGCCTTCTCGGCGATCCCCGAACGCCCGGTGCGGCCTTCGAGTTCCCTGAGCACGTCGCTCAGCGGAACCCCGGAGAGGCCGAGAACGACAAGCCAATGATATATAAGATCGGCACTTTCCGAAACGATGGCCTGTTTGTCGCCCTTGACGGCGGCAATCACCGTCTCTACCGCCTCCTCGCCGAGCTTCTGCGCCGCCTTGTCGATGCCGCGCGCGAACAGTTTTGCCGTCCACGAGTCCGGGTCGCCGGAATGGGCGCGTTCCCCGACGATTTTTTCCAGATCTGACAGTGAAAACTCGGTCATGGCCGTCATCTATCTGCTTGTTTAAGCATGATCTTTTTCCGAAAAACGGTTCCCACTTTTCGGGATCATGCTTTAGGGCCGATTATTCACAGAGTCCAGCCGCATCGGCAGCCCCGCGGCGGCCATATGTGCCTTGGCCTGCGCTATCGTGTAGGTGCCGAAATGGAAGATGGACGCCGCCAGAACCGCGCCGGCATGGCCGTCGCGAATGCCTTCGACCATGTGGTCGAGCGTGCCGACACCGCCGGAAGCGATCACCGGCGCGCGCACGGCGTCTGATATCGCGCGGGTCAGCGCGATGTCGTAGCCGGCCTTGGTGCCGTCCCGATCCATCGAGGTCAGCAGGATCTCGCCGGCGCCGCGATCGACCATTTTCCGGGCGAACTCGACCGCATCGATGCCGGTCTTTTCGCGGCCGCCATGGGTGAAGATCTCCCAGCGGTCGGTCTCACTGGTGCTCGACACCTTCTTGGCGTCGATGGCGACGACGATGCACTGGTTGCCGAACTTGTCGGCGGCCTCGGCAACAAAATCCGGGTTCTTCACCGCGGCCGTGTTGATCGACACCTTGTCGGCGCCGGCCAAGAGCAGCTTCCTGATATCGGCGACCTGGCGCACGCCGCCCCCGACGGTCAGCGGCATGAAACATTGTTCGGCGGTGCGTGCGATGACGTCGAAGATGGTTTCGCGATTGTCCGACGAAGCGGTGATGTCGAGGAAGCAGAGTTCGTCGGCGCCGGCCGCGTCATAGGCCTTGGCCGCCTCGACCGGATCGCCGGCGTCGACGAGATCGACGAAGTTGACGCCCTTGACGACACGGCCGTTCTTGACGTCGAGACAGGGGATGACACGGGCTTTCAGCATCAGCGGCCCTCTATCGTGGCGATGAGATCGTTCAGCAACTGGCCAACCAGCGGCGGAACATCGGCCTGGGCGTCGAAGGCCGGGTCGTAGGCGGAGACGGTGATGCCGACGACCGGCACCGCCAGCGCCATGGCGCAAGTGGCGTCGCGCAGCTGTTCCGGGCTCGGGCCGCCCGAAGTGATATAGCGGTTGGCCTGCAGCTCCCGGGGATCATGCACGTCCATATCGAGATGCATGTGCACGCGTCTGGCGCCGGCGATCTTCAGTCTTTCGGCCGCCTGGGCCACCCCGGAGCATTCCGTCCGCACGATCGGCAAGGTCTCGAGAAGCTGTCTTTCCGCCGGATCGAGATCGCGCGCGTTGACGAGCACGCAACGCGACGGATCGATCGGCCTGAAGCCGGGAATGGCCGACGCCATCGGCCGCCAGCACAGGCCAAGCACCGTCGCCAGCGCCATGCCGTCGAGAAAGCCATATGTGGATGTCTCGGGCGTGTTCAGGTCGCCATGCTGGTCGGCCCAGATGATCGCATCGGCGTCCTCACCGGCGACCGCGCCGGCGCTGGTCAGGCAGTTTCCCGCAAGGACGATGGGAAACCGACCGGCGTCACGGGCAAGGCGAACCTCGCTCGCAACCGCGTTGCAGACGGCAAAGCCGGTGGCGATCTCGCGCTCCTGATCGTCTCCGACCTTGCCGATGTCCCCGACCGCGACGTCGTGACCGGCCATCGTCAAGGCTTCGACGAGCCCGCCCGAGACCAGCGCGTCCGGACCTTGGCCCATGCCGCCATGGTAATGGCCGCTGTCATAGGAGGCCAGGATGATGGAAATTTTCACGTCCGCGGCTCCGCCCTGCCCTGGAGGATCGCCAGGGCCTCGGCCGGATCGATGCGGCCGTCATAGAGCGCGCGCCCGGAGATCGCGCCTTCGAGCTTTTGCGCATCGGGCATGGTCATGCGCACGATGTCGGCGATCGAGGCGAGGCCGCCGGAAGCGATCACCGGGATCGACACGGCATCGGCGAGGTCGATGGTGGCGTCCCAATTGATGCCGGTCAAAACGCCGTCGCGGTCGATGTCGGTGTAGATGATGGCGGCGACGCCGGCGCCCTCGAATTTCCTCGCCAGTTCGATGACGCCAAGGCTCGACGCCTCGGCCCAGCCCTCGACGGCGACCTTGCCGCCCTTGGCGTCGATGCCGACGGCGACCTTGCCCGGAAACGCCTTGCAGGCCTGCTTGACCAGGTCGGGATCGCGCACCGCCACCGTGCCGAGGATGACGCGGGCCAGCCCGCGATCGAGCCAATCCTCGATCTGCGCCAGCGTGCGGATGCCGCCGCCGAGCTGCACCGGGTTCTTCGTTGCCTTGAGGATGGCGCCGACCGCCGCACTGTTGACGCTCTGGCCCTGGAAGGCGCCGTTGAGGTCGACGACATGCAGCCATTCGAAGCCCTGTTGCTCGAAGGCTCGCGCCTGGGCGGCAGGATCATCGTTGTAGATGGTCGCGGTCGCCATGTCGCCATGCCTGAGGCGCACGCACTGGCCGTCCTTGAGATCTATCGCCGGGAAAAGGATCATCCGTTCAGGCGCCTTCCACAATGGCGAAATGCGACGTCGAATAGAGGCGTCGGAATTTCAGCGCCGCCTGGTATTCGGGCGAATGGAAGCAGGCGAGTGCGACCGCGTAGCTCTCGAACTCGATGATGACATGGCGATTGCCCGATGGCCCTTCCGGGCTCGACGACCGACCGCCGCGGGTCAGGAATTTTGCGCCATATTTGTCGAAAGCCGCTTTGTTGGCGGCAATGTATAGCGGATAATTTTCCGGATCGGTCACCTCGACCATCGCCATCCAGTAGCCCTTCTTGCTCATCGGTTTTCAGGGCTCCAGCGCAGGAAATTGGTGATCAGCGCCAAGCCCAGCGCCTGGCTCTTTTCCGGGTGAAACTGCGTGCCGACGAGATTGTCGCGGGCGACGGCCGCCGTCACCGGGCCGCCATAGTCGGCGACCGCCAGAACCTCTTCCGCCTTGCCCGCATCGAGATGGTAGGAATGCACGAAATAGGCATGCAGCCCGCTTGCGCCAGTCGGTATGCCGGCAAACAGCGGATGCTGGCGCTTGAGCTCGATCGTGTTCCAGCCGATCTGCGGGATCTTCAGCGTCGGATCGGCCGGCGTGATCTCCTTGACGTCACCTGATACCCAGCCGAAGCCGTTGGTGATTGTCTTTTCCAGGCCGCGCTCGGACATCAGCTGCATGCCGACGCAGATGCCGAGGAACGGCCGGCCCTTGTCGATAGCCACCTCCTCGACCGCTTCCCACATGCCTTCGAGGGCATGCAAGCCGGCCGCGCAGTCGGCATAGGCGCCGACGCCGGGCAGGACGATGCGGTCGGCCGTGCGCACCCGTTCGGCATCCGATGTCAGGTCGATAGCAGCCGATATGCCGGCTTCCCGCGCCGCGCGCTCGAAAGCCTTGGTGGCCGAGCGCAGATTGCCCGAACCGTAATCGATGATCGCAACCCGCATCAGCTTCTTCCCGGGATGTGGGTCAGCCCCAGCGCCATGCCCGGCTGCGACGGCCGCGCCAGGGCAGCGTCCGGGACCATGCGCGGTGCCGGTGCGGCCTGATCGGGAAGCGCTTCCGCCTCGAGCGCATAGCGCGTGTCAGCATCGTCGAGCCAACCGGCTTCGACCGCGCCCCATTCGTGCCAACCGCGCCGGCGAAGTGCCGCGATGCGCAGGCCTTGCCCTTCCAGTCCGACATAGAGCGAAACCAGCAACGACAGCAACGACCCGGCCAGACCAAGGCCGAGCTTCTGGCCCAGCATCGAAAGCAGGCCCATGACGACGAAGGCAAGCGCCGCCTCGATCCACAGCCGATGCCAGGCGAACCATAGCGGCGGCACCAGAAGGCCCAGCCAGGTGAAGCCATCGCGGACAAAGGCCGTGGCATCGGCCTTTTCGCTGCGGCCTGGCGGTTCCATCACGACATAGGTGGCCATTGCCTTATCCCTTCAACGATCCCTTGGTGGAGGGAACCGCATCCGGCTGGCGCGGATCGCGTTCGAGAGCCGCGCGCAGCGCGCGCGCCACCGCCTTGAAGCAGGTCTCGGCGATGTGATGGTTGTTGGCGCCGTAGTGATTGGTGACATGCAGCGTGATGCCGGCATTCTGCGCCAGCGCCTGGAAGAATTCGGGCACCAGCTCGGTGTCGAAGGTGCCGATCTTCGGCGATGAGAAGGAAACGTTCCAGACCAGGAAGGGACGGCCGGACACGTCGATCGCGGCGCGCGTCAGCGTCTCGTCCATGGCAAGGTCGATCGAGGCATAACGCATGATGCCGCGCCGCTCGCCCAGTGCCTTGGCCAGCGCCTGGCCGAGCGCGATGCCGGTGTCCTCGACCGTGTGGTGGTCGTCGATGTGCAGATCGCCCTTCGCCCTGACCGTCATGTCGATCAGGGAGTGGCGCGACAGCTGGTCCAGCATATGGTCGAAGAAGCCGACGCCCGTGGCGATATCCGACTTGCCGGAGCCGTCGACATGGACCGCCACGGAGATGTCGGTTTCCTTGGTCTTGCGGCTTGCTTCGGCGGAACGGGGCGGCATCACTCTATCCTTGTCCCAGAGGTTCACATCGTGACCGGCTCAGAGGCTTCAAGCGCTCGCAGGCTTGAAAACGAAAGCCTTCTAGCAGCATGATCCGGCGATTGCCAGTTGCCTCTGACAGCGGTATCGGCCTTGCCAGAGAGCGATTTGCAATCACCGGCCCCATGCATACATATGGCCAATCAAAGTTACTCGTACCGCGCCAATCGCCTTATCGGGATGGCGCTGCTCGGAGCCAGTAAATGTCCAATGAACTGACCATGCACGCCACGACCATCGTGACGGTGCGCAAGGGCAACAAGGTGGTGATCGCCGGCGACGGCCAGGTCAGCCTTGGCCAGACCATCATGAAGGGCAACGCCAAAAAGGTGCGCCGCATCGGCAAGGGCGGCAATGTGATCGCCGGCTTCGCCGGCGCCACCGCCGACGCCTTCACGCTGCTGGAACGGCTCGAGGCCAAGCTCGAACAATATCCAGACCAGCTGACGCGCGCCTGCGTCGAGCTCGCCAAGGACTGGCGAACCGACCGCTATCTGCGCCGGCTGGAAGCGATGATGTTGGTGGCCGACAAGTCGGTGTCGCTGGCGCTGACCGGCACCGGCGACGTGCTCGAACCCGAATTTGGTGTCATGGCCATCGGTTCGGGCGGCAATTACGCGCTGGCGGCGGCACGCGCGCTGATGGACAGCGACAAGGATGCCGAGGAGATCGCCCGCAAGGCGATGCAGATCGCATCCGACATCTGCGTCTACACCAACAACAGCTTCGTCGTCGAAACGCTCGATGTCGGCTGAGCGGGCCGACCATGATCCCGAAACGTGGAAACCGGTTTTCTCGGACGAACGGTTCCGTTCGTCCAGAGATCATGGTCCAACAAGAAGATAGCTATGATTTTCGGCCGGTGACCGAGAAAGACCTGCCGATGATCGCCGGCTGGCTCGCCGAACCGCATGTCGCCGAGTGGTGGGACGATCCCGAGATCGAGATCGCGCAGATCCGCGAGCACATCGACTCGATTTCCGTCGAGCCGCTGATTATCGAACTCGACGGCAAGCCGATCGGTTATCTGCAGACCTATGATCCGCATCTGGAGGACGGCCATCCCTATGCCGACCAGCCGTTCGGCACGCTCGGCATCGACCTGTCGATCGGCCGGCCGGAGCTGGTCGGGCTCGGCCATGGCTCGGCAATCGTGCGCCAGTTCGTCGAACAGCTTTTCGACGAAGGCGTGCCGCGCGTCATCATCGATCCTGATCCCGCCAATGTCAGGGCCATCCGCGCCTATGAAAAGGCTGGCTTTGTTGCCTTTGACACCAGAACATCGGAGTACGGGCCTGCCTTGATGATGGCGCGCGACGCGACGCAGGAGCCCAATTGATCAGCGCCGAAACACTCGACAAGGCAGTCGCGAAAGGTTTGATCTCGCAGACCCTGCGCGATCAGTTGGAGGCCATGGAACGCGCGGTCGCTCTCGCCCCCGAGGTCAGGCGCGCCGATGACGAGGGTGACGAGGAAAACCTGCGGCTGGTCGGCGGCGGCAACGATCTGTTCGTCACCGTTGGAACCGTTCTGCTCAGCGCCGGCTTCTTCTTTGTCCTCACCACCTTGCTTCCAGGCCAGACATTCTGGATCGCCGGCATCCTCGCGGTTTTCGCCTGGGGGCTCGCCGAAATTGTCACGCGTCAGCACCGGATGAAATTATCGTCGTCCGTGCTTGCCCTGATTTTCATGGCCGCCATTCTGGCCGCTCTGGCGCTACAAGTGGAGGCCAGCTTCGGCATACGCAAGCCGGAGACCATCTGGCAGCTATTGGCGTTGCGCCAGACGGCGTCCCAGGCCGGATATCTGTTCCTGGGCGGAGGAATAATTGCGGCGGCGATCTATTTCTGGCGCTTTCGCGTCCCCATCATTGCCGGGGCTATCGCCATCGCCTTTACACTGCTTGCCTTCCTGCAAACGGCGATAATCCTGTATGACAGCGTGACAGCGGGTGCGATTGCGCCGCCGCGTATTGAGGATGTTCCCGAATTGCTCCGAGCGGCACTTTACATGCCGCTGATCTGCGGCCTGATCGTGTTCGCAACGGGTGTAGCTTTTGACATTTACGACAGGGATCGACGCAAGATCTGGTCCGATTGCGCTTTCTGGCTGCATGTCGTCTCGGCGCCCATGCTGGTGCATCCGCTCTTTATCATGGCGACCGGCCAGAACGTCGTATTCGGACATATCGCGCCGGACGCCAATGCAACCATCATGCTGACGGTCCTGATCCTTGGCTTCCTCTATGTCGCGCTGGCCATAGACCGCCGTTCGCTTCTGGTTCCTACATTGGCTTACTTCGGCTCGCTGGGCATCTATTATCTGGTGAATTCCGCCTCCGATTCGACGGGTATCCCGCCTTTTGCCTTGATCCTGGTCGTTGTTGGCGCGCTGATTATTCTGTTCGGGGCTGGCTGGCAGCGTATCCGGCGGATTGTGGTCAAACCCACCTTGCCGGCTGCCGTGATCCGCCGGCTACCGCCGCTGAAGGCGTGACAAGGCTTTATGATGATCGAGACGGCGACGCGAAACGAGGGGGAATGAACCGATGACGACACCGGCCACGGAGAGCAGCTATTCGGCCTATGAAGACAGCTGGCGGATGGGGCTTCTGCTCGTCCTCGCCCTGATCATCTTCCAGGCCGGGGCGCTCTACGGCATGGGGCGAACGCCGATCTGCACCTGCGGCTACGTCAAGCTCTGGCATGGCGTCGTGCAGAGTTCGGAAAATTCCCAGCACATTTCGGACTGGTATACGTTCTCGCACATCATCCACGGCTTCCTGTTCTATGCGCTGGCGCGGTTCCTGTTCCCGCGTTCGCCGATCGGCTTGAGGCTGGCGTTCGCCGTCTTCATCGAAGGCGGCTGGGAGCTGCTCGAAAACAGCCCATTCATCATCGAGCGCTACCGCGCCGGCACCATCTCGCTCGACTATTACGGCGACAGCATCATCAATTCGGTGTCCGACACACTGGCCATGGTGCTGGGATTTGTGATGGCGCGAAGGCTACCTATATGGGTGATCGTCAGCCTTGCCATCATCTTCGAACTCGGTACCGGCTATCTCATCCGGGACAATCTGACACTCAACGTGATCATGCTGCTGCATCCGTTCGAGTTCCATCAAGCAGTGGCAAAGTGGAATCTAGTGATATGAGCACATTTTCTCCCCGCGAAATCGTTTCGGAACTCGACCGTTTCATCATCGGCCAGAAGGACGCCAAGCGCGCCGTGGCCATCGCCTTGCGCAACCGCTGGCGCCGCCAGCAGCTGGAAGGCCAGATGCGCGAAGAGGTGATGCCGAAGAACATCCTGATGATCGGGCCGACCGGCGTCGGCAAGACGGAAATCTCGCGCCGCCTGGCGCGGCTCGCCGGTGCGCCTTTCGTCAAGGTCGAGGCAACCAAGTTCACCGAGGTTGGCTATGTCGGCCGCGATGTCGAGCAGATCATCCGAGACCTGGTCGAGATCGCCATCGGCCTGGTGCGCGAGAAGATGCGCGAGGACGTCAAGGCGCGCGCCCACGTCAACGCCGAGGAACGCGTACTGGAAGCATTGGTCGGCAAGACGGCGAGCCCGGCCACCCGCGACTCGTTCCGCAAGAAGCTGCGCGACGGCGAACTCGATGACAAGGAGATCGAGGTCGAGGTCGCCGACACCGGCGCTGGCGGCATGCCCGGCTTCGAAATCCCCGGTATGCCGGGCGCCAATATCGGCGTGCTGAACATCAACGACATGCTGTCGAAGGCGATGGGCGGCAAGAAGACCAAGATGCGCAAGACGACGGTGAAGGAATCCTACGACCTGCTGGTCAACGACGAGTCCGACAAGCTGCTCGACCAGGACGAGGTGGTGCGCCGGGCGCTCGATGCGACGGAGAATGACGGCATCGTCTTCCTCGACGAGATCGACAAGATCGCGTCGCGTGAAGGCGGCATGGGCGCCGGCGTTTCCCGCGAAGGCGTGCAGCGCGACCTGCTGCCGCTGATCGAAGGCACCACGGTGGCGACCAAATACGGACCTCTGAAGACCGACCACATCCTGTTCATCGCCTCGGGTGCGTTCCACGTGTCCAAGCCGTCAGACCTGTTGCCGGAATTGCAGGGCCGCCTGCCGATCCGGGTCGAGCTGCGGGCGCTGGAGAAGGACGATTTCGTCCGTATCCTGACCGAGACAGAGGCCAGCCTGATCAAGCAGTATATCGCTCTGATGAAGACCGAGGGCGTCGACCTGACCTTCACCGACGACGCGATCGATTCGCTGGCCGGCATTGCCGTCGACCTCAACGCCAGCGTCGAGAACATCGGCGCAAGACGACTGCAGACAGTGATGGAACGGGTGCTGGACGAAATCTCCTACGACGCGCCCGACCGCAACGGAACCAGCGTCACCATCGACGCCGCCTATGTGGAAAAGCATGTCGGCGACCTGTCCAGGAATACCGACCTGTCGCGGTTCATCCTTTGAACGACGGCGCCGGAACGTTCCGGCGCCGGTCCAGGCAACATTTTCCGGCCAGCAAAATCATGTGTGGCCAGATGGTATCATCTGGCCAGCTTTCGTAGTGCCGGGTGAAGGGGCGCTCTCGACTCGACCAAGAGCTTTACCTAGTTTGCGCGGCAATTCTCGATCTCTTGGTTTGACGCAATTCCGGAAAACCGTTTCACACTTTTCCTGGAATTGCTTGGGCGGCGGGTGCATGAAAAAACTGATCCTGGTTATTCTCGGCTTGACGCTGGCGGCGACGCTGTTCGCCGCCGAGGCAGCGACATTGGTGCCGCCGGGAAATCGCAATGCCGTGCAGCCCGATATTCCGGGCGCGTCCAGCCGGCGCACGCAAGCGACCAACACCAGCTTCCAGGCGAAGTACCGCAAGGTCTACGCCCTGCTGCAGAACGACGCCGATCTGCGCGGCAAGATCAAGAAGGCAGCCGCCACCTACGGCATCGATCCCTTGCACATCGTCGGCGCCATCGTCGGCGAGCACACCTACAATGTCGATGCCTATGACCGGCTGCAGACCTACTACGTCAAGGCGATCTCCTATCTCTCCAGCAAGCTGTCCTTCGCCTATGACGGCGAGGACATCACCGATTTCGTGCAGCGGCCGGAATTCAAGAAATGCGCAGGGATGTCCGACAGCTACGATCTGTGGGAATGCCGCGAACAGGTGTGGAACCGTTCGTTTCGCGGCAAGAGCGTCGGCGGGACGAACTTTCCCGACGACCGTTTCGGCGCCACCTTCTTCCAGCCCTATTATGCCGGCCAGACCTTCGGCCTGGGTCAGCTCAATCCGCTGACCGCCCTACAGATGAGCGATCTGGTGCACAAGGTTTCCGGCCTGCCCAGGCTCGACGTCGGCGATCCCAATTCGGTCTACAAGACCATCATGGATCCCGACCTGACGCTGCCCTACGTCGCCGCGACGATCCGGAAATCGATCGATGCCTACAAAAGCATTGCCGGCTTCGACATTTCGGGCAATCCCGGGCTGACCGCCACGCTCTACAATGTCGGCAATCCGGAGCAGCGCGCCGATGCCTTGAAAGCTGAGAACGACAGGCGCCGCGCCGCCGGCGAGCCGGAAAAGCTGCCGGAAGAGAATTACTATGGCTGGCTGGTGAATGACAAATTGGCGGAGCTGAAGGCGCTGTTTTAGCGGGTTTGAGCTCAGGCCTCTACCTCCCGCTTGTGGGGAGGGTATCGCATATGGACTCTTGCGAAGAAGGACCCCCACCCTAACCCTCCCCACAAGGGGGAGGGAACGCTGTCGCGTGCCTTTTATTCTTCTTTGGCGCCGAAAAGTCAGGCGACTAGCCTAGGTCGGCGCCGACGGAAGTCTCCCTTCCCCTTGTGGGGAGGGGTTAGGGGTGGGGGTCGGTGCCGGGCAGACATCTCAGGAATTCCATATGCGATTACCCTTCCCACAAGGGGCAGAGCAGGCTCAAGCCGCCAGCAGCGACTTCAGCTTGACGTCCTGCGATCCCAGTGCTTCCGGCGCCGGCTTCGCGCGCTTGCCGATCAGCATTTCAGCCAGCCTGATGTCGCGGGCGACCGCGTTGCCGGGGCCGATGCCGCTGGCCGCCACCAGCCTGCCGTCCTGGGCCAGATGGAAGAGGATGAAAGCGCCGTCGCCGAGGTCGCGGCGCACGGTGCTGCTGCCTTCGTCGGACAGCCCGGCAATCTGCAGGGACAGACCATATTGATCCGACCAGAACCATGGCACCGCCGCATGCGCCTCGCCGGCACCCAGCATATTCCTCGCCGCCAGCGCGCCCTGCTCCTGGGCGTTGCGCCAGGCTTCCAGCCGTACGCGGCGGCCGCCATAGACGGCGAGCGGAAACGAGCAGCAATCGCCGGCGGCAAAGATGTCGGGATCGCTGCTGCGCAGCTCGGCATCGACGGCAATGCCGTTGTCGATCGCCAGCCCAGCTTCGGCCGCAAGCCCGGTCACCGGCACGGCGCCGATGCCGATGATCGCGAGGTCGGCGACGATTTCCCGGCCGCCGGCAAGCGCTATGCGCACCTTGTTGCCGTCGTCGGCGATGGACGCGATGCCGTCCCCGCACAGAATATCAACGCCCTCGGCGATGTGTGCATCGTGGATAATTTCGGCGATCTCGGCCGGCACGCCGCGCATCAGGATGCGCGGCTGCGCCTCGATAACGGTGACCGCAGCGCCTAGCTTGCGGGCCGCGGCCGCGAGTTCGAGACCGATGAAACCGCCGCCGATGATGGCGATACGGTTACCACGGTTGAGATGCGCGCGAATGGCGAGCGCGTCAGTGAAGGTTCTGAGATAGACGCAGCGCGGACCCAGCCCCGGCATCGGCAGCTTGCGCGGGGTCGAACCGGTTGCCAGCAGGAGCTTGTCGTAAGGCAGGACCGATCCGTCCGACAGGCGCACCGCATGCGCCGCGCGATCGATCGCCACGGCCTGGACGGAATGGATATGCCGGATCGATTTCTCGGCCAGAATGGCGTCGCTGGCGATCGCCTTGATCTCGGGCGCATCGCTGGCCATCGCCTCCTTGGACAGAGGCGGGCGCTCGTAGGGCAGATGCGGCTCGTCGCCGACCAGCGTCACCGGCCCCCGATAATCGAGGTCGCGCAGCGCCAATGCCGCCCGCCCGCCGCATTCGCCGGCGCCGATGATGAGCATCCCCCCCGCCATGTCAGTCATCCGATCTGGATCAGGACTTTGCCGGCATCGACCTTGACCGGATAGGTCTTGAGATTGACGCAGACCGGGGCGCCGCGGGCGTCACCCGTCTTGTAGTTGAAGCGGCCATTGTGCTTGGGGCATTCGATGATGTCATCCATCACCAGCCCGTCGGCCAGGTGCACCTTTTCATGCGTACAAAGGCCGTCGGTGGCGAAGAACTCGTCGTCGGGGCTGCGATAGATGGCGAAGGTGCGGCCGCCATGGTCGAAGCGCATCACATCCTCCTCGTCTATGTCGCCGGTGGCGCAGGCCTCGACCCAGTCGCTCATTCAAGTCCTCCCTAAAAGCAATCCAGAAAAAGTGCGCAGCGGTTTTCCGCCCGGAATTGCGTTAAAATAAACAGTCCAGATCGGATGGAAGCACGATCATTCCGCCGCGGCGACGATAGTGTCGTTGTGGAATTCTTCGCGATATGGCCGTGCGGTCGGCGGCAGCTCGCGTTTGAGGAAATAGTCCTCGTTGCGCAGCTGGCGCAGGAAGACCGGGATCATCTCGCGATAGCCGGCCAGGATCGACGGTGTCGGTTCCGGCAGATCGTGCTTGATCAGTTCGTGCAGCCTCGGCAGCGCATGATAGGGCACCATCGGGAACATGTGATGCTCGACATGGTAGTTCATGTTCCAGTAGATGAAGCGGCTGATCGGGTTCATGTAGACGGTGCGGCTGTTCAGCCTGTGGTCGGTGACGTTATCGGCCAGGCCGCCATGCTGCAGCAGCCCGACCATGACGTGATGCCAGGCGCCATAGAGCCTGGGCAGGCCAACCAGCATCAGCGGCAGAAACGAACCGGTGTAGAACGCCAGCGCGATGGTGGCGGCATAGATCGCCGTCCAGATGCGGGCGATCCGGATCGCCTTGGGCTGTTCCTGCTCGGGAATGAAGGTCTTTTCCGCCGCGCTGATGTTGCCGGCGGCGTTGCGCAGCATATCGCTCATCGCATGCCAGGCGTCGAGCACGCCGACGAAGCCCAGGACGGCGCGAACCAGGTCCGGCGGCCGCATGACCGAGATTTCCGGGTCGCGGCCGACGATGACGGTGTCGGTGTGGTGGCGCGTGTGGCTCCAGCGCCAGGTCACCGGATTGCGCATGATCATGAAGCAGGCGATCTGATAGACCACATCATTCATCCACTGCGTCCGGAAGGCGGTGCCGTGCCCACATTCGTGCCAGCGTGAATCCGTCGACGAACCGTAGAGGACGCCATAGACGAAGAAGAACGGCACGCACCACCATGTGCCCCAGAACCAGGCGCCGCCGGCGCCGCTGACGATCAGCGCGGCGAACCAGATTGCCGTATCGCGGATCGCCGGCCCGTCGGAGCGCTGCATCAGCTCCTTCATCTGCTTGCGCGGTACGTCGGTGTGATACCACTCGGCGGCCGACAGGCCGGTCTCGACGGCGAGCCTGGCGTCGCGGCCGATCAGGCTGTAGTCACGCCGGGACGGCGCAGTGGACATGATTTGCCTCCCTCGGCAAAGGCATCCGCCAGAGCGATGCCGTGAAATCCCTTGGTTTCGAGCATCAAAGTAACGCCGACCGATGATAGACTCAACATCACAAAGATAGTTTCTATCATTTCCCATCAGGATGATGTACGAAGGCTCAAGCAAATCCGACGAGGCAAGCATGGTGAAGCGGCCGACAATATCAGATCTGGCGCGCATCTCGGGCGTCAGTGTCGCCACCGTCGACCGCGTGCTGAACAACCGGCTGCCGGTGCGCGAAGAGACAGCGCGCCGCGTCTACGAGACCGCTACCGATATCGGCTACCACGCCGCCGGCCTCATCAAGCAGCGCATGCGCCAGGAATTGCCGGAGTACCGGCTGGGCTTCCTGCTGCTGCGGGGCAATGATGCCTTCTACGGCGACTTCGCGCGGGAACTTGAACTGGCCATCTCGCAATCGCAACGCTTCCGCGGCGTTGCGACCATCGATTTCGCCAGTTCCCTGGCTCCCGACGAAATCGCCTCCCAGATGCGCAGGCTGGCGGCGAAATCGAGGGCAATCGCCGTTGTCGGTCCGGACCATCCGACCCTGACAGCGGTCGTGGAAACCTTGAAGGCGAGAGGGCAGCCGGTCTTTTCGGTGCTGTCCGACTTTGCCGCCGGCATCCGGGAGGGCTATATCGGCCTCGACAACCGCAAGGTCGGGCGCACCGCCGCATGGATGATCTCCAAAGCAGCCAAGCGGCCCGGCAAGGTCGCCCTCTTCGTCGGCAGCCACCGCTTCCACGGCCATGAGCTGCGTGAGATCGGCTTTCGCTCCTTCTTCCGCGAGCATGCGCCGGAGTTCAGCGTGCTTGAAACGCTGGTCAATCTGGAAGCCAACCAGGTGACCCATGACGCGATGATCGATCTTCTGGCGCGTTATCCGGATCTTGCCGGCTGCTACGTCGCCGGCGGCGGCATGGAAGGCGCGGTCTCGGCACTGCGGGCAGCGAAACCCGCGACCATGCCGGTGGTCGTCTGCAACGAGATCAACGCCGAATCGCGCGCGGCACTCGCCGACAACATCCTCACTATGGTGATCTCGACCCCGCTCGCCGCTTTGTGCCGTGAGCTTGTCGACCTGATGGCGCATGCCATCGAAACCGGCGCCGCCAACGCTCCGGGCCAGACCTTCCTGCCCTTTGACATCTACCTGCCGGAAAACATCTAGCCCGCCGCCGCGCAAGGCCGCCGAGGCAAATGATAGAATCCATCAGAGCGATGCGTAAATCGGCCCGCAGGCCGCGGAATCGCCCTTGACGCCCCGATGTGAAATGGAATAAATATTTCATCATCTGTGTATTTTGGTTCTTTCGTTCCGGAACATCTGTTTCAAACAGAGGGCTTGACGTTCCAGCCAGGAGGCAAGCGTCATCCGGAATAGAAAAGATATCAGGGAGAGATTCCCCGGGGAGATCGGGGATTCCGGATAAATCGGTGAAACCGGACACCAATATGTGGAGGAGAAACACAATGAAGAAATTGATTTTGGGCGTCGCCTTCGCGGCGCTGATGAGCTCATCCGCCTTGGCCGCCAAGGTTGGCGTGTCGATGGCCAAGTTCGACGACAACTTCCTGACCGTGCTGCGCAACGGCATGATCGAGCAGGCCAAGGGCATGAGCGGCGTGGAGCTGCAGGTCGAGGACGCGCAGAACGACGTTGCCAAGCAGCTCGACCAGATCAAGAACTTCGCCGCCTCGGGCGTCGATGCCATCATCGTCAACCCGGTCGACACTTCGGCCACGCAGGCGATGTCGGATGCCGCGGCGGCCGCCAAGATCCCGCTGGTCTATGTCAACCGCGAGCCGGTCAATGTCGACACGCTGCCCGACAACCAGGCCTTCGTCGCCTCGAACGAAGCCGATTCCGGCACGCTCGAGACCAAGGAAGTCTGCCGCCTGTTCAAGGAAGCCGGCAAGAAGGAAGCCAATGTCTATGTGATCATGGGCGAGCTTTCCAACCAGGCCGCCGTGCAGCGCACCAAGGACATCGACGATGTGATCGCGACGCCGGATTGCAGCTTCATCAAGATCATCGACAAGCAGACGTCGAACTGGAACCGCGACGAGGCGCAGAACCTGATGACCAACTGGCTGTCGACCGGCAAGCCGTTCGACGGCGTCATCGCCAACAATGACGAAAGCGCCATCGGCGCCATCCAGGCGATGAAGGCCGGCAACATCGACATGAAGGCGGTTGTCGTCGGCGGCGTCGATGCCACCCAGGACGCGCTGGCGGCAATGCAGGCGGGCGACCTCGACGTAACCGTGTTCCAGGACGCGGCCGGCCAGGGCGCCGGCGCTCTCGATGCGGCGCTCAAGCTCTCCAAGGGCGAGAAGGTCGAGCACAAGGTCTACGTGCCCTTCCAGCTGGTGACGCCGGCCAACATCGACAAGTTCCTGAAGAAGAACTGAGCCGCCAACGGTTCGATACGGAGCGGCGCTCTCGATCGCGACAGCGCCGCTCCCCTCTCTCCCTCGGCGCCGGCACGGCGCGAGGGCGACCGCGGCTGATGGAGACAGGATACGTGGCACAGACATCTCATGGCGTCGGCGGCGTCGGCTATGATGCGAGGAAGCGCACATGGCCGGCCGAGTTCAATGTTTTCCTGGCATTGGTCATTCTCGTCGTCATCTTCGAACTGATCGGCCGCGTCTTTCTCGGCGACAGCTTCCTGTTCAACACACGCAGCGACGTCGGCGGCATCTTCAACGAAGCGCGCCTGCAGATCATCATCCTGCAGGTGTCGATCGTCGGCATCATCGCCATCGGCGTGACGCAAGTGATCATCACCGGCGGCATCGACCTGTCCTCGGGCTCGATCGTCGGCGCGACCGCCATGATCGCCATGAGCTTCGCCCAGGTGGCGACGGTCAACGGCAACCCCAATCCCAAGGCGATGTTTTTGGCGCAAGGCTGGACGGACCTGCCTGTCATCGTGCCGCTGCTGGTGGCGATCGCCTGCGGCCTGTTCGCCGGCCTGGTCAATGGCGCGCTGATCGCCTACACGCGCATTCCGCCGTTCATCGCCACGCTCGGCATGATGGTGACCGCGCGCGGTATCGCCAAATGGTGGTCCAAGGGCCAGCCGATCTCGTTTCCCACCGAGAGTTTCGCCGGCATCGGCAAAGGCCTGATGCCCGTCGTCATCTTCCTGTCGCTGGCCATCCTGTTCCAGCTGATCATGACCTACACCAGGTACGGCAAGCACTGTTATGCGATCGGCTCCAACGAAGATGCCGCGCGCATGTCCGGCATCAAGATCGCCAACCACAAGATCCTGGTCTACGTCATCGCCGGCATTCTCGCAGCGCTCGCCGCCGTGGTGCTGAGCTCCAAGAACCTGACCGCGCAGTCCGGCATGGGCGTGATGTACGAGCTCGACGCCATCGCCATGGCGGTCATCGGCGGCGTCTCCCTGTCGGGCGGGCGCGGCTCGATCATCGGCACGGTTATCGGCTCGCTGATCTTCGGCGTCATCATCTCCGGCTTCACCTTCCTGCGCCTCGACGCCTACTACCAGGAGATGGTCAAGGGCGTGATCATCGTCGGTGCGGTGGTTCTCGACCAGTGGCGCCAACGCCTGCGGGCAATGAGGGCATGACCATGTCAGACATCGTCCTGAAGACCGAAAACCTGACCAAGCGCTATGGCGGCGTGCATGCGCTGGAAGGCGCGAATTTCGAGCTGCGCAAGGGCGAGCATGTCGCCATCATGGGCGACAACGGCGCCGGCAAATCGACCTTCGTGCGCCAGATCACCGGCGTCGAGCAGCGCACAAGCGGCCAGATCTGGTTCGACGGCATGGAAGTGAATTTTGCCGGGCCGATCGAGGCCCGTACGGCCGGCATTGAGACCGTGTTCCAGAACCTGGCGCTGGCCGACGATCTCGACGTGCCTTCGAACCTGTTCCTAGGCCGCGAGAAGGTTTTGTTCAACCTCGGCCCGTTCTCGATCCTCGACCGCAAATACATGCGCAAAGCGACCGAGGCGGCGCTCGTCCGCACGGCGGTGAAGATCCCCAATCTGTCCAACACCATCCGCCACATGTCGGGCGGCCAGCGCCAGTGCGTGGCGATCGCCCGGACGGCAACCTTCGCTTCCAAGCTGATCATCATGGACGAGCCAACGGCTGCCCTTGGCGTGCAGGAGACCGCGCAGGTCGAAAACATCGTCCGTACGCTCAAGGACAATGGCGAGCCGCTGATCCTGATCAGCCACAATATGCGCCAGGTGTTCGATCTCTGCGACCGTATCGTCGTGTTCCGGCGCGGCCGCATCGTCGCCAATCTGCGCAAGGAGAACACCGACGGAAACGATATCGTCTCCTACATCACCGGCGCCAAGACCGGGGAGGCGGAACTCGCAGCCTAAAACAGGACGATCACCCTGTTTTAAGGACGATATGCGTGCTTGAAGCAATCTTGCCCCTTCCTCAGAGAAGGTGCGGACACAACTCTCTCTAACCCATCCCCCCAGAGGAAATACCCATGACCGTTCGCTTCGCTCTCCTCGGTGCCGGCCGCATCGGCAAGGTCCACGCCCGCGCCGTCGGCTCCAATCCGCAGGCCAAACTGGTTGCCGTTGCCGATGCGTTCGAGAAGGCCGCCAAAGAGCTGGCGAGCGCCTATGGCGCCGAGGTGCGCAGCATCGAAGACATCGAGAAAGCCGGGGATATCGACGCCGTCGTCATCTGCACGCCGACCGACACCCATGCCGATCTGATCGAGCGCTTCGCCAGGGCCGGCAAGGCGATCTTCTGCGAGAAGCCGATCGACCTCAACGTCAAGCGCGTCGAGAAGTGCCTGGCCGTGGTCGAGAAGACCAAGGCGACGCTGATGGTCGGCTTCAACAGGCGCTTCGATCCGCATTTCGCCGCCGTGCGCAAGGCGATCGACGACGGCGCCATCGGCACCGTCGAGATGGTCACCATCACCTCGCGCGATCCCGGCGCGCCGCCGATCGACTACATCAAGCGCTCGGGCGGCATTTTTCGCGACATGACCATCCATGATTTCGACATGGCGCGCTTCCTGCTCGGCGAAGAGGTCGTGGCGGTCAGCGCCCATGCCTCGGTGCTGGTCGACAAGAAGATCGGTGCTGCCGGCGATTTCGATAGCGTCAGCGTCATCCTGGAAACCGCTTCCGGCAAGCAGGCCGTCATCTCCAACTCGCGCCGCGCCACCTATGGCTACGACCAGCGCATCGAGGTGCATGGTTCGAAGGGTATGATCGCGGCCGAGAACCAGCGGCCGGTGTCGATCGAACTGGCCAACGAGAAGGGCTATACGCGCCCGCCGCTGCACGACTTCTTCATGACCCGCTACCTCGACGCCTACGCCATTGAGATCGCCGCGTTCATCACAGCCGCGACCTCGGGCAAGAAAGCGTCGCCGAGCGGCGCGGATGGGCTGGTGGCGCTGAAGCTGGCCGATGCGGCGCTGAAATCAGCAACGACCGGCAAGACCGTCCGTCTCGACAAGTAAGAACCCTTGGAAAGAAACCACAGGAGCACAGCGATGAGCGTATCAGCCGATCGCAATTCACAGACGCGCGCCATCGTCACCGGTGGCGCCCAGGGCATCGGCTTTGCCGTCGCCGAGGCGCTGGCCGACGAGGGCTGCCGGGCGCTGGCGCTCATCGGCCGCTCGCAGGAAAAGGGCGACAAGGCAGTCGCCCATTTCAAGAAAGCGGGCGTCGACGCGATCTTCATCAGCGCCGACGTCTCTAAAGTGGCCGACTGCAAGCGCGCCGTTGCCAGCGCGATCTCGCATTTCGGCGCCATCAACGCGCTGGTCAACGCCGCCGCGACATCGGCGCGCGGTTCGCTGGTCGAAACCAGCGAAGAGCTGTTCGACACCATCTTCGACACCAATGTGCGCGGGCCGTTTTTCCTGATGCAAGGCGTGGTGGGGCATCTCCTGGAAAAGAAGGCACCAGGCTCGATCGTCAACGTGCTGTCGATGTCTGCGCATACCGGCCAGTCGTTCCTGACGCCCTATTCGACCAGCAAGGGGGCGCTGATGACGCTGACCAAGAACGTCGCCAATGCCTATCGCCACAACCGCATCCGCTGCAACGCGGTGCTGCCCGGCTGGATGGACACAGAGGGCGAGGACATCGTGCAGAAGAAGTGGCACGACGCGCCGGACGACTGGTTGGCAAAGGCCGAAGCGGCGCAGCCGATGGGCCAGTTGGTCAAGCCGGACCAGCTTGCACGGCTGATCAGCTACATGGTGAGCCCGCAGTCGGGCGTCATGACCGGATCGCTGGTCGACTACGACCAGAGCATTGCGGGGGCGTCGCCGGAGTAGCGCCGGCGAGTCCCGCGGAAACGCCCATCACTTCGTCATCCACGGGCGGAGCAAGGAGCGTAGCGACGCGGCGCAGACCCGAGGATCCATGCCGCGACTCCAATGCGCCGCGACGGTGCAGAATTCTGTTCCGCTGCACTCTTGGTTGACGTCCCGGCATGGATCCCAGGGTCTCCGCGACGGAGCTTCGCTCCTGCTTTGCCCTGGGATGACGAAATCGCGAAGGTTCGGCCATCCTGAATTTGGCTGCCACCACCCACGTGACAAGCGCCTCCGCATCGACTATATGAGCCTCATGATCAACCTGACCGCCACGTATTGGTACTTTAGGAGCTCGCTGGCGGCGGGAGGATTGCGCTCGATCTGAAGATTGCAGCAACAAGATCCGAACAGCCGCCATACCTGGCGGCTTTTTTGTTTTCAGCCGGCAGGTTCCCTCTAAATCAAAGAGGAGCATGATGTCGTCCGAAAACCGCTTCACACTTTTCGGCATCATGCTCTCGACAGGAGCAGAAAGCCGTGTTGACCACCACAGACGACCTTCGGGTCAAGGAAATCCGAGAACTGAGCACACCGGACGAGGTGATGCGGGAGATACCGCGCACTTTGACGGCGACGCGCACCGTCAGCGCATCGCGCAACGCAACCCATGCCATCTTGAACGGCACCGACGACCGGCTGCTCGTCATTGTCGGCCCGTGTTCGATCCACGATCCGGTCGCGGCCGTCGACTATGCCAGCCGCCTGGCAGCGCTGCGCGAGAGCCTGTCGGACCGGCTGGAGATCGTGATGCGGGTCTATTTCGAGAAACCGCGCACGACGGTCGGCTGGAAAGGCCTGATCAACGATCCCGACCTCGACGGCAGCTTCAACATCGACAAGGGGCTGCGGATGGCACGCAACGTGCTGTCGGCCGTCAACAATCTCGGCCTGCCGGCAGCGACCGAGTTCCTCGACATGACGACGCCGCAATACATTGCCGACCTCGTCGCCTGGGGCGCGATCGGCGCGCGCACAACCGAGAGCCAGATCCACCGCGAACTCGCCTCGGGCCTCTCCTGCCCGGTCGGCTTCAAGAACGGCACCGACGGCAATCTTCGCATAGCCGCCGAGGCGGTGAAATCCGCCGCCCAGCCGCATCATTTCATGGCGGTGACCAAGGGCGGGCGCAGCGGCATCGCCACGACCACGGGCAATGAGGACTGCCACGTCATCCTGCGCGGCGGCGTTCAGCCCAACTATGATGCGGCGAGCGTCGAAGCCGCCGCTGTGGAACTCGCTCATATCGGCGTTGCGCCCAGGCTGATGATCGATGTCAGCCACGCCAATTCGGCCAAAAAGCCCGAAAACCAGCCCAAGGTGGCGGCCGATGTCGCCGGCCAGGTCGCGGCAGGCGACGAGCGCATCATCGGCCTGATGATCGAGAGCAATCTCGTCGCCGGTCGCCAGGACGTGGTGCCGGGCAAGCCGCTGGTCTATGGCCAGAGCATCACAGATGGCTGCATCGACTGGGCGACTACCGAGACCGTGCTGCACGGCCTTGCCGGCGCCGTCGAGTGGCGCCGCTCGGCACGCCGCGCCATGATCGACAACCGGCAGGGAGCCGCTTGAGCCACTATTGCCGGCCTTTGCCCGGCACGGACCCCCACCCCTAACCCCGCCCACAAGAGGGAGGGCAATCGCATATGGATACTTGCGAAGAAGGACCCCCACCCTAACCCTCCCCACAAGGGGGAGGGAACGCTGCCGCGCACTCCTACTCGAACCTTTGACGCCTGAAAACGTCGGCAGTTTGCCGTTGTCAGCGCCGACTGGTGTCCCCCTCCCCCTTGTGGGGAGGGGTTAGGGGTGGGGGTCCTCTTCGCAGGAAATCCCTACGCCGCCCTTAACCCCTCCCATGCCGTGAACACCGACACGGCAAAGAGCAGCAGTCCGGCCGCCCGGCCGGCAAAAATGGTCGCCCGCGGATTGGCGATCAGAAGGTTGCGGCTGCGGCCGGCTGTGATCGCCAGCCCGCCATAGATCGCAGCCTGCGTCACCACGGTCAGCAGTCCCATGATCGTCGCCTGCATCCAGATCGGACCGTAGTCCGGTTTCAGGAACTGCGGATAGACGGCAAGCACGAACAGGTATGCCTTCGGGTTGATCAGGCAGGTCACAAAACCCTGGCGAAAGGCCTTCCATGCGGAACGGCTGCCGGCAGGCCCCTCCTGACCGACAGTGATGGAACTGCGCATCAGCGTGATGCCGATAAAGGCCATGTAGGCGGCGCCGGCAAGCAGAAGCGGCTTGAACAGGATCGGCACGAAATGCATCAGCAGGCCGACGCCGATGGCGCCGTTCAGCGTGTGCACCATGCCGCCGACCATGATGCCGCCAGTCGCGGCGAGACCCCTGTCGCGTCCGCCGGTCAGTGCATTGGCGAGCACGAAGAGCATGTCCATGCCTGGAACGGCGATGATGCCGAACAGCAGGATAAAGAAAAGCCAGAGATTTTCCGCATAATCCATGTCAGTTGCCTGCCGCCTCGCTCCGCCAAACCGCAGCGGAACCTGTTGATTTTCAATTCGATAGGCGCTCCTATAGATCAGCCCAACTGACAATGCTGTGTCAGTTGGGCTCGCAACCCGGGGGAAAAAATGCGCAAGGCGTCACGCCTGTTCGAGATCATCCAGATCGTGCGGCTGGCGCGGCAGCCGGTGACGGCAGCAACGATTGCCGAGCGGCTGGAAGTGACGGTGCGCTCTATCTACCGTGACATCGCAGCACTGCAGGCGATGCGCGTGCCGATCGAGGGCGGGCGTGGCATCGGCTATATCCTGCGCCCCGGCTTCGACCTGCCGCCGCTGATGTTTTCGATCGAGGAGATGGAGGCGATCGTGTTGTCACTGGCGCTGCTGGAGCGCACCGGGGACAGCGAGCTCAAACAGGCGGCCAAGCGCGTCAGCGCCAAGATCGCCGGCGCGGTACCGCCGCCCCTGCGCCAGGCATTCGATGCCAATGCGCTGCATGCGTGGGGGTTCGCCGCGCCTTCGACCGGTGCGATCGATCTGGCGCTGGTGCGTCGCGCCATCCGCGATGAGGAGAAGCTCGACCTCTCCTATCGCGACGAAATGGGCCGCGCCTCCGAGCGACTCGTCCGCCCGATCGCCCTGATCTATTACGCCGAAACCGCCAACATCGTCGCCTGGTGCGAGCTGCGCCAGGCGATCCGCAATTTCCGCAGCGACCGGATCGAGGATTGCCAGGCGACGGGATCGAGGATTGCCAGGCGACGGGGCTGCGGTTCAAGGGCGAAGGCGACCGCTTGCGACAGGTCTGGGTCAACGGCTGGGAGACGAACGCCTCGACCGCCGCGAGTTGAGTTCCAGCGCTTTGGTTCTGCCACCGACCCAAGCTAGATAGTTCTATTGCCCTATCTTCGCCGCTACGCACCCCAACGAGGGCAGCGGAGTGATACCATCCTTTGTTATCTCGTCCTGCCGGGACCTGTTGTCGCCATCGGCAGCGCAGCGATGAATCGCCTCTAAGATAAGCTTTCTGACAGGCTCTTGCGGGAGTGACATATACTCGAAATACGTGTCCTTGGTCGGAAAGCCGTTCACGTAATCAAGAGCTCCAAAGACGCACGCGTTAGTTTCCACCTTGTTGCCTATCCCAAATTTAGTCTTATCAACAAAAACCAAGCCAACCGAGATCCACGTCTTTCTGCTGGTAAATTTATATGCTGTGCAGCCATCACCACTGAGGCGCGCCGTATAGGCAAATGATTTATAACCCTGCAGTAATTTCGAATTCCCCAATAATTTCTCTATGTCATTTGCAAAGACGCCTGGGGAAACTGATATAATGGAAATCTGAGTTGTCCCACTCGTCCGAACTAGGTCGAAAATGCCATCTCGATTAGTTCTATATTCACTTACGGAACCATCTATCTCAGGGCCAGCGTTGATAAGCTCATACGTTCTGGTGTAAGATGGCCATACTAAAATTTTCGCCCCTTGATCCAAATGTGACAAATACCTCAATGAAGCGCCTTTAACGCTTTGACCTATACCTTCGGCAGAAGCACCTGTTGCGATCATACTCAAGGAAAGGTAACTTGCAACTGCAAGTAAGAACCAGAAGTTTCTCGCTCCGAATTTGATCATTTATTTAGCCCGGTGAAATTCCTAAATTTTGCCTTGCATGGGATATCACTTTTCCCATCACGACGAAATCGGCTGCGCCAAGGAGCCTCATCTGCCCGAATTGCGCCTATCCGCTATGCCGAAACCACCAACATCGTCGCTTGGTGAGTTCCGCCAGCCGATCGCAATTTCCGCAGCTGAAGCGCCCATCACCAGTCGTGCTCCCCAAGAATGATCACCTCACATCCACCCAGCGCTTTTCCTCGAACGAGCGCGCCATGGCGTGCACGGTGCGCTCGATCTCCAGCCCTTCGGCGAATTCGATGAGCCGCGCCGGCCTGCCTTCAAGCCGCGTCAGCAATTCGTGGCACTCGATGATCTTGAGGTCGTTGAAGCCGAGGCCATGGCCGGGCGCCGGCAGGAAAGCGTCGTACGGCTTGTGGTGGGGCGCCACCAGTATGGTGCGGTAGCCCTGCTCGGTCGGTCGATCGGCGGTGACATAGAGCTGGATTTCATTCATCCGCTCCTGGTCGAACAAGATCGACCCTTTCGAGCCGAAGATCTGGACGGCGATGCGGCCCTTGCGGCCCCAGGCCGAGCGGTTGACCAGCAGCGTGCCGGCAATGCCATTTTCCAGATGCATCAGCACGCTGGCGATATCGTAGGTTTCGACCGCGCGACGGCCGCCGCTGGCCAGCTTGCGATCGGCATAGGGTTTGGCCATGTCGCAGATGACGCTGGCGACGCGGCCGAACAGGGCTGAGACCAGCGACAGCGGATGCACGGCGAAATCGTCGAGCGCGCCATAACCGGAGGCCGCCTCGTGCTTCCAGAAGAACAGCGCCTCGGGATCGGCCATGAAGTCCTCGTCCATCTCGATGCGCAGATGGTTGACCTCGCCGATGATCTTCTCTTCCAGCAAAGCGCCGATGTGGCGGATGGCCGGGCTCTGGATGTAGTTGTAGCCGAGCGCCGCGACCTTGCCGGACTTGCTCGCCGCCGCAGCCATCGCCTCGGCCTCGGCAAAGCTCGGCGCCATCGGCTTTTCGCACCACAGATGCTTGCCTGCTTCGAGGATGGCGATGGCCATTTCCGGATGGAACTGGTTGGGCGTGGTCAGCGAGACGATATCGACTTCGGGATCGTTGACTACGGCACGCCAGTCGCCGGACGCCTTGGCGAAACCGAACTCGCCCGCCTTGCGCCGGGCGAGTTCTTCATTGACCTCGCCGAGATGGACCAGCCGTGGCTTGGCAACGTCGGGAAAGACGGCGCTGACGGCACTCCATGCTATGGCGTGACACTTGCCCATGAAACCCGTACCGATGAGACCGACGCCGACCATTTTCCGTTTCTCCACTGCTTGAAGCGTTGTGTGGATGAATTAGTCCATTTTCATCCGAAATGGAATGTCTGCCTCATTTTTTATGGCGTTCTTGCGCAGGCTCGCTATGATGATGCAGAGAGGGACGCTTCACGCATGAGCTTGGACACAGCGACGATGGACGAACGGGTACCTCGCGATTTCGAGACGCTGCGCACCACCATCCTGGAGCGGCGCGAAAGCCTGCCGAAGCGCATCGCCCAGATCGCTGCCCATGCGCTCGACAATCCCGACGATATCGCTTTCGGCACCGCCGCCAGCATCGCCGCTTCGGCCGGCGTGCAGCCTTCAACCCTGATCCGATTTGCCCAGCAGCTTGGCTTCGACGGTTTCACCAGCCTGCAGCAGGTGTTTCGCGAACGGCTGCGCGAGCGCAACTCCTCCTATGACGAAAGGCTGCAGGCGTTGCGCATCAAGGCTGAGGGCGGCGCCGGCCATCGGTCGATCTTCGACGGCTTCGTCGCCGCGGCCAGCACCTCGCTCAACGACATTTCGCGCACGCTGGACGATGCGCATCTGGAAGACGCTATTTCCCTGCTGGCAAAGGCGGAAACCATCTACGTGCTGGCCAAGCGCCGCTCCTATCCGGTGGCGTCCTACATCGCCTATGCGCTGGGCAAGCTGAAGATCCGCAACCAGTTGATCGAATCGGCGGCCGGGCTGAATGCCGAGATGATCGGCTTCGCGACGCCGGCGGATGCCGTCATCGCCATCTCCTTCTCGCCCTATGCGCCTGCCACCATCGAGGAGGCGCGCAGCATTTCGGAACAGGGCGTGCCGATCGTCGCCATCACCGACAGCTCGTTTTCCCCGCTCGCCCAGTTCGCCAAGGTCTGGTTCGAGGTTGCCGAGGCCGATTTCGCCGGCTTCCGCTCGCTGTCGGCGACAATGGCGCTGGCCATGGCGCTGACCGTCGGCGTCGGCGAGAAGCGACGCGACACGGGTCGGAAGCGCAAGGCCTGATACACCGCCGAAAGGTACTTTTCCCCGAAGGAACGCTCATTCCATATTGACTATGGATTGGAATTATTATTTCATATTCCCGGCGCCACGCTGCCGCTCGCGCGTGTACCCCAACACAACAAGGCCGACGGGAGGTTCCAATGAGCGAAGCCGTGGACGCTGAATACGCGCCGCTCGACGTCATCACCATCGGTCGCGCTTCCGTAGACCTTTATGGGCAGCAGATCGGCTCGCGGCTGGAGGACATCACCTCCTTCGCCAAGTCGGTCGGCGGTTGCCCGGCCAATATCTCTGTCGGCACCGCCAGGCTCGGCCTGCGCTCGGCGCTGCTCACCCGCGTCGGCGACGAGCAGATGGGCCGCTTCATCCGCGAGCAGCTGACGCGTGAAGGCGTCAATGTCGACGGCCTGAAGACCGACAAGGAGCGGCTGACCGCTTTGGTGCTGCTGTCGGTCGAGGACGAAGGCGTTTCGCCGATGATCTTCTACCGCTCCGATTGCGCCGACATGGCGCTGGCGCCGGAAGACATCGACGAGGCCTTCATCGCCTCGGCGCGCTCGATCGTCGTCACCGGCACGCATTTTTCCAGGCCCAACAGCGATGCCGCGCAGCGCAAGGCGATCCGCATCATGAAGGCCAAGGGCGGCAAGGTGGTGTTCGACATCGACTACCGGCCGAACCTGTGGGGCCTTGCCGGCCATGCCGAAGGGTTCGAGCGCTATGTGAAATCGGACCGGGTCTCGGCACAGTTGAAGACGGTGCTGCCCGACTGCGACCTCATCGTCGGTACCGAGGAAGAGATCATGATCGCGTCGGGCGCCGACGATTGCCTGAGCGCCTTGAAGACGATCCGCTCGCTGTCGTCCGCCACTATCGTCCTGAAGCGCGGCGCCATGGGCTGCATCGTCTATGACGGACCGATCAGCGACGATCTCGAGGACGGTGTCGTCGGCAAGGGATTTCCGATCGAGATATACAATGTGCTCGGCGCCGGCGACGCCTTCATGTCCGGTTTCCTGCGCGGCTGGCTGGGTGGCGAAGATCATGCGACAGCGGCGACCTGGGCCAACGCCTGCGGCGCCTTCGCCGTGTCGCGGCTGCTCTGCGCGCCGGAATATCCGACCTTCGAAGAACTGCGGTTCTTCCTCAAACACGGCAGCAAGCATCTGGCGTTGCGCAAGGACGAGGCGATCAACCACATCCATTGGGCGACGACGCGACGGCGTGACGTCGCCTCGCTGATGGCGCTCGCCTGCGACCATCGCATCCAGCTAGAGGATGTGGCGGCGAAGGCCGGTGCCGATCCGGCGCGGATCGAAGAATTCAAGGTGCTGGCGGTCAAGGCCGCGGCGAAGGTCGCCGCCGGCCGCGACGGCTACGGTATGCTAATCGACGAGAAACACGGCCGCAAGGCGATGTTCGAATTCGCTAGGCATTCCTTCGCCTGGCTCGGGCGGCCGGTGGAGTTGCCGGGTTCGCGGCCGCTGCGCTTCGAATTCTCGCAGGACATCGGCTCGCAGCTCACCGAGTGGCCGGTCGACCATTGCATCAAATGCCTGTGCTTCTATCACCCCGACGATCCGGCGGCGCTGAAGGACGAACAGCAGCAGAAACTGCGCGCCCTGTTCGAAGGCGCGCGGAAGGTCGGTAGGGAACTTCTCATCGAGATCATTGCCGGCAAACATGGCAAGCTCGACGACACGACGATCCCGCGCGCGTTGGAGGAACTCTATGCGCTCGGCATCAAGCCGGACTGGTGGAAGCTCGAGCCGCAGGCGTCGAGCGGCGCCTGGGCGAAGATCGAGGCCGTGATCCTGAAGCACGACCCCTGGTGCCGCGGCGTCGTACTGCTTGGCCTGGAAGCGCCGCAGGACGAGCTGGAAGCGGCCTTCGCCGCCACCGCCAAGGCACCCATCGTCAAGGGCTTTGCCGTCGGCCGCACCATCTTCGTCCATGCGGCCGAACAATGGCTGGCCGGCAAGATGTCGGATGACGAGGCGATCGCCGACATGGCGTCACGCTTCGAACAGTTGACGGATGCGTGGCTTGCCGCGCGCGGCCGCAAGGCGGCATAAGAAGGCGCGGAATAGGACTGCGGAGGAAAACACCATGAGCAAGACGATCCGCCTGACAATGGCGCAGGCGCTGACCCGCTTCCTGTCGCGCCAGATGACCGAGATCGACGGTAGCAAAGTCCCCATCTTCGGCGGCGTATGGGCGATCTTCGGCCACGGCAATGTCGCCGGCATCGGCGAGGCGCTCTATCAGCTGCGCGACGAATTGCCGACCTTCCGCGCCCACAATGAACAGGCGATGGCGCATGCCGCGATTGCCTACGCCAAGGCCAATTTCCGCCGCCGCTTCATGGCCGCGACCTCTTCGATCGGCCCCGGCGCGCTCAACATGGTGACGGCGGCGGCGCTCGCCCATGTAAACAGGTTGCCCGTCCTGTTTTTGCCGGGCGACGTCTTCGCCAACCGCATCCCCGACCCGGTGCTGCAGCAGGCCGAGGATTTCTCCGACGGCACAGCGACGGTCAACGACTGCTTCCGTCCGGTTTCGCGCTATTTCGACCGCATCACCCGGCCGGAGCAGATCATTCCTGCGCTCAGCCGCGCCATGCAAGTGCTGACCGATCCGGCCGAATGTGGGCCGGTGACGCTGTCGCTGTGCCAGGACGTCCAGGCCGAGGCCTATGATTATCCCGAGAGTTTCTTTTCCGAGCGGGTCTGGCACCAGCGCCGGCCGCGCCCGGACCGCCATGAGCTTGCCGCTGCAGTCGCCGCGCTAAAGGGCGCAAAAAAGCCGCTGGTGATCGCCGGCGGCGGTGTCCTCTATTCGCAGGCGTCGGACGAACTGGCGAAATTCGCCGAGAGCGCCGGCATCCCGGTCTGCGAGACGCAAGGCGGCAAATCCTCGCTGCCGGACGACCATCCGCTCAACATGGCGGCGGTCGGCGTCACCGGCACTTCTGCCGCCAACCGGCTGGCTGAGGAAGCCGATGTCGTGCTGGCCATCGGCACGCGCCTTCAGGATTTCACCACCGGCTCGTGGGCGCTGTTCAAGAATTCCGGCAAGACCATCATCGGGCTCAACGTGCAGCCCTTCGACGCCGGCAAGCACCGCGCGCTGCCATTGGTGGCCGATGCGGCCGAGGGCCTGGCCGAACTCAGTGCTGCGCTGAACGGCTGGAAGGCACCTTCCACCTGGACCGACAATGCGGCCACCGGCAAGAAGGCCTGGCAGGCCGAGGCGGCCAAGGTGACGGCGTCGACCAATGCCGCCTACCCGTCCGACGCGCAGGTGATCGGCGCCGTGCAGCGCGCCATGGGCTCCGGTGTGACGCTGCTGAATGCCTCCGGCGGCCTGCCGGGCGAATTGCACAAACTTTGGCAGGCGGGCGCGCCCGGATCGTATCATGGCGAATATGGCTTCTCGACCATGGGCTACGAGATTGCCGGCGGGCTCGGAGCCAAGATGGCGAAGCCGGGCGAGGAGATCGTCGTCATGATCGGCGACGGCTCCTACCTGATGATGAATTCGGAGATCGCCACCTCGGTGATGCTCGGCCTCAAGCTCACCATCGTGCTGCTCGACAACCGCGGCTATGGCTGCATCAACCGGCTGCAGATGGCGACCGGCGGCGCGAACTTCAACAATCTGCTGAAGGACTCGCGCCACGAGGTTCTGCCCGACATCGACTTTGCCGCGCATGCGGCGAGCATGGGGGCCATCGCCGAGAAAGTGCCGTCGATCGCCGGGCTGGAAAACGCGCTGGCACAAGCCAAGAAGAATCCGCGCACCACGGTGCTCATCATCGACACCGACCCGCTGGTTTCCACGGATGCCGGCGGCCACTGGTGGGATGTGGCGGTGCCGGAAGTGTCTGTGCGGCCGCAGGTCAACGCGGCGCGCAAGGCGTATGACGAGAAGCGCAAGATGCAGACCGTCGGCGATTGATAAGGCGCTGCCACCCCTACCTCCCCCACCCCGCTGCTTCGCAGCGACTTGCCGGGGCGAGCAACGGTCTCGCCCGTCCTTCGGACCCCCACAAGGGGGTGAATACGAACTGAACTGGAGTGACGACTTGAAAGCCAAACTGGGCATGTCCCCCATTGCGTGGTGGAACGACGATCTTGCGGAACTCAGCGATGATGTGTCGCTGGAAGAATGTCTGCGCCAGTCGCGCTCGGCCGGCTTCACCGGCATGGAGATGGGCCGGCGTTTTCCCAATGATCCCGAAATCATGCTGCCGATCCTGAAGGCAGCCGACGTCACGCTGTGCGGCGGCTGGTTCTCCGGCACGCTGGTCGATGGGGAGATGGCCGACAACAAGGATCGCATCCAGCCGATGATCGACCTGTTCAAGGCGGTGAACGCGCCTTGCATCGTCTATGGCGAGGTCGGCCGCTCGATCCAGGGCGACCGCTCGAAGCCGCTCGCCACCAAACCTAAGCTGTCGGATGACGAGATGAAGGCCTACGCCAAGCGCCTGACCGAATTTGGCGAATGGTGCGCCGAACAAGGCATGCCGCTGTCCTATCATCACCACATGGCGGCGGTGGTCGAGACCGAGCCGGAACTCGATGCCTTCATGCGCTATTCCGGAGCCGGCATTCCGCTGCTGCTCGATGCCGGACATCTGGCATTCGCCGGCGGCGACGTGCTGCGTGCCATCGACAACCATCATACCCGGATCAGCCATGTGCACGTGAAGGACGTTCGCATGGGGGTGATCGAAAAGCTCGATCGCACCAAACAATCCTTCCTCGACGCGGTGGCGCTCGGCGCCTTCACCGTGCCGGGCGACGGTTCGCTGGATTTCGGCGCCATCGTGCAGCGCTTCGCCGACCATGGCTATGAGGGCTGGTTCGTCGTCGAGGCCGAGCAGGACCCGAAGAAGAACCCGCCACTCAGGATGGCGCAGGTTGGCTACAAGGAATTGATGCGCGTCATGACCGCCGCCGGCTATACGGTCGAGACGCAAGGCTTTCCAAATGTCTAGTTTCCCAATGGCTGGTGCGACGGGTTCCCGGCGAGGCCGATTGCTGTAGATTGGCCCGATGAAAGATTCCGAACACCCCTTCTTCCGGCCTTTGTGGCGGCGTGCCGCCATCGTCGCGGTCTGCGTCATCTGGTCGATCATAGAGTTCGCCACCGGCACGCCGTTCTGGGGCATGATCGCGCTCGGCTTCGCCGGCTACGCCGTCTGGCAGTTTTTCTATCTCTACAAGCCGGCCGACGAGGCGAAGGCCGAGGCCGAACCGAAGGAGTGACTGATCGCATGCGTTGGCGATTGGCTTGCAGTGCTTCTAACTTCGTCATCCTAGGGCGGAGCAAGGAGCGCAGCGACGCGGCGCAGACCCTAGGATCCATGCCATGACTTTGAAGCTGGTGTGACGGTGCAGATTCCGCTCCGCTGTGCCCTTCGGCCGAGGCAACGGCATGGATCCTAGGGTCTCCGCGACGGAGCTTCGCTCCTGCTTCGCCCTAGGATGACGAAGTTGGAAGGGCGCCGGCCAATTTCCGAACGTTTGCGATGGTCCTTTCAAACAAACGACTTGGCTTTACAGGCCTGCAACCGTCAGGCCACTGGAATAGGAGACAAAAATGTCGAAGCTGCTCGTCAAAGCCGACAAAGGCCTTGGCCGCGTCGCCCATGTGACGCCGAAAAGCGCCGGCTGGACCTATGTCGGTTTCGATCTGCATCGGCTGAAGCCTGGCGAAAGCGCCTCGGGAAGGACCGAGGATCGTGAAGTCTGCCTGGTGTTCGTCACCGGCAGGGGCAAGGCGTCAGCCGGCGGCAAGGAGCTCGGCCTGCTCGGCGAGCGCATGTCGCCCTTCGAGGGCAAGCCGTGGTCGGTGTATGTGCCTGAGGCTTCGGACTGGTCGATGACGGCGGATACCGAGCTGGAACTTGCCGTCTGCTCGGCGCCGGGCCTTGGCGGCGGCCTGCCGGTGCGGGTGATCGCACCGGACGATCTCGGCCAGGATGTGCGCGGCAAGGGCACCAACACGCGCTATGTCACCAACATCCTGCCGGAGGGAAAGCCGGCCGATTCGCTGCTGGTGGTCGAGGTCATCACGCCCGGCGGGCATACGTCGAGCTATCCGCCGCACAAGCACGACCAGGACAATCTGCCCGCCGAATCCTATCTCGAGGAAACCTACTATCACCGTCTCAACCCGCCGCAGGGTTTTGCCTTCCAGCGCGTCTATACCGATGCCGACAAGAACGGCCATCGCGCGCTCGATGAAGCAATGGCGATCGAGGATGGCGATGTCGTGCTGGTGCCCCGGGGCTATCACCCCTGCGCCGCCTGCCACGGCTACGACCTCTATTATCTTAACGTCATGGCCGGACCGAAGCGGACGTGGAAATTCCACAATGCGCCTGAGCATGAATGGCTGATGAAGGCCTGACTGGTCGCTGCGTGAGCACTCGCTCCCTGGTCCAGCACGAAAAAATCGTCGGCTAATGACCCCGCCGCAGCGTTTTGTTACCTGAAAGCCAGCAAGGCTTCGTCAATTCGTCATGGAAATCACCTATGGCAGCGAAGCTGACAAGGACTTTCCATGCGCTACGCCCTCTATTTCACCCCCCGGCAGGACGAGCCACTGGCGCGGATCGCCGCCGACTGGCTCGGCCGCGACCCGTTTGGCGCCGCGACGAGGCCGGTCGAAGCGGTGGCAGACCTGTCGGCGGCGGAAGTCGCTTTCCACACCGCTTCGGCGCGCCGTTATGGCTTTCACGCAACGCTGAAAGCCCCCTTCCGCCTGGCTGCCAACGAGACGGAAGCCTCGCTGCGCGCCGCACTCGACCAATTCGCCGAGGCGACGCCGGCGGTGACCATCCCGCGTCTCGTCGTGAGCCAGATCGACGGCTTCTTCGCACTGGTGCCGGAAGGGCCAGTGCCTGCGCTCAACCGGTTCGCCGATGACGTGGTGCGCGATTTCGACCGGTTTCGCGCACCGCTGAGCGAGGCGGAAATCGAGCGGCGCAGCCCGGACTCGCTGAAGCCGGCCGAGTTCCGCAACCTCTGCCAATGGGGTTACCCCTATGTCTTCGAAACCTTTCGCTTCCACATGACGCTGTCCGGCCGGGCGGGGTCACAGGAAAGCCCTCGTTTGCGCGCAGCGATCGACAGCCTGTTCGCGGAAGTGCTGCAACAGAAGGTGCTGGTGGATGCGTTGACCTTGTTTGTCGAAACCGAACCGGGTGCACCGTTCATGGTGCTCTCGCATCACGCGCTCGGGCGCCGCCCGGCCAGAAAAACCGCCTGAAGGACTGCCTGAAATGACCGCCGAGACTGTTCTCCACAATGCCCGCATCGTGCTTGCCGACGAGATCGTCGAGGGTTCGCTGGTGCTGCGCGACGGCTTTATCGCCGGCATCGAATCCGGCATCGGCCGCATCGGCGAGGATATGGGCGGCGACTATATCATTCCCGGGCTGGTCGAATTGCACACCGACCATCTCGAAGGCCACTACGCGCCGCGGCCCAAGGTGCGCTGGAATCCGATCGCCGCCGTGCTCGCCCATGACGCGCAGGTGGCGACCGCCGGCATCACCACTGTGCTCGACGCCTTGCGCGTCGGCATGGACGAAGACGCCGACCTCACATCGGCCGACATCCGCAAGCTGGCCGACGCGATCGAGGACAGTGTGAAGCAGGACCGTCTGCGCGCCGACCATTTCATCCATCTGCGCTGCGAGGTTTCGGCACCGGACTGCCTCGGGGCTTTCGCCAATTTCGACGGCGACGAGCGGGTCAAGCTGGCGTCGCTGATGGACCATGCGCCAGGCCAGCGCCAGTTCGTCAATCTCGAGACCTATGCCTACTATTACCAGCGCAAGCTGCAGCTGACCGATCGCGATTTCAAGCTGTTCTGCGAAAAGCGGATGGCCGAATCGGCGCGCAATTCGGCGCCGAACCGGGCGGTGATCGCCGCCGCCTGCCAGGAGCGCGGCATCGTGCTGGCCAGTCACGACGACGCCACATCAGGCCATGTCGACGAGGCGATCGAACAGGGCGTGCGCGTCGCCGAATTCCCGACCACGGAAGAGGCCGCCAGGGCCTCGAAAGAGGCCGGGATGGGCGTGCTGATGGGCGCGCCCAACGTCATGCGCGGCGCCTCGCATTCGGGCAATGTCTCCGCCCGTACGCTGGCCGGCGACGGCCTGCTCGACATCTTGTCGTCCGACTATATTCCCTTCAGCCTGATCCAGTCGGCGTTCTTCCTCGGCGATGTCGTCGAAGGCATTTCCCTGCCGCAGGCCGTCGCCATGGTCTCGAAGAACCCGGCCGATGCGGTTGGCCTGACCGATCGCGGCGTCATCGAACAGGGCCGCCGCGCCGATCTGGTGCGCGTGCGCGTCGACGACCATGTCCCGGTGGTGCGCACCGTGTGGCGGCAGGGAAGCCGGGTCGCATGATGGTGTCGGCATCGATCGAGCGGGAATTGTCGGCCGAGACGTTTCCGATCCGCGATGGCGTTTTCGTCGCCGTCGTCGGCCCAAGCGGCGCCGGCAAGGACACGGTGATCGGCTACGCCCGCGCCCGCTTTGCCGATGAGACAAGGCTGGAGTTCGTCCGCCGCGTCATCACCAGGCCGAGCGATGTCGCCAGCGAGGACCACGACACGCTGGCCGATGCCGCCTTCGTCGAGGCCGAAGCCGATGGCGCCTTCGCCATCTCCTGGGAAGCGCACGGCTTGCGCTACGGCATCCCCGTCGATGTCGACTGGTCCGTTGCCAATGGCCGTGTCGCTGTCGCCAATGTGTCGCGCGCGATCATCCCCTCCTTGCGCGAACGCTATGCCAATCTGGCCATCGTCGAGATCACCGCCTCGCCGGAGGTTCTGGCAGAGCGGCTGGCAATGCGCGGTCGCGAGTCACGCGGCGAGGTGCTGGCGCGACTGGCGCGCAGCGCCAATGTGAGCCTGTCGGGACCTGGCGTCACCTCGATCGACAACAGCGGCCCACGCGAGGCGGCCGGCGACCGTTTCGCCGAGGTGCTGCGCAAGGCGATGGCTTTTTCCGACATGTCGGGCCTGATCTAGGCTAGCCTTCAAGCGCAAAAGGCATGAACAAGACGGTGCCGGCAGCACTTTCGCCAGGGGCCAGCACGATCACGCCTTCCTCCGGATCGTCCCACCGGCCCCGGTTGAAAGCACCGGAGGCATTCGTTTGCGGCTCGACGCAGAAATACGGTTTTGTCGGATCGGCGTAGAGCATCAGATGCTTGAAGACCGGGTCGGCCTTGATCCGCAAGCCGGCACCGCGGGTTGGAAAACGAATGATCGCCTCGCCCCTCCAGCCGCCGTAATCACTGTTGCGCCAGCCGTTTGGCAAAGGCCGGTCCTCGGCAAAGTCGAGTTCGGGCGGAAGTGTGATCGGATCACCGGAAATGCCATCCGGCTCTTCGAGGTAGAAGCGCTTCGCCTCGAATTGCAATGTCACGTCCGGATCGCGATCGAACCAGGGATGCAGGCCAAAACCGAACGGCAAGGTAACCGGTCCGGTGTTGGTGAGCGTAATGGTGACGCTCAGCCCCTCTTCGGTGACCGCGAAAGCCTGCGTCGCTCGATAGGAATAGGGCTCGGCTCCGGCGGCAATGTCCAGCGTCAGCGTCGCGTTCGCGGCTGCTGTCTCGGTGACAGTCCAGGCGTGTTGCCAGCCGCTGCCGTGCACGTTGAATTTCTCCGGCGGATTGTTGGGCAGGACCTGCCAGCGCTGCGCCCCGAAGTCGAAAGCGTTCCCAGTGATGCGATTGGCGTAGGGCGTCATTGGAAACATGGCCACGCCAAGCACATTGCCGGTATCGCGATCCCCGTCCGAAAGCCGGCGCAGGAGATCGATGCCGCGCCAGCGCAGCGCGCTCACGCTGCCGCCGATTTGCGGCGCCAGTTCGGCTTCAAGCGCCCCTGCCCTCAACATCAACAGTTCAGGTTTCGCTCTCATGGCTTGCCACTCGTCCGCCACCGACATCCGGCATGATGTGGAGACGTCCCGCAATCGCAGAAGGGCGGCAAGGCCGCAACCATTTCATTCATGCCGCCAGGCGCCGACAAACGCGCGGCGCGTCTTGGCAGGGCGATTATTCCGCGGCCGCGCCGGAAGCGCTCTTGCGCGTGGCGTCGACCATCAGCCGCCGTTCCCGGAACACGCCCCATTGCTGGTCGACCAGCACGCCGATGAGGATGACGCCGCCCATCACCGCGAAGTTGAGCGAGGACGGGATGCCGAGCAGATTGACGAGGTTCTGCAGTTCCTGCAGCAGCACCGTGCCGAGGATGACGCCGATCAGCGAGCCTTCGCCGCCGCGCAACGAGAAGCCGCCGAGCACGGCGGCGGCGATTGCGTAGAGCTCGTAAAACTGGCCGTGGCTGGCCGGTGAGATCGAGCGCGTGTACATGGCGAAATAGATCGCCGACAGCGCCGTCAGCACGCCGCAGATGACATAGGCGGCGATGACGACGCGGCCGGTGCGGATGCCGGAATATTTCGCCGCCTCCTCGTTCTTGCCGATGGCGTAGAGATAGCGGCCGAACACCGAGCGGTGCAGCACCACCCACATGACTATTGAGATGACGATCAGCGCGATGAAGCTGTTCGGCACGCCATAAGAGCGCCCGGCGGTCAGGAATTCGAGGTCGGGGAAATTCTGGCCGAACGCAAAACCCGCCGTGCCGTCGCCAGTGTAGAAGCGGGCGACGCCGCGGTAGATCAAAAGGCCGCACAGGGTGACGACGAAGGGCTGCAGCTTGAGCCTTGTGATCAGCCAGCCATGTGCCAGGCCGATGATGGCGCCAAGCACCAGGATGAGCACGAAGGCAACCGGCCATCCCATGCCACGCACGGCGATGAAGTCGACGAACAGCGTTCCGAGCAGCGCGACCACCGAGCCGACCGACAATTCGATGCCGCCGGTGATGATGACGAAGGCCTGGCCGATCGACAGGATGCCGAACAGGCCGATCAGGTTCGAGGTGTTGGCGAGGTTGATCGGAAGCAGGAAGCGCGGATTGATGATCGCAACGATCGCCCCGACCACCAGGATCAGGATCAGCAGGCCGAGATCTTTCTTGCTCATCGTCTTCTCCCCAATGCCCGCCCTGGAAGGTTCCGGACCGGAACCCGTGGCAAACAAGAAACTATTTCGGCTGCTTGCCCACCGCCAGCAGCAGCACGTTTTCCTGGCTGAACCGGTCCTTGTCGAGAATGCCGGAGATCTGGCCCTCATGCATGACGGCGATGCGATCGGACACGCCGATCACCTCTTCCATGTCCGACGAGATCATCAGCACGGCGACGCCGGCGTCGGCCAATGCGCGCATCAGCCCGTAGATTTCCGCCTTGGCGCCGATGTCGATGCCGCGCGTCGGCTCGTCGAGGATCATCACCTTGGGGTTCATGGCCAGCCATTTGCCGAGCACGACCTTCTGCTGGTTGCCGCCCGACAGCGTGCCGGTGCGCGTCTGCACCGAAGGCGCCTTGATGCCGAGATCTTTCTTTTGCTTCTCGGCGGTGGCGGTCTCGGCGCTTGAGGACACCAGGGAGCGGCGCGCATGCGCAGGCAGATTGGGCAGCGAAATGTTCTGCGCGATCGACAGGTCGAGCAGGATGCCGGTGAGCTTGCGGTCTTCCGGCACCAGGAAGATGCCATGCGCGACAGCGTCGGCCGCGGAAGCCAGCGCAAGCGGCTTGCCGTCGAGCTCGAGCGCGCCGCCGAGCTTCGAGTCAATGCCGAAGAACACCCGCGCCAGTTCGGTGCGGCCGGAGCCGACAAGGCCGGCAAGACCGAGGATTTCGCCGCGCCTGACGTCGAGATCGACCGGGCGGCCGGGATAGGCAGGCGTGCGAATGGCCTTGGCCGCAAGCGCTACGGCGCCGGGCGCACGCGCCGCCTCCGAGGCTTTCTCGCGCTCCTTCAGCATGCGGCCGATCATCAGCTTGACCATCTGGTCGTGGCCGATGTCGCTTTTCGGCAAGGTGCCGGCCAGCATGCCGTCGCGCAGCACGACGACGCGGTCGGCGACGCGCTCGACCTCGTGCAGGCGGTGCGAAATGAAGATGACGCTGATGCCGTCGGCCTTCAGCGCCTTGATGACGTCGAGCAATTTGTCGGTTTCGGCGAGCGGCAGGCTCGATGTCGGCTCGTCGAGGATGACCAGCCTTGCCTCGATCGACAGCGCCTTGGCGATCTCGACCATCTGCTGCTGGGCCAGAGACAGGGTCGCGACCGGCGTGTCGGCGGAAAAATTGGCGCCGACGCGCTTCAAAAGCGGCGCCACCATGGTGCGCAGCTTGGCGCGGTCGACGAGCCTGAGCGGCCCGGCGCGCAACGGCTCGCGGCCGAAAAAGATGTTGGCGGCGACATCGAGATTGTCGAACAGGTTGAGTTCCTGGTGGACGAAGGCGATGCCCGAACCCAGGCTGCCTTCGACGGAGAGCCTGTCATGCGCGGTGCCGTCGACGGTGATCGTGCCGCTGTCCGGCTTGGTGACGCCGCCGAGAATCTTCATCAAGGTCGATTTGCCGGCGCCGTTTTCACCGACGAGGCCGATGACCTCGCCCGGCCTGACCTCCATGGAGAAGCCGTCGAGCGCGACGACGCCCGGATAGGTCTTGCGCACGTTCTCGAGGCTGAGGAACGGCGTCGTTGCTGCGATGGATGTGTCGGAATAATTCATCATGCCTGACAGCGATTGGGCCGACTTTTTGGCAGACTGACGATCCGCGTGCGGTTCGTCAATGCGAGCAGCCGGCCCAAGCGACGTTGAGCCGGCTGAACTGCTTCAAGTCTTATTTTCCGGCCATCGCCTTCAGATTGGCGGCGTAGGCGTCGACGTCATCCTTGCCGATGATCTTGGTCGGGATGATGATGAGGTTGCCTTCCGGGATGCCCGACTTGTCGCCCTTGAGATAGGCAGCCATCAGCTTCATGCCCTGATAGGCCCATTCGAAGGGCTGCTGCACGACGGTGGCGGCAATGGTGCCTTCCTTGACGCCGCCCAGCGTGATCGGATCGTCATCGAAGCCGACGACGGTGATCGAGCCGAGCTTGCCGGCGTCGCGCAGCGCTTCATAGATGCGCGGCGTATTGTAGGAGTAGAAGCCGACCATGCAGGTGACGTCGGGGCTGGCAACCAGCGCGTCCTCGACGTTCTTCTTGGCGCGCGCCTGGTCGATGTCGTCGCCGCGCACGTCGATCAGCTCGATCTTGGTGCCGGCGAGGCCGTCCTTCATGCCCTGGATGCGCTCCTTGGCATTGTCGGCGCCGAGCAGGCCAACGAAGCCGAGGCATTTTCCGCCATCGGGCATCGCCTTCTTGGCGATTTCGGCCGCCTGCTTGCCGGCATCGACATTGGACGAGCCGATATAGGCGACGCGCTTGGTCTGCGGGGCGTCCGAGTCGGTGGTGAACAGCGCCGTTTCCGAAGCGATCTTGTTGAGGCCGTCGGTCGAGGTCTTGGGATCGACAGCCGAGACCATGATGCCCTTGACGCCGGCGGTGACCAGATCGTCCATCAGCCGCTGCTGGATGGCGACCGAGGACTGCTCGGGATATTTGAGCTCGAGCGTATAGTCGGGCAGTTCGCCCTGCGCCTTCTTGACGCCGGCTTCGGCGGCCTTCCAGAAATCGGAAGCGCCGTTGACGACGAAGGCCAGCGTCGGCTTGTCTTGGGCGCTCGCGATTGCCGTGGCCGACAGGCCAAGCAGCAGCGCGGCCGCGGCTACGGATGCAGTTCGTATCAAGGATTTCATGTTCAACCTCCCGTTTGGCTCAGTCGTTGGACCGGCCGATCTTGCACTGACCTGACTTGCCGTTTGCAGCGTGGACGCCCTCCTCCTCAAAGGGGTTCCCGCACCGAAAGAATGGCGTCGTTCCAGCCACGATCATGGACCTTAGAGACTCATCCTTCGTTCGTAAATAGTCCGATTTGTCTGACATATCACATATCCGAGACAAGGCTCGCGGAGGTAGTATCCGCTCGCCACCGGGCCATTTTCGTACTCTCCCGCCGCCCCGGACGTGACCGGCCGGACGCGACGATTGACGGTACAGCGCATTTTTGTATTAGTAAACAGTATTAGTTGCGAACCAATCCCGGCGATTTCCAGGCGTATCCAACGCCGAGCTTGGTCGCCACTGGCTCGCCGCCCAAACCTTTCGTCATTTGAGTTTTGGCTTGTATGGAGATCCATGGCGGATGGACCTTCGGCATACTAATAGTTATAAACGGCCTTGACGATATCTCTATAAATCGACGGCGTCACGCCATCTTGCCGGCCTGACCGGCCCGCCAGACTGGGATTTGCCATGAGCGAGACGACGGATCGGGCCAGCGACACGGCGAGGCGGCGCAAGGCGCCGGCCAAGGGCGCCAAGGGCCGCGTCACCATGATCGATATCGCCAGGGCGGCCGGCTGCTCGCAGGCGACCGTTTCCTTCGTGCTCAACAATTCGCCGGGGATCAAGCTGTCGCAGCAGACCCGCGAACGGGTGATCGAAGCCGCGCGGACGCTTGGCTACACCGCGCCCGCCTTCTCGGCCCTTCACCCGGCGTTGCCTGCCTTCGGGGGGCCCGCCTTCGAAGGCCTGGACGGGGTGATCGGCTTTGCCGTCGACCAGCTCGCCACCAGCCCGGAAGCCGTGGTCGCCATCGAGGGCGCGCGCCAGGCCTCGTGGAATGCCGGCAACGTGCTGCTGGTGGCGCAGACGCTGGGCGATTCCGTCATGGAGCCGCGCGCCATCGCGGCACTCACCAAGCGGGGCATTTCGGCGCTGATCTACATGACCATCTTCACCCGCGAGATCACGGCGCCCGACTATCTCTACGGCCTCGACATCCCGGTGATCCTGCTCAACTGCTATACGGCGGACTATGCCTTCCCGGCCGTGGTGCCGAGCGAGATCGCCGGCGGCCAGAGCTCGACCCGGCATCTGATCAGCCACGGCCACCGCCGCATCGCCACCATCACCGGCGAGCCGTGGATGCAGGCGGCACAGGATCGGCTGAAAGGCTACCGCCGCGCGCTCGCCACCGCCGACATCCCGTTCGATCCCGAATTGGTGGTCGAGGGCGACTGGTCGGCAAGTGCGGGCTATGCCGCGACCGTCAAGCTCTTGGCGCTCAGGGATAAGCCCACCGCCATCTTCTGCCAGAACGACCGCACCGCGATCGGCTGCTACGAAGCGCTGAAGGAAGCCGGCCTGCACATCCCGCAGGACATCTCCGTCGTCGGCTACGACGACGAGGAAATCGCCCGCCACCTCTTCCCGCCGCTGACGACCTCGATCCTGCCGCACATGGCAATGGGCCAATGGGCGATCGAGCAACTGGAGGCGCCGTCGCCGCCTGGACGAGGGCGGTATCCGATTACGAAGCTGGAGTGCCCGCTGGTGGAGCGGGAGAGTGTGCGTGGGGTGGCGGGTTAAAAAGGCGTCCAACACGACTTAGCACGATGAACATAATCTAAGCCTAACCCGACTTGCACCCGACGCAAGCTCACTTATTATTCGGCTGTGAAAATCATCAATTCCTCAACGGATGATCTGTTTGCCGCGCTGGCTGCAATCACACTAGCTCGTGCTAACTTTGTTTGCTCGCCAACGCCCGAATAGAGATCGCGTATCGACCCGTGGTTGGCGTTCAGCACCATTACTGAAGCCCCACGCCCTGCGGCGCGCACCACAGCATCCCGGAGTCGTATCTGGTCATCCCAAGAAAAAATCTTGTCATTGTATTTGATAAATCCATTGTAATTATGCTTAACCGTGTACGGAGGATCCACAAATACAAAATCACCTCTCTCCGCAGTATCAATGGTCTCTTCAAAATCAGCTACAGATAAGTCAACCGACTGCAGGCGAGCAGAGGTCTTTTCGAAATTGTCTCCCGCCATTACCACATCTGTTTTTGTTCCAATCGGCACGTTAAATTGATTACGCAGATTAACGCGGTACAACCCGTTCCAACAAGTTCTGTTCAAATAGATGAACCACGCAGCAAGCGAGATTTCTTCCGCCGGCTTGTGGGCTCTGGTGGCATAGTAATATTCTGGATTATGTTTCTCGTGGTGAATTTGCAGCAATCTAGACACATCCACATGGGCGCTGCGGATCGCGTTGTAGGTGGCAATCAGGTCGAAATTCAGGTCGCTTAGCAGAGCATTTTTCGGACTCAACGCGAAGAAAACGGCGGCTCCGCCCAGGAATGGCTCGATATAGCGCCCCTCAAATGCGGGGATAAGATGCAGGTATTTTTCACAAAACCACCTCTTGCCCCCGGCCCACTTAAGAAACGGCACCACAATTTCATTCGCTGGAGACATCTGCCTATTCCACCCTGTCGCGCCATCGGTAGGCCGACCAACCTAGTATTCGTCGACGGGAATCCCGGCGGCCTCGCAGCGCTCATAAAGGGCGCCCTTCAGCCAGGCAAGAAAATCTAAGTCGGCGTCTGATAATTGCCGATATATCGAGCTATGGGACGCGATATTGCGGATGTCATTGAAGTCCTTTATCCAATCGACGTGATATTCCTTGGATTTTGGATTAACTCCCCGAAGCGGGATATTGAAAATTGGCTTTAGGAATTCCCAGTTTCCTTTCTGTTTTATTACCGTTTCAAAATCTATGATATGGAGGTAAGCCTCTCTAGGCGCTCGCTTCTCTGGTTTGGCCTGCTGTTGCGAATTGTAGGCGGCCTGCTTAATCTTACTGTCTGCGATGCCAAGCTCCCAATATTTCTTTTCGCCGGAAGGAAGTTCGTCCTTACCGTAGATTTCCTTGAGTTTTTCGATCACGACCCCAGAAATTAACTTGGTCATATCCTCAACATCTAGTTTCGCTTGGGCTCGCCTCTCGTCGCTTGATTTTGCCTTATAGTCACGAAATTCGTCCGGTCCGAATGTTGGCGTTGCAGTCGCGATCAGATCACAAAGGTGGAAGAAATAGTCCCGAACGCCTCCTTCCCCGTATTGCTTGGCAAATCGAGCTTCGATCTCGGAGTCGTTTGCAGCCTTTAGCCAGTCGATGAGCGGCTTGCAAAAGGCGGTCACACAGACATCTATCTCGTCCAACGAAGCTAGAATGGGGTCTATCTTCCCTGCGGCGTGCTGGAATCTGAGCACTTCATTAAACAGCATAAGATGAGCGCGTATTCCCGGGTTCGTCACGACATGGGACGCGCGACCTGTCATCCATCTTTCCGGCACAGCATCTTCAATCATCCTAAAATAGCTGTTTATCGCTCGTCGCGCCCTGTCGAGAGTGGCAGAATCAGTTGCTCCTGAGAGATACCCACCAAGACGGACCTTCTTTACGACCCGGCCCAAGAGTTGGGATCGCTTCAAACCTTTTTGAATCTCGGGTACCGTGAGTACCTGTAAGTCAGATGCCGGCACACCCGGTGTCTGAAAGCGTCCGTAGAAGGGACTCGTCGCGTCTAGCGCCAGCTTCCGAATGAGAAACGATGACAGCGCAGAAAGAGCCTCGTCAGGATCGTCGCTACCCATTTGGAGATCTGCCTGCAAGGCGACCAAAAGGCTTGCGGGAACACTCTTCTGCTTGTGATTAATCGTAATAAAAAGTTCCGCCTCTTTCACTGTGGCCATTTGCTCGAAGGCAACAACGAAAAGAGGTTGCTTCAGATACTCCTCAGATAGATTTGTAAACCCCAGGAGCCGATGTTGACCATCGATCACCCAGGCGCTTTTGAATTCATTCGGAAGAACTAAATGGCCGAATTTGAGCCCGTCTATCGTATTGTCATTTTTTGCAAGAGGCTCAAAGGTACATTTCTTGGTAAAATTAATTAGAATGTTCGTCGGGAAATACCCACCATCCTTGATAAACTTACCTATACTTTGCAATCTCTTTTTATCTACCATACGCTGATAGGCAGGAGTGCCATCAGGATTATTTAAAGCATGGTGATTTACAAAAGCTATTTTCAGAAGATGGCCGGCAGGAATGGTGAATGAGTAGAAGTTCTCAGTTCCCAATCTTCCTTTGACAGCGGGGACCTTATATCCGCTTAGTGCAGGGATTTCTTGCCCCTTAAGGAACTCGGCTAAAAACTGGTATTTTCCAGCTGTTCCAACGTGCTTGACGAACGCCTCGAAGTACTGAAGTTCATTTTCAGTTATTATTCTTATTCCGTCAGCCAAAGCTCGTGTAACATCAGGCTCGGTCCATATTATGTTATCCGTAACATATATCCACAATATCTTGGGGTTATAACCGTCACCAAAATGAGCTCTGATCGCGTTGGCGATAGGCTTTTTCAAGAATGCGGTTTCATGTAAGTCCTTCTGTAGCGATTTTCTACCTCTCACCTCTTTTGATTTGCATTCGAATACAATTGCTGTCTCAGAATCTTTGGCAAAGACGTCAATCTGTTTTGTACCGGCGGACCCATCATTTCGCGAATAGGAAACTTTGAAAGCCCCTCCGCTAAGTACAGGATATCCCATATCTCTGCATAGGCACCACACGCGATCTTCTAAGCTGACAGAAACGGGTTTAGTTTTTTGAACAACAGTGACCCGCTTTTGGCGTCTGACAACTTTCCAACCTTTGGACTCTGCATCGTCGGTGTCGGCGATATGTACTGTTTTCTTGACGACCGGAGACTTGCGCGTCTTGTAGGCCTTGGAAAGAGCCCCGCCGTCTATTAGCAGTGGCTTGAGGGCAAACGAAACTGATTTAAAGTCAATTTTAGGAGCTATCGCTTCCTCGCTCTCGGTCACGGCCTCCTGAGCATCAGTCGTCATTTCTTCCTCCCCGCCTGTCGTTCTGAACAGGCTAAACAACTATTCGAATCAATTATTGGAGCGAGGTCAACCACCTGCCCAAATTGTCCCCCTTTTTGCCTCTATTTTCCTTTTTGCAATGCGCCGGATGCAAACTGATCCGACGAGACTATCGGTCGAACTCGTCAGCGTAACTCGGCTAACTGGGCGGAAGGTATGAGCGTTGGCGCACCCGACAGGATTCGAACCTGTGACCTCTGCCTTCGGAGGGCAGCGCTCTATCCAGCTGAGCTACGGGTGCTTTCCGGAATCCGGAAAACGAACCAGCCGATGAACCGGCAAGTCACGGCTTCTTAGCGGAAGCAGGCGCGGGCTTCAACGGGCAATTGGAGATTGGCTCCGCGACTTGGCTCGATACGCCCTGGCTACGGCCTATGAGGTTCGCGCCCGCCCGCCCTTCGCAGGCTCAGGGCGTTCGTCGTTCGAAAAGCCAAGCAATTGGCTTTTCGTCCGCTGCGCGGACCACTCCTCACCCCGCCCCACTCTTCACCACCCGCCGCCTGCGCACCGCGCGCTTGGGTTTCTTCGCGCCGGTCAGTTCGTGCATCGCGTCCAGCTGCATCTGCTGCATTTCGGCCAGGCGTGTCCATTGGCGCGAGATGAGGTAGTCGAGTTTTTCGTGCAAATGGCGCACTTCGAGTTCGGCCTTGAGGTTGACGCGGTAGTCGTTGAAGGAGCGCAGGCGGTCCTTAGACTCCTGCCGCCGCTGGCTCATCATGATGATCGGCGCCTGGATGGCGGCGATGCAGGAGAGCAGCAGGTTGAGCAGGATGAAGGGATAGGGATCGAAGGCGGCGCTCATGCCGGCGATCAGGTTGATGCCGATCCACACCAGCAGCACGCTGCCGAACGAGATCAGGAACCACCAGCTGCCGCCGAAGGAAGCCATATTGTCGGAGACGCGGTCGGCAAAGGTCCGGTGCTCCTCGAACTCCTCCTCCGAGTTCTCGGAAATCGTGTCTTGCCTGGCGATCGATTCGACCACCTGGCGGTCGAGCTCGGAGAATTCGCCGTGCTCCTGCTGCAGCAGCTCCTCCATGTAGCGCATGCGGTAGCGGCCGAGCTCGGCGCGGCTGATGCGGGCGCCGGCCGGCAGGTCGGGATGGTCCGAGCGGATGCGGTCGGCGAGGCTCGGGCGCAGCGTGTCGATGCGCACCAGATCGCGCTTGCGGAATTTCCGACCCGATATCGCCGACGGTTTCTTCTTCGGCTTGCCGCGTTGGGGGCCTGGAGCTGATGGTTCGGAGTCCGGCACTTCGGGCGTCTCGAAGTGCTCGTCCGACACCGGATCGGCCTCCAGCTCGCCGATGATCGGCGCTTCGAAATACTCGCCGCCACTGTCGTTCTGATTGTCGGCCGGTTGCTCGGGCGTTTTGGGGACGGTGCTCATGGTGGGCTCCTGATGCTGGGCGACGATAGACAGAGGTGGCGGCGCATAGCCAGCGCCGGGCACGGATTTCGCAGGCCGGACAAGTGGTTTTGATCGGAGAAGGCTGTGGCTGGCGGCGGCTCGCCCCCCAGGGCGGGTGGAGACGTTCGAAATTGGCCGAAGCCTCACCAACTTCGTCGTCCACAGGCGGAGCGGGAAGAACTTGTCCGATGTTAGCGCCAATCACCCCCCTCTGTCCTGCCGGACATCTCCCCCGCAAGGAGGGAGGTTGGCTGTCATCCCGGCTTTCGCCAATTTCCACCGTCACATGAGTGAGCGTAGCGCCGAAGCCGCTGATCTCCCCCCTTGCGGGGGTTGAGGAGCGGTCCGCGCAGCGGGCGGAAAGCCAATTGCTTGGCTTTCCGAGCGACGAACATCCGGCAGGACAGAGGGGGGTGCCGTCCCGCCAACGTGCACGAGGTTCTGCACGGCGGCGGGCAACAAAAAACCCGCCTTGTGGGCGGGTCACGTTTCCAGTGGGTCAATTGGCGCGACTCAGCACCATACCCAAAACAGTAGCTTAGCTGCCCTCACCGAGTCAAGAAAAAATTCCTATCCGTCGCCGGGCGCCCAGACGCGAACCGCGCCGCGGCCACTACTGCTCGGCGAACATCAGCCTGGTCTTGGCGCCGTCCATGGTCGGCGACAGGCTCCGCTGGATCAGCGCTTCGACGTGGTCGTTGCGCTGGCGGGCTGAGGCGGCGCCCATCACCACGACGATCAGATTGCGGCCGTCGGCATTGTAGGAGGTGACGATGTTGAAGCCCGAGGCCCTGATGTAGCCGGTCTTGATGCCGTCGACACCGCGCACACGGCCGAGCATGTCGTTGTGGCCGCGCACCAGCCGGCCGCGGAACATGAAGTCGCTTTCGGAGAAATAGTGGAACTGCTGGGGAAAGCGCTGGCGCAGCGCCATGCCGAGCACCGCCATGTCGCGCGCGGTCGTCATCTGGCCATCGTCGGGCAGGCCCGACGCGTTGCGGAAAATGGTGCTGGTCATGCCGAGCTGGCGGGCTTTGGATGTCATCATGGCGGCGAACTGATCTTCACTGCCGCCGAGATATTCGCCGACCGCCACCGCCACGTCATTGGCCGATTTGACGACGATGGCGCGGATCGCCGAATCGACGTCGATGCTTTCGCCGCGCCGGAAGCGCAGCTTGGTCGGCGGCTGCGAGGCGGCGTGGTCCGACACCGGGATCTGCGTCTGCTTGGTGACGCGGCCGGACTCCAGAGCATCGAACAGCAGATAGAGCGTCATCATCTTGGTCAGCGAGGCCGGATAGCGCTGCGCCGTGGAGCTGACTTCGAACAGCTGCTTGCCGGTCCTGGCGTCGACGACGATAGCGGCATATTTCTGCGCCGGCGCCGGCACGGCCAGCACGCTGTCGGGCGGCGTCGTGGCGCAGCCGGCAAGCAGCACCAGCAGGGCGAGTGCCGCAAAAACTCTCTGGATGAGCGGAAGGGTATTGGACAAGGGCTGGACTGTTCTGGGGTCGGCTGTTGCGGAGATGAGACGAAGCTAACGTAACGCAAGTGATGCGTCCATTTGGTTAATGGCCGGCAGTCCCAGGATTGTCGAGGGCATCGATCTGGTTCCTCGCCCCACGAAGTGGGGAGAGGTGGCCGCGCAGCGGACGGAGAGGGGATTTCGTCGGGCGCCATCTCCAAACGAAATGTATCGCAACCTTACCTGGCACGGCCGGCGCCGTTCCCCCGCTCCGTCTCGGCTCCGCCGAGCCACCTCTCCCCCACATTCGTGGGGCGAGGAACCCAAGCCTGCGAAGCCGCCCCGAAAACGCCGGTTTTCCCGTGTCTTTCCTTGCCAGGGCCGCGTTTCCCGTGGGAAGGGGCGTGGTATCTCAGGGCTTGGGGGCTTGGCATGACGAACATCGGGGCCGGGGGCGCTGCGCCCTCGCTTATCAGGGCATCGCTCAGCCGCACTGGCAAATGGGCAGGCAGCGTCGCCTTTATCGGGGGTGCCGTATCCGACATCCTCAATCCGCTGGCGCCGTTCGCCGCCTATATCGCGCTGATCGCCGCGGTGGCCGCAATCATCATCGCCATTGCCATCGTGCTCAGGCTGGTGCTGGCGGCCAGAGCGCTGCCGGCCTTGATCTTCGCCACAACAGCAGCGGCCGTCGCCGGCGGCGTCTACGGCCTGCAGCAGCAGACCAACGCCCAGAACGGGGTGATCGCCAGCCTGGTGCCGGCCATTGCCGGGCTGCAGCAGTCGATGGGCATCGTTACCGAAAAAGTGGCCAGGATCGAGCAGACCGTCACGCAGACGCAGAAGACGGTCGAACAGGTCAAGCAGTCGACCGACACGGTGGCCAAGAAGACCGATGAGATCGCTAACGCCCAGCAGCAGCAGACGCAGCAGACGGCGGAAGTGCAGAAGACCACCGACGAGGTGAAGAAGCAGACCGAGAAGCTGCAAGAAACGACTCAGCAGATCGCCGCCTCGATCGACACCATCGCCAGGGGCTTTGCCGCCCTTGCCGCGCAGGGTGGGGCGATCGCCGAGCCGAAGCGGCCGGACGAGTTCTACCACAATGCCCGTGTCTACGAGCTGTCCGGCGACATGCTCAATGCACGGCGCTCCTACCTCGCCTTTGCCGGCTTCGATGTCGACGCCATCGATCCCTATACGCGCTTTGCCACGCTGCTTCGGGTGCAGGACGGCAAGGCCGGCGCCCGCGAAGTGTTCGGCGCGCTTGCCGACAAGGGCAAGGCGCTGTCGATCAAGCTGGTGCATATCCAGCAGTTCGACGACGCCCAGCGCGTCGACAAGCTCAACGCCTTCATATCAGCCAATCCAGATTTCGCGCCGGCCTATTTCCTGTTGGCGCAGGAGTTTTCCGAAGACCGGCTCGGCGCCCAGACGCTGGCCGACAAGCGCAACGAGGCCAAGGCGCTGACCAAGTTCACGTCCTACGAGAAGGATGGCGGGCTGCTCACATATTTCGTCGACCAGACGCAGCTGGCCGACTGGCTGGACCGCAGCCGCAGCCGGCTGGCCGCACTCGGCGACGTGCTCGATCCCGCCCGCTTCGTGCCTTCGCTGACGCCGATGCGCTCGAACCAGGGCTGGTCGATGACCATCTCGCTGCCGGAGCCGGCGACCGCCATCTCGTGGCGCATGGGCGACAGCGGTCCGTTCACGGACACCGGTTTCCTGGCCATGAACGACCAGACCACCGGCAAGCCGATGGCCAATCCGAGCTTCGAGATGCCCGACAGCACCGTGGCCGGCATCATCGCGATCAAATATCTCGACATCAGGGGCCGCGAGACCGGCCCGTTCGACATCCGCTTCGACCCGGAGGCGGCACTCCAGCAGGGCAACAAGCAGATCCTCGACCAGTTCTGGACCTCGTGGATCGCCTTCGATGCCAGCGGCAATCACGGGCTGGTCTATTTCACCCAGATGCTGTCCTACCGCTGCGCCATCAAACAGGTGCACTACAGCCTGAACGGCGCGGCGCTCGACAAGGAGATCAAGATGCCGCGTTGCGACAAGAAGGACCCTTACGCCATCCCCTACGACTACCAGCCCTATTTCAAGGTCGCCGACAGCGTGAAATCGATGTCGGTGCAGGTCACCTACACCGACGGCACCAAGTCGCCGGTGCGGGAATACAAGCGGCAGTAGCTGCGCTCACCCTCCCCCTTGTGGGGAGGGCTATCGCACGTGGAATTCTTGAGATGTCTGCCCGGCACGGACCCCCACCCCTAACCCCTCCCCACAAGGGGGAGGGAGACTTCCGTTGGCGCCGACCCAGGCTAGTCGCCTGTCTTTTCGGCGCCAAAGAAAGAACAATTAAGGCACGCGACAGCGTTCCCTCCCCCTTGTGGGGAGGGTTAGGGTGGGGGTCCTCTTCGAAAGAATCCATATGCGATGTGGGAGGGTGAGAACTGATGCAAAATGCCTGTCGCGGTGCTTGCGCAAGTGCCGCCGAACAGGCCAGTTTGCGCCTGCAGAATCGGTGAGAGCGCGATGACCATCCAGACCATCAAGGCCCGAGGCATTTCGGTTTTGCTCGACCTCACGGTCGGCCATATCGCCGGCATGGTCGTCGAGGGTGGCGGACGGCAGTTGAAGCCGCTGCACCGCGCGCCCTGGGTTGATGCGAATGAGACGCTGCCGGACAATTTGCCGGAAGGTACGGTTCGGCTGTCCGGCGATTTTCTCTGCGCGCCGTTTTCGCGCAGCGATGTCGAGGAAGCGCCGCTGCATGGCTGGCCGGCCAACAGCGCCTGGGACATCGCCGAAAGTGCCGCGACGGATGATGGCTGGCGCGCGGTCTACCGCCTGCGGCACAAGGTGATGGGTGCCAGCGTCGACAAGATCCTGACGCTGCGCGACGGCCATCCCTTCCTCTACCAGGAGCATGCGTTTTCCGGCGGCCATGGTGCCATCTCGGTCGCGCATCACCCGATGACGGCGATGACGGGCGGCGGCAGGCTGGCCTTTTCGCCGAAGCGGTTTGCGGCGACGCTGGACGACCCGCTGGAGCCGGATCCCGCGCGCGGCCGCTTCCTGCTGGCCTATCCGGCACGATCCGCCGATCTCAGCCAATTCCCCGCCGCCGGCGGCGGTACGCTCGACCTGACGGAATACCGCATGGACGACCGCCGCGAGGATTTCCTCACGCTGGTCGAGGCGGATCATGGCGGGCCGGGCTGGACCGCGCTTGCACGAGAGGCCGAAGACGATCTGGTGCTGGTGCTGAAGAACCCGGCCGAACTGCCGATCACCATGCTGTGGCTCAGTAATGGCGGGCGCGACTACGCGCCCTGGAGCGGTCGCCACCTGGGCGTGCTCGGCATCGAGGATGGCCGCGCCGCCGTCGGCCATGCCGCCTCGATCGGCGACAACTGGCTGAAGCGCGAAGGGGTCGCGACCGCCTTTGCACTGGGCGAAGGCCAAAGCGTGTCCTTTCGCCATGTCATCGGCGCCATTCCGCTGGCCGGCGGCGAGCCGCCACAGGCGATCACGACGGCGGATGGCCGCATACGACTGGTGACGGGTGGCGCGACGCGGGAGGTTCCCTTCGACAGCGATTTCCTGCGCATTGGCCAGCCTGCGCCCGCTTGATGGGATTGCGCGGCCGCAGGGTTTGAAATTTCCGTGAACTGCCGCCAAGATGTGGCCGAAATCATCATGCGGAACATGGTGGATTTGAAGCTCCTGCCAGAGAGGCTCTCATGTCCGAAATCGCCCATCTCGCCGCCACCATCTTCAAACGTGCCGGCAAGGCAAACCGCTTCATCGTGGCCATTGCCGGGCCACCAGGCTCCGGCAAGTCGACGCTGTCGGCGCGGCTGCATGAACTGCTGCCCGAAGGTGCTTCGGAAGTCGTGCCGATGGATGGCTTCCACTATGACGACGCCGTGCTCGAGCGGCGCGGCTTGCGCACCCGAAAGGGTGCGCCGGAAACCTTTGACTTTGCCGGTTTCGAAACCTTGCTGAAGCGTATCCGGGCCGGCGAAGCCGATATCGCCATCCCGGTCTTCGACCGCAGCATGGAGCTGTCGCGCGCCGCCGCCTCGATCGTCGCCACGGAAACCAAGTTCATCCTGGTCGAGGGCAATTACCTGCTGCTCGACGAAGAGCCGTGGTCGCGGCTGGCGCCGCTGTTCGATTTCTCGATCTTCGTCGACGTGCCGCGCAACGAACTCGAGCGCCGCCTGATGGAGCGCTGGCACGGACATGGCCGCTCCGACGAAGATGCGCGCGCCTGGATCGCGTCCAACGACCTGCCCAACATCGAACGCGTGCTGGCGCGGCGCCGGGCTGCCGATCTGGTGATCGGCCTTTCCGCTTGATTCGACGGATTGCGCAAGGGGAACCTTAAGACTTTCAGGCCGTTATCCCGACACGGCAATTATGCCAAAAGAGGGATTCGGTCCAATGGCAATCAAGGCAAGAAAGCCCGCGCCCGCCAAGGGCAAGGCGACCCAATCCAAGGCCGGCGCCGGCCCGGCGATGACAGCCCGTTCGAAGGACGCCAAGCCGGCCTTCGGCAAGGCAGCGCCGAAGAAAGTGGTGCCGACCGCAGCGAAAGCCGCGCCGAAAGCCGCAAAGCCGAAGAAGCCCGCAAGCTCCAGCGACTCCGTGAGCGGCAGCGCGATGCGCACGGCCAAGGCGACGGCCAACGTCGCTGCCGGCGCGGTCATGGTCGCCGCCCGAGGTGCTGCGTCGCTCGCTGCTTCCGTCATGGGCAAAGGCGGTTCGAAAGCCAAAGCGAAGGCAAAATAGCCGCGCTTCGGAGGCTGGTTCGGCTATCCCTTGGCGGGGATGGTCAGGCCTTTCTGCACCGCCGGCCGCGCCAGGCCGCGCTCCAGCCATGTCGAGACATTGACGAAATCGTCAAAGCCGACGAGTTCGCGGGCTTCGTAGAAGCCGATCAGGTTGCGCACCCAGCCGAGCAGCGAGATGTCGGCGATGGTGTAGTCATTGCCCATGATCCACTTGCGCCCCTTCAGCCGGCCGTCGAGCACGCCGAGCAGTCGCTTTGACTCGTCACGATAGCGCTCCAGAGGGCGTTTGTCGGCGATCTCGCGACCGGCGAATTTGTGGAAGAAGCCGACCTGGCCGAACATCGGCCCGACCGAGGCCATCTGGAAGAACACCCACTGGATGGTCTCGTAGCGGCGCGCAGCATCGATGGGCATGAGCAGGCCGGTCTTTTCAGCGAGGTAGAGCAGGATGGCGCCGGATTCGAACAGGCCGATCGGCTTGCCGTCCGGACCGTTCGGATCGATGATCGCCGGTATCTTGCCGTTGGGGTTGAGCGACAGGAATTCCGGTGTCCAGCTTTCGTTCTGGCCGATGTTGACCCAATGCGGCTCGTAAGGCAGGCCGAGTTCCTCCAGGGCGATCGAAATCTTCACGCCGTTCGGCGTTGTCGCCGAATAGAGCTGGAGCTGATCCGGACGCTTGGCCGGCCAACGCGTTGCGATCGGAAAGGCGGACAGGTCGGCCATGGAAACTCCTGAATGAGGATTCGCGCCAAGCGGCGCGGTTTTGGCGGGTCGGCCAAGGATTAGACGCGGCGCACGGCACGATCAATGGCGTGCAAGGGTTTCGTTGCGCGCGAACAGTCAACGGAACGGCCTGCTTGGGGCAGATCGCGCGCCCGGCCTTTGCGTTCAGACGGCCTTGAAGGCCAGCACGGCATTGGTGCCGCCGAACGCGAAGCCGTTGCTGATCGCGGCGCGCACCTTGCGCTCGCGCGGCACATTCGGCGTGACGTCGAGGTCGCAATCGGGATCGGCCTCACGAAAATTGGCCGTCGGCGGCACGATGCCTTCGCGGATCGCCATCACGCAGGCGATCATCTCCAGCGCACCCGATGCGCCCAGGCAATGGGCGTGCATCGACTTGGTCGACGACACCGAAAGCTTGTAGGCATGGTCGCCGAAGACGCGCTTGATCGCTGCCGTCTCGATCTGGTCGTTGGCCTTGGTGCCGGTGCCATGGGCATTGAGGTAGTCGACATCCTCGGGATTGAAGCCGGCATCGGCCAGGCAGGCGCGCATGGCCGCCGTCGGCCCTTCGACGGTCGGAGCGACAATGTCGGAGGCGTCGGCGGAGAGGCCGGCGCCGGCGACCTCGGCAAGGATGGTGGCGCCGCGCGCCATGGCATGCTCATACGTCTCCAGGACCGCCATGCCGGCGCCCTCGCCGAGCGACAGTCCCTGGCGGTCGGCCGAGAATGGCCGGCAGGTGTCGGGCGCCAGCACGCGCAATGCTTCCCAGCCCTTCAGGATGCCCCAGACCAGCGGCGCATCGGTGCCGCCGGCGACCATCACGTCGGCGCGGCCAAGCCTGATCTGGTCGACGGCCGAGGCGATGGCGTGGTTGGATGAGGAGCAGGCCGAGGTGACACCGAAGACCGGGCCGCGCAGGCCCAGATTCATGCTGACATGGCCGGAGGCCGCGCTTGGCATGACCTTTGGCACGGTGAAGATACCGGCGCGGTTCTTGCCCTCGACCAGGATGGCACGATAGCTCTCTTCGATCGCCTCCCAGCCGCAGACGCCGACACCGACGACAGTGCCCATCCGATAGGTGGTGGCTTCACTCGAAACCAGGCCGGCCTGCTGCATGGCTTCCCTGGCTGCGATCGTCGCCAGCAGGCTGAAGCGGTCCATCGACACGGTCTGCTTGCGGTCGATGCCGTGATCTGGAAGCGTCTTGATTTCGCAGCCGACCTTGACCTTCAAATCATGCAGTTGGGGACTTGTGATCTGGCCGATGGCCGAGCGGCCGGCGCGCATCTCGTTCCAGATCGCGGACGCGCTTGTGCCGAGCCCGCAAATGCCGCCCATGCCGGTGATGACAACGCGCTGCCGCATTCAGTTCAGGCTTTTTTCGCGATCAGCGCGCGCACAGCTTCGACCATGTCGCCGACATTCTTCAGATTGCTCCACGCGTCGACCGTGTTCATCTCGATCTCGATGCCATACTCTTCCTCAAGATCGAAGATAATCTCCGTCAGCTCGAGCGAATGGATGCCAAGCGAGGTCAATTCGGTGGTGGTGGTGATTTCTTCGCCGCCCGGCTCGGCATGAGCCTTGATCTTCGCGATGATATCCGTTGCCAGCTGGTCGGCCATTCGGTTCCTTCCCCACTATCTCGACGTTTCCCGACGCCAACTGAGCAGCGCCCCTTTTTCTCCTGGTATCAAGCCGCCGTCGTCGTTTAATACCCCCGCCAAGCGCAGCATGACCGTACCAAGGTGGTTCCCTCTATAGAAACCGAAACGTTGTCAAGCAACAAGCTATATCGAACTCCATATCGACAAAGCCGACGGAGTGCTTAACGTGCAGGCATGGATATGGGCGAACCTAGCGGCGAACATGACGGGATTTCGACGCAGCGCGTTGCGGGCGTCGCGCGGCTTTCCTGCGCGCTCAGTGAGGGCCGCACGCGCCTGCGGCGCCTCTATCAGGACGGCGCCGGCAAGATAAGAATGCCGGCCGTCTCGACCGATCCGCTCGAAGCGGTGCTGATCAACACCGCCGGCGGGATGACCGGCGGCGATCGTATCGCCTGGGACGTGGATGTCGGCGCGGCCGCTTCGGCTTCGATCACGACCCAGGCCTGCGAGAAGATCTACCGGGCGGCATCCGACCGTGCCGAAGTGCGGGTCAATTTGTCGGTCGGCGAAAACGGGCGCATCGCCTGGCTGCCGCAGGAAACCATCGTCTTCGACCGGGCGGCCTTTGCCCGCACGCTCGACGTCGAGCTTGCCGTCGGCGCCGAGGCGCTGGTGCTGGAAGCCGCCGTCTTCGGTCGCCTGGCGATGGGCGAGCGCGCCACGCAGGGCAACTTCCATGACCGCTGGCGTGTGCGCCAGGATGGCGCCCTCATTCATGCCGAGGATTTCCGCATCGGACCCGATATCGCCGCCAGGCTCGACCGCCCGGCCGTTGCCGGCGGCGCGATCGCGGTGGCGACGCTGCTTCTGGTGTCGCCGCGCGCCGAGGCCCTGCTCGACCAGGTTCTGGAGATCGTCGGCGACCACGGCAGCGCCAGCGCCTGGTGCGTGAAGAAATCTGGCAAGCTTCTTGCGAGGCTCTACGCCGGGGATGGCTACCGGCTGCGCCAGCGGCTGGTTCCACTCGTCGAATTGCTCAACGGAAGGGCGGGGTTGCCCAAATTATGGTCACTATAGGCCTGTCTCTACCAATCCAGGGAAACGCATGAACCTGACGCCGAGGGAAAAGGACAAGCTGCTGATCGCCATGGCGGCGATCGTGGCGCGCAAGCGGCTCGAACGCGGCGTCAAGCTCAACCATCCGGAAGCGATCGCGCTGATCACCGACTTCGTCGTCGAAGGCGCCCGCGACGGCCGCCCGGTCGCCGAACTGATGGAAGCCGGCGCTCATGTCGTCAGCCGCGCGCAAGTCATGGAAGGCATCGCCGAGATGATCCATGACGTGCAGGTCGAGGCGACTTTTCCCGACGGCACCAAGCTGGTGACCGTGCACGAACCGATCCGTTGAGGAGGACAGGATGCTGGAGCTGCGTCCCAACTGCGAATGCTGCGACAAGGACCTGCCGCCCGAGGCGACGGATGCGCTGATCTGCACCTTCGAGTGCACCTTTTGCGCCGGATGCGTGGAACAGGTGTTGGGCGGCATCTGCCCCAATTGCGGCGGTGGTTTTTCGGCGCGGCCGATCCGCCCGGCAGCGATGCTGAAGAAATACCCGGCGTCGAGTAAACGCGTTCTCAAGGCCGAAGGCTGCGGCCCTCGCAAGGCTGCGTGAACACCGCGACCCTTAACCAGAAGGCATTTCGATGATCCCCGCTCCGATGAAACGCGCTTCGCTTTCCGCAATTCTGCTTCTGGCCGCTGCCATGCCGGCCTATGCCCATGTCGGCATCGGCACGGCCTCCTCCTTCACGGCCGGCTTCATGCACCCGCTTTCCGGGCTCGATCACATGACGGTGATGATCGCGGTCGGACTGTGGGCAGCGATCAAGGGCGGCAAGGCGGTTCTTGCCTGGCCGGCGGCCTTTGTCGGTGTCATGCTGGTCGGCGGCGCGCTGGGCATTTTGCATATGCCGCTGCCCTTCGTCGAACCCGGCATACTGGCCTCAATCGTGGCGCTCGGGCTGCTGGTGGCGCTGGCGGTCGATCTGCCGGTCTCGGCCGGCGTCGCCATCATCGGCCTGTTCGCGCTGTTCCACGGCCACGCGCATGGCACCGAGGTGCCGGAGAATGCCGGCGGGCTTGAATACATGGCCGGCTTTGCCATCGCCACGCTGTTGCTGCATGCCACCGGCATCGCCGCCGGTCTCGGTCTCGGCATCCGGTTCCGCGGCTTGGCCCGTACTGCCGGTGCCGCCTGCGCGGCGATCGGCATCGGCCTCGCCTTCGGCATCGTGTGAGGGTGACCATGATCCCCGGTGAGATCATCACGGTGGACGGCGACATCGAGCTCAACAAGGGCCTGCCGACCGTCACCCTGAAAGTCGCCAACAGCGGCGACCGGCCGATCCAGGTCGGCAGCCACTACCATTTCTTCGAGACCAATGAGGGGCTGAAATTCGACCGCGAGCGTGCCAGGGGCATGCGTCTCGACATTGCCGCGGGCACGGCCATGCGTTTCGAGCCGGGCCAGGAGCGCGACGTCACGCTGGTGCCGCTCGGCGGCAAGCGCGAGGTCTACGGATTTCAGCAGAAGGTGATGGGCAAGCTGTGAGATCTCCCGGCGCGCTCAGCTCAGTTCGATGGCTTGGCCGCGGCGTAGATGACGATCTTTCCGGGATTGTCGAATTCGACGGCGAGGACATCCTGCGCCTGCACGCGCCGCGATTCGATGGCGTTGAACAGCAGCGCGTTGGCCTCGATCTCCTTGCGCAGCTCCGTGATGTCGTCCTGATGCTGCTTGACCTTGCTTTCGATCTCCGGCGGCGGGCCGCCTTCGCTGCGCGCGGCGTCGGTGAGGAACACGATGTCGACCTTGTCGAGCTTGGACGTCTTGCGCACCGTACCGATGTTTTCACGCGTGCGGTCGATCGCCGTGTTGACGCTGCGGGCTTCGGCGGTGGCCTTGGCCTCTTCCTGCTTGACCTGCGAGCCGACGATGCGGTTGACGGTCTCCGTGCTTTCCAGCCCTTGCGCTTTCAATCCGGCAACAGACCCTGCCGCCGCCAAGAACGCCGTGGCGGCGACTGCCTGCATTCTGGTCAAGAAAGAAGTGATCGCCATCGCTCGCTCCTGAGAGAAGTCGTTTCGGGGCGCGGGTTAGCGCGAAAAGAACAAAACGAATCCCGCCCGGCGAAGGTTCCTTTCCCGATGCGGCCGGCAGGCCGGATGCCGGCCCGCCGTGCCGTCTCGTCAGCTCGCCTTCTTGGTGATCAGGGTCAGTGCGCCATTGGGTTCCATGCTGGCGGCGACGACTTGCGCCGAACTGAGCCCCTTGGCTTCCAGCGCCGACTTCACCTTGGGCGTGGCGTCGATCGAGCTGCGCAGTTTCTTCAGGCCGTCATCGCCACGCTGGGCGATCACCTGGTTGACCTGCGTCTGGGTGTCCTTCGGCAGCTCGGTGATGTCGACGATGTTGACGCTCTGGATCGTCGGCACCGCAGGCTGAGCCTGGGGCGTGGCTGGAGCAGGCGTTGCCGGCGCCGGAGCGGGCTGTGGCGCGGGTTGCTGCTGGGCACCCGCGGCGCCCGCCAGCATCAGGCTGGCAGCAGCGGCAAGAATTATTGTTTTGCGCATGGATTTTCCTTTCCATCGATTGGCAAACGGTCGGTCTGGGGTGACCCCCTAACCTCAACCGCCAAATGGGATCAGAAGGTGTCGCCCAGCGGGTCATTGCGTGACCATAGGATGGCAGCAATGTGCAGCCGCGCTTCAATCCCACCGCATTTCGGCAAACCGCATTTCAGGAGCAATCGCTGATGGCCAGAATTACCCGCGCCGCCTATGCGCAGATGTATGGCCCGACGGTCGGCGACAGAGTGCGCCTTGCCGACACCGAACTGTTCATCGAGGTCGAGAAGGATCTCACCAACCATGGCGAAGAGGTGAAATTCGGCGGCGGCAAGGTGATCCGCGACGGCATGGGCCAGAGCCAGGTTTCCAGGGCGCAAGGCGCCGTCGATACCGTCATCACCAACGCGCTGGTGATCGATGCTAGCGCAGGCATCTTCAAGGCCGACGTCGGCCTCAGGGACGGGCGCATCACGGCCATCGGCAAGGCCGGCAATCCGGACACGCAGGATGGCGTCACCATCATCATTGGTCCCGGCACCGAGATCATCGCCGGCGAGGGCAAGATCCTGACCGCGGGCGGCTTCGATGCGCATATCCACTTCATCTGCCCGCAGCAGATCGAAGAGGCGCTGATGTCAGGCATCACCACTATGCTCGGCGGCGGCACCGGTCCGGCGCACGGCACGCTGGCCACCACCTGTACGCCGGGGCCATGGCACATGGCCCGCATGATCCAGTCCTTCGATGCCTTCCCGATGAACATCGGCCTGTCGGGCAAGGGCAATGCCTCGCTGCCCGCAGCCCTCGAGGAAATGGTGCTGGGCGGCGCCTGCTCGCTGAAGCTGCACGAGGACTGGGGCACGACGCCGGCGGCGATAGACTGCTGCCTGTCGGTCGCCGACGACTATGACGTGCAGGTGATGATCCACACCGACACGCTGAACGAATCCGGCTTTGTCGAGAACACCGTCGCGGCTATCAAGGGCCGCACCATCCACGCCTTCCACACCGAGGGCGCCGGCGGCGGCCACGCGCCCGACATCATCAAGGTCTGCGGCCTGCCCAACGTCATCCCGTCCTCGACCAACCCGACGCGGCCCTACACGGTCAACACGCTGGCCGAGCATCTCGACATGCTGATGGTCTGCCATCATTTGTCGCCGTCGATCCCCGAAGACATCGCCTTTGCCGAAAGCCGCATCCGCAAGGAAACCATCGCGGCGGAAGACATTTTGCACGACATCGGTGCCTTCTCGATCATCTCATCGGACAGCCAAGCCATGGGCCGCGTCGGCGAAGTGGCGATCCGTACCTGGCAGACCGCCGACAAGATGAAGCGCCAGCGCGGCTCGCTGCCGCAGGAGACCGGCAACAACGACAATTTCCGCGTCCGCCGCTACATCGCCAAATACACGATCAACCCGGCCATCGCGCATGGACTGTCGAAAGACATCGGCTCGATCGCGGCGGGCAAACGCGCCGACCTGGTGCTGTGGAACCCGGCCTTCTTCGGCGTCAAGCCGGACATGGTGCTGATCGGCGGCATGATCGCCGCCGCCCCGATGGGCGACCCCAACGCCTCGATCCCGACGCCGCAGCCGATGCACTACCGGCCCATGTTCGGCGCCTATGGCAAGGCAAGGACCAACTCGTCGGTGACCTTTGTTTCGAAAGCCGCGCTCGAATCAGGCCTGCACGGCAGGCTTGGCGTCGACAAGCAGTTCGTCGCCGTTGAAAACACCCGCGGCGGCATCGGCAAGCATTCGATGGTGCTCAACGACGCCACGCCGCATGTCGAAGTCGACCCGGAAACCTACGAGGTCCGTGCCGACGGTGAATTGCTCACCTGCGAACCGGCGACGGTGCTGCCGATGGCGCAGAGGTATTTTCTGTTTTGAAGCGGCGATTCGACCGGGCGAGCATTACCCGTTGCAGCCCTTGGTGGGAGGCAGCAATATGCGGCCGACCACCAGTTGCATTGTGATCGAGCATGGCCACCGAAATCGCTTCCGCCCACGACATCTTCCCGCATATCCGCATCGTCATGGGCATGGTGATCGGGCTTGGCGTCGCCCGCCTGCTGTCGGGGGTGGCGCGGATCGTCCAGCATCCCGGCCAATACAAGCTCTATCCCGTGCATCTGGCCTGGGTCGTCTCGGTGCTCCTGATGCTGGTGCATTTCTGGTGGTGGGAGTTCGGCCTCTACGCCATCGAAACCTGGACCTTCGGCAAGTACCTGTTCATCATCTTCTACGCGATCACGCTGTTCCTGCTGTGCGCGCTTTTGTTTCCGGATTCGATGCTGGACTACACCAGCTACGAGGATTTCTTCTATTCGCGCCGGGCGTGGTTCTTCGGCCTGCTGGCGGCGACCTATATGCTCGACGTGGTCGACACGCTGCTGAAGGGGCCGGAGCATTTCGCCCGCTTCGGCAGCGAGTACCTGTTCCGCACGCCGGTCTTCGTCGCGCTTTGCATCATCGCGATCCTGGTGCGCGACCGCCGTTTTCATATCGCCTTCGTCACGGCGGCGCTCATCTATCAGATATCGTTCATCCTGCGGCTCTTCGACACCATCGTCTGAACGAACGCGATGGTCTAGCTTGTTGGGGAAAGGCAGGGTTCGACATGTACAAGGCCGTTGGATCGCGCGGATCCCGGGTCAGCCGCGTTCTCTGGATGCTCGAGGAGCTCCGGCAGCCTTATGAATTCGTCGAGGTTCATCTGCGCTCACCGGAAGCCTATGCGCTCAATCCCTCCGGCAAGGTGCCGATCCTCATCGACGGCGAGCTGACGGTGACGGATTCGGCGGCGATTTGCGTCTATCTCGCCGACAAGCACGCGGACATGGGCATGGGCGCCAACCCAAGCCTAGCCGGTCGCGCCGAAATGGATTCCTGGATGCATTTTGCGCAGAGCGAGCTTGAAGCGCCGCTGTGGAACAAATTGCGCCATCGCTTTCTGCTGCCGAAGGACGTACGCGTCGATGTCGGTCCTGCGGCGGCTTACGATTTTGCCTCGGAATTGAAGGCGCTGGAGCGGCGGCTGGGCGACAAGCGGTTTGCTCTCGGCGACCGGTTTTCAGCCGTCGACGTGCTGCTCGGCGACATGGGTGGGTGGGCGCGTGCCGGCCGGTTTGAGATCGAGTCCGAACGCGTCAACGCCTATTTCGACCGCGTGCTGGCGCGGCCTGCGCGTGTGCGGGCACAAGCAAATGGAGGATCCATGAAATGAAGCTCAACCTCAACACCGACTTCACCAAATTCCCGCGCGCCGTCTCAGTACTGTCCGCCGGCCATGCCGGAATCACCCTACCGTCCGGCCGGGCCATTCTCGCCCATGACGAACGCCATCTGCGCCGCCGCGCTATGGAGCTTGCCGACGGCAGCAAGGTGCTGGTCGACCTGCCCGAGCCCGTCGCCTTGAACGATGGCGACCGTCTGGTGCTGGAGGATGGCGGCCATATCGAGATCATCGCGGCGCCGGAAGAGGTCTACGACATCCGCGCCCGCGACGGCGTGCATCTGGCCGAGCTCGCCTGGCACATCGGCAATCGCCATCTCGCGGCGAGCATCGAGGCCGGGCGCATCCTCATCCTGCGCGACCATGTCATCAAGGCGATGCTGGAGGGGCTGGGCGCCACCGTGACCGACGTGTCCGAACCGTTCAAACCGGTGCGCGGTGCCTATTCCGGCCATGGTGGGCAAAGCCACGATCACGGCCATGCGCATGCGCACAGCCACGCGGAAGCGCACAGCCATTCTCATGGCGAAGCGCATTCCCATTCGCACAGTCATGCCGGCCATCGCCACGATCATGACTGACCAGCCTTCGAACATCGCCCTGCTGCGGCTGATGGCGTGGCTGTCGCCTGCCTTTCCGGTCGGCGGCTTTTCCTACAGCCATGGTCTCGAGCGCGCGGTGCATGACGGGCTGATTGCCGATGCCGACAGCCTCGCCTGCTGGCTGGAAACGCTGGTCGAGATGGGCTCCGGCTGGAACGATGCCGTGCTGTTCGCCGAGAGTTGGCGCCGCGCACGCCACGCAGGCGATCTCGATGAAGTAGCGGCACTCGCGGAGGCGCTGGCCGGCTCGCGCGAACGCCACACCGAAACCATGCTGCAGGGTGCGGCCTTCCTCAAAGCGGCGGCGGCCTGGCCAAATCCAGTGCTGGAGCGCTTGCCGGCTGAATGCGCCTATTGCGTCGCCGTCGGCGCCATTGCCGGCGGCAACGGCATCGGGCTTCAGGACGCGCTGTCGGCCTTCCTGCAAACCTTCTTCTCCAACCTCGTGCAGGCAGCGATCCGGCTTGGCATCGTCGGCCAGAGCAAAGCCACAGCTCTGTTGGCCGGCTTCGAGCCACTGGCCCTGGCGACCGCGACCCGCGCCGCGCGCTCGACACTCGACGATCTCGGTGGCTGCGCCTTCGTTTCCGATGTCATGGCGATGAAGCACGAAACCCAGTATTCGCGATTGTTCCGTTCATGATCCTTCTCGCCTTCTCGCTTTCGACCGTTCTACTCCTGATTACCGCGCTGCACGCCTATTGGGGCCTTGGCGGCATCTGGCCGGGCCAGGATGCGGCCTCCTGCGCTCACGCCGTCGTCGGCTTTCGCGGCGTCGATGAGATGCCGACGCCGTTCGCCAGTTTCGCCGTCGCCGCGTGCCTGTGCCTGGCGACGCTGTGGCCGCTTGCGCTCATAGGCGTCTTTGCCTCGCCCTTCCCCCAGGAGGGGCTCGCCGCCACCTCGCTGCTCATCGGTCTGGTGTTCCTGGGACGCGGCATAGCCGGCTTCACGCCGTGGTGGCGGCGGCTGACGCCGGAACAGCCTTTCGCGCGGCTCGATGTCCGCTATTATTCGCCGCTGTGCCTGTTGATCGGGCTCGGCTTTGCCATCCTCGCCATCACGGAGTTTCCGACATGACACAGACAAATGGTCCGCTGCGCGTCGGCATTGGCGGCCCGGTCGGTTCGGGCAAGACGACGCTGACCGAAAAACTGTGCAAGGCGCTGCGCGACGAGTTTTCCATCGCCGTCGTCACCAACGACATCTACACCAAGGAAGACGCCATGATGCTGGCGCGGCTGCAGGCGCTGCCCGAGGACCGCATCATGGGTGTCGAGACCGGCGGCTGCCCGCACACCGCCATCCGCGAGGACGCGTCGATCAATCTGCAGGCGATCGCGCAGATGAACAGGAAATTCCCGGATCTCGACATCGTCTTCATCGAATCCGGCGGCGACAACCTCGCCGCCACCTTCTCGCCCGATCTCGCCGACCTGACGCTCTATGTCATCTCGGTTTGCCAGGGCGAGGAGATCCCGCGCAAGGGCGGGCCGGCAATCACCCGCTCCGATTTCCTGGTGATCAACAAGAGCGACCTTGCTCCTTACGTGAACGTCAACCTCGATGTCATGGAGAGCGACGCCGGCCGCATGCGCGGCAAGCGGCCGTTCGGCTTCACCGACCTGTCGCGCGGCAAGGGGCTGCAGGAGGTGATCGATTTTATCATCGAGCATGGCGGCCTGCGAGCCGGCGCTGCCGCTGCCAGCACGGCGGCGTGAGACAGCTATCCCTGCACCAACCAAAACCGGTTGCGGGGATCGACTGGCCACGGCATTCTTGCCGAAACCGGAGGATTTTTCGATGAGCCTTGCCCGTCTGCAAAAGGAAACGCTGACCAACCTGCCCTACTATGAGGAGCGCGTCGATCTCGCCTGCGCCTTCCGCTGGACGGCGCGGCTCAACATGCACGAGGCTGTGGCCAATCATTTCTCGCTGGCCGTCAATGATGGCGGCACACAATTCCTGATGAACCCCAACCAGGTGCATTTCTCGCGCATCAAGGCGAGCGACCTTCTGATGATCGATGCCAACGATCCAGAAACGCTCTCCGGCCCCAATGCGCCCGACCCGACGGCGTGGGGGCTGCATGGCGCCATCCATCGCAATGTGCGCCACGCGCGCTGCGTCATGCATGTGCACTCGATCCACGCCACGGTGCTGGCATCGCTCGCTGACTCGACACTGCCGCCGATCGACCAGAATTCGGCGATGTTCTTCAATCGCCACGTCGTGGACGCGCATTATGGCGGGCTGGCCTTCGAGGAGGAGGGCGAGCGCTGCTCGCAGCTTCTCGTCGATCCCAAGGTCAAGGTGATGGTGATGGGCAATCACGGCGTGCTGGTCATCGGCGACACGGTCGCCGATGCCTTCAACCGCATGTTCTATTTCGAGCGCGCCGCCGAGACCTACATCAAGGCGCTGTGGACCGGCCGCCCGCTGCGCACGCTGTCAGATGCGATCGCCGAAAAGGCGGCGAGCGAGATGGACGACTATCCCGGCCAGGCCGAACGCCATCTCAGCGAGTTGAAGGCGATCCTCGACGAGCAGGAACCGGTCTACCGAAACTGATTGCCTTACAGGCCTAGTTCTGCCCGGAGCTGATCGGCGCTGTTGATGACGACGGCGCCGGGCGGGCCCTCCATCGGCTTTTCCGGCCAGAAGATCGTCTTCATGCCCGCCGCCAGTCCCGCCATGGCGCCCGGCCAGCTGTCGTCGATCGCCACGGCGTGCGCGGGGTCGACACCGGCCAGATACGCGGCGCGCAGGAACGGCTCGGCATGCGGCTTGCCTTCGCGCACATCGTTGCGGCTGATCGTCTTCATGCCGGGGTAGATCAGGCCGACCATGCTCAGATTGGCGTCGACGATCATCCGGTCCGAATTCGAGACCACGGCCTGCTGGATGCCTCTTGCACGCAGCTCGTTGAATATCTCGATCGCGCCGGGGCGCGGCTTCAAGCTCTCCACCAGCGGCAGGTAGTGTTCGTATTTGCGCACGATCCAGTCGTCGAAAGGCAGGTCCAGGCCGAACTCGTCGCGCATCATCTCGTAGACCGGCCAGGCGGCAACGCCGAGCACGCGCTCATGCAGATCGTCCGGCGGGACAAGGCCGACATTGCGCATCGCCGCCATCAGGGCTGCTTCATGCAGCGGTTCGCTGTCGACAAGCGTGCCGTCCATGTCCCAGAAAACCGCTTTCGGCATCATGTGAGGCTCCTTTTTGCCATCCCTTAAAGGGTTTGAGCCGGGAGATAAACCTTCGGAGCGCAAGAACCTGCCGCCTGCCGAGACCGCGGCCAAGTCTCTTTGGCGACAGAGACTTCGTGGGAGAAGAAAAACTGGGCCGTGCTTACGTCGATGAACAGCAAGCAATTGCTCCCGAGATTGACAATTGCGCAGTTGGCCGTTCCCTGCGAAAGTGGGGCATGGGCCGCTCTCACAACCGGCGGTCTCGGGAGGCAGGACTTTGAATAGCCGGCAGGATGGTGGCAGCAACAGGCTGGACGATGCGGCGCGCGCCGGCTGGCTTTATTATGTTGCCGGCAACACACAGGACCAGATCGCTTCGACGCTCGGCATTTCGCGGCAGACGGCGCAGCGGCTGGTATCGCTGGCGGTGTCGGAGGGCTTGATCAAGGTTCGCGTCGACCATCCGATCGCCAACTGTCTCGATCTGGCGGCACGGCTGAGATCGCGCTTTGCGCTCGATCTGGTCGAGGTGGTGCCGAGCGACCCCAATTCGTCCTCGACCACGATCGGCATCGCCGAGGCGGCTGCCGCCGAGATCGAGCGGCGGCTGCGGTCGCCGACCCCGATCGTCATGGCGATCGGCACCGGTCGCACGCTAAAGGCGGCGATCGAGCAGCTGCCGCCAATGGAATGCCCGCAGCACAAGGTGGTGTCGTTGACCGGCAACATCTCGCCGGACGGCTCGGCCGCCTTCTACAACGTCATCTTCACCATGGCCGACAGGGTCAAGGCGCGCTCCTTCCCGATGCCGCTGCCGGTCATCGCCTCGTCGCCGGAGGAGCGCGAGATGCTGCTCAACCAGCCGATGATCCAGCCGACGTTGGCGCTGGCGGCGGAAGCCGACGTCACCTTCATCGGCATCGGCGATCTCGGCCCCAAGGCGCCGCTCTACGAAGACGGCTTCATTTCGGAGAGCGAATTGAAGGCGCTGCAGAAGGCCGGCGGCATCGCGGAGATCGTCGGCTGGGTGTTCGATAGGGAGGGCCGCATGATCGAGGGCATCACCAACGACCGGGTGTCGTCGGCTTCGCTACCGTCACGCGAGAAATCGCTGGTCATCGCACTGGCCATGGGCGAACGAAAGCTGCCAGGCATCCTAGCGGCCGCGAACCGGCGGCTGATCAACGGCCTCATCACCGATGAACGGACCGCCGCCGCCCTGCTGGCTGGCATCTGACCGGACCCACAACCGGTTTGCGATAAGGCCAACCGCACTAGCCGTGCCGCCCGAAAGGGTCGTTGCCATCGAGAAACCCGAGATCGCGCTGCAGATGCGGCGACAGGTCCCTGATATCGAGATGTGCCCGTTTTTTGGTCGCGAACCAGCCGAATCCATCCGTCAGCCACGAAAACCAGCGGTGATCCGGTGCGGGAGTGCATTTTTGCTGCGCCATGGTCATGATCGTCAACCTTCGCTATCCTGGACCCGAATGACGGGTTGACTGGGAATGTCGGTCTTGCCGGCGGTCTTTGCCAATCGAACATCGATCATGATCCATAAGGAGGCCTTATGCCGGACCTCGGCTCGCGACAGGTTTCGCCACTCCCGCCGCTGCAGGCGATCCGGGTGTTCGACGCGGTGGCGCGGCATCTTTCCTTCACCAAGGCCGCCGGCGAACTCGCCATGACGCAAGCGGCGGTCAGCTATCAGATCAAGGTGCTGGAGGAGCGTGTCGGCGCGCCGCTGTTCCTACGCCGGCCGCGGCAGATCGTGTTAACCGAGGCCGGGCAGCGCCTGGCACCTGCGGTCAGCGAGGCCTTCGCCATCCTTGGCCAGGCCTATGCCGCGGTGCGTGGCGGGGCCGACGGCTTGCTGTGCGTCACGACGGTGCTGACATTCGCCTCGAACTGGCTCGCGCACCGGCTGGGGTCGTTCCAGATCGCCCATCCGTCGCTGGCGGTGCGGCTCGAAACGTCGAGCCGCCTGACCGACTTTGCCCGCGAGGATACCGATATCGCCATCCGCTCGGGCGGCGGCAAATGGCCGGGCCTGGAAGCGCACAAGCTGCTCGATGCCGACTTCACGCCGATGCTGAGCCCGAAACTCGCGGCGACCATCGGCGGCGTCAGGGAACCGGCCGACCTCTTGCGGCTGCCTATCCTCGATCCCGGCGACATCTGGTGGACGGAATGGTTCTCGGCTGCTGGCGTGCACTCGCACGATCTTGCCAAGCGGCCCGGCAGCAGCATGGGCGCGCAGGCCTATGAGGCCAATGCGGCGATCGCCGGTCATGGCGTCGCGATCCTGACCAGGGCGCTGTTCAAGGCGGAACTCGCGGACGGGCGCCTGATCCAACCTTTCGATCTGGTTGGCGACGACGGCCATGCCTATTGGCTGGTCTATCCCGAGGCGCGCCGCAACGTGCCGAAGATCCGTGCCTTCCGCGACTGGCTGCTGGCCGAGATCGCCTGCTGACCGGCAAGCTTCCGGGCTGCACCTGGTTCTCGCAGATGTATCCGCCGTTGCCTCACTGTATGCGGCCGGGACGATCCGCGCCCTGGCATTTCGCTCGTCCCGGCCTGCGGTGTCGCCCAAGTGCTGCGCTGCAGCATCGAATCCGGCTTGACATAATTCACGCCAAGTGAGTAATTGCCCAAAGCCAAGGCAAATGCTCATCTTGGTTCAAGGGAGGAATTTGATGAAACTTCGCACGCTCACCCTGGGCTTGTTGACGGCCAGCACGCTTGCGTTCGCCGCACATGCCGAATCCATCACCATCGCCACCGTCAACAATGGCGATATGGTCCGCATGCAAAAGCTGACCGAGGACTTCACCAAGGCGAACCCCGACATCCAGCTCAACTGGGTTACGCTCGAAGAAAACGTGCTGCGCGAGCGCGTCACCACCGACATCGCCACCAAGGGCGGCCAGTACGACGTGATGACCATCGGCACCTATGAGGTTCCGATCTGGGCCAAGCAGAGCTGGCTGCTGCCGCTCGACAAGCTCGGCGACGACTACGACGCCAAGGATATCATCCCGGCCATCGCCGGCGGCCTTTCGGTCGACGGCAAGCTCTATGCCGCGCCCTTCTACGGCGAAAGCTCCTTCGTCATGTACCGCAAGGACCTGATCGAGAAGGCCGGACTGAAGATGCCCGACGCGCCCACCTGGGACTTCATCAGGCAGGCCGCCGACAAGATGACCGATCGCGCCAATGGCGTGAACGGCGTGTGCCTGCGCGGCAAGGCCGGCTGGGGCGAGAACATGGCTTTCCTGACCGCCATGTCGAACTCCTTCGGGGCGCGCTGGTTCGACGAGAACTGGAAGCCGCAGTTCGATCAGCCGGAATGGAAGAACACGCTGCAGTTCTATGTCGACCTGATGAAGGCCGACGGCCCTGAGGGTGCGTCCTCCAACGGCTTCAACGAAAACCTGGCGCTGTTCCAGCAGGGCAAATGCGGCATGTGGATCGACGCCACCGTCGCTGCGTCCTTCGTCTCCGATCCCAAGGCATCGCAGGTCGCCGACAAGGTTGGATATGCGCTGGCACCCGACAATGGCCTGGGCAAGCGCGGCAATTGGCTGTGGGCATGGTCGCTGGCGATCCCCGCCGGCACGCAGAAGGCCGATGCCGCCCAGAAATTCGTCTCCTGGGCGACCAGCAAGCATTATGCGGAACTCGTCGCTTCGAAGGAAGGCTGGGCCAACGTTCCTCCGGGCACGCGCTCCTCGCTCTACGCCAATGCCGAATACCAGAAGGCGGCTCCGTTCGCCAAGATGACGCTGGACTCCATCAACGCCGCCGACCCGACGCATCCGACCGTCAAGCCGGTGCCCTATGTCGGCGTGCAGTTCGTCGCCATCCCTGAGTTCCAGGGTCTTGGCACCACTGTCGGCCAGCTCTTCTCGGCGGCTCTTGCCGGCCAGTCGAGCGTCGACGACGCCCTGAAGCAGGCCCAGGACGCCGCCACCGCGGCTATGACCGAAGGCGGGTACATCAAGTAAGGCTCCTCCCGGTGCCGACTGCCGGTCGCCTCCTGACCGGCAACGGCCGCCCGAGTTCCCAGTTCGGGCGGCCGCCTTTAACGCCTTTTGAAAATTCCGTCTGACCAGTGAAGGGTGACCGTCATGGCTACTCAGCAGACCCGTTCGCTTGCCCGTTTCATGATGGCGCCATCCGTGGTGCTGCTGTTCGTCTGGATGATTGTGCCGCTGGTCATCACCATCTGGTTCTCTTTCCAGCAATACAACCCGCTCAATCCGATCCGCGACGGCTTCGTCGGCTTCTCGAACTACGCGCTGTTCTATTCCAACCCGGCCTTCCTGCAATCGATCCTCAACACGCTCACCTTGGTGGTCAGCGTGCTCCTGATCACGGTGATCGGCGGCATCCTTCTGGCGCTGCTGATCGACCAGCCGATGTGGGGCCAGGGCATCGTGCGCATCCTCGTCATTTCGCCGTTCTTCGTCATGCCGCCGGTGGCCGCACTGGTCTGGAAGAACATGATCATGCACCCGCAATACGGGGTGTTCGCCGATATAGCCCGCTTCTTCGGGGCCCAGCCGATCGACTGGTTCGGGCAGCATCCGATGCTGGCGATCATCATCATCGTCGCCTGGCAATGGCTGCCTTTCGCCACGCTCATTCTCTTGACCGCGTTGCAGTCGCTCGACGGTGAGCAGAAGGAAGCCGCCGAGATGGACGGCGCCGGCTTCATCAGCCGCTTCATCTATCTGACGCTGCCGCACATGTCGCGCGCCATCACGGTCGTCATCCTGATCCAGACGATCTTCCTCCTCTCCGTCTATGCCGAGATCCTCGTCACCACCAATGGCGGCCCGGGATACGCCTCCACCAACCTGCCCTTCCTCGTCTACCAGAAGGCGTTGCTGGAGTTCAAAATCGGCCAGGCATCCGCCGGCGGCGTGATCGCCGTCATTCTCGCCAACATCGTTGCCTTCTTCGCCATGCGCGCGGTCGGCAAGAACCTGGACAAGTAAGGGAGGCTACGATGGCACGCTCAGTCACCACCCAGCACAAGACGATTGCGACAATTGCCGCCTGGATCGTCGCCCTGCTGATCTTCTTCCCGATCCTCTACACGATCATCACCTCGTTCAAGTCGGAGCAGGAAGCCATCCAGGGCTTCAGCATCATCCCGTCGGGAACGTTCGAGAGCTATGCCGAGGTTCAGGCGCAAAGCGGCTACTTCAAGTTCTTCTTCAACTCGGTTCTGCTCTCGGTCGGCTCGACCATCCTGGCCCTGCTGGTCGCCATACCGGCGGCATGGTCGATGGCCTTCTCGCCGACCAAGCGGACCAAGGACATCTTGATGTGGATGCTGTCCACCAAGATGATGCCCGCGGTCGCGGTGCTGTTCCCGATCTACTTGATCTTCCGCGATACCGGACTGCTCGACAGCCGCATCGGCCTGATGATCATGCTGATGCTGATCAACCTGCCGATCGTGGTGTGGATGCTCTACACTTACTTCCGCGAAATACCGGGCGAGATCCTGGAAGCGGCGCGCATGGACGGCGCCTCGCTGTGGAACGAGATCGTCTATGTGCTGACGCCGATGGCGGTGCCGGGCATCGCCTCGACGATGCTGCTCAACATCATCCTGGCCTGGAACGAGGCGTTCTGGACAATCCGGCTGACGACGACGGAAGCCGCACCGCTGACCGCCTTCATCAGCTCGTTCTCCAGCCCGCAAGGCCTGTTCTGGGCCAAGCTTTCGGCCGCCTCGACGCTGGCCATCGCGCCGATCCTGATCATGGGCTGGTTCAGCCAGAAGCAGTTGGTGCGCGGCCTGACATTTGGTGCGGTCAAATAATTGGTGGTGCGGTGAAATAACGGAATTGTTCGAAGCAATCGGCAGAAATAACCCCTCGGGGAGGAAATCATGGGAAACATCACGCTCAAGAACGTCTCCAAATCCTTCGGAGCGACGTCCATCATCCCCGGTCTCGACCTGGTGATCGAGAATGGCGAGTTCGTCGTCTTCGTCGGCCCGTCGGGTTGCGGCAAGTCAACGCTGCTGCGCCTGATCGCCGGGCTCGAGGACACCAGCGGCGGCTCCATCAACATCGACGGCCGCGACGTCACCGGCGAGGCACCGGCCAAGCGCAAGCTGGCCATGGTGTTCCAGTCCTACGCGCTCTATCCGCACATGACGGTGGCCAAGAACATCGGCTTTCCGCTGAAGATGGCCGGTGAGGACAAGGCGACCATCGACAAGAAGGTGGGAGACGCGGCGCGCGTGCTCAACTTGACCAACTATCTCGAACGCCGGCCCGGCCAGCTTTCCGGCGGCCAGCGCCAACGCGTCGCCATCGGCCGCGCCATCGTGCGTCAGCCGACCGCATTCCTGTTCGACGAACCGCTGTCCAACCTCGATGCGGCACTGCGCGGCACCATGCGGCTGGAGATCAGCGAGTTGCACCATCAGCTCAAGACCACCATGATCTACGTCACCCACGATCAGGTCGAAGCCATGACCATGGCCGACAAGATCGTCGTGCTGAACGCCGGCAACATCGAGCAGGTCGGCTCGCCGATGGAGCTCTACAAGACGCCGAAGAACCTGTTCGTCGCCGGCTTCATCGGCTCGCCGAAGATGAACCTGATAGAAGGCGCGCCGGCTGCCAAAAACGGCGCCAAGACCATCGGCATCCGTCCCGAGCATCTGGAGATCTCGACCACGGCGGGCGAATGGAAAGCCACTGTCGGCGTCGCCGAACATCTCGGCTCCGACACCTTCCTGCACGTCCAGTCCGATGGCGTCGGTCCGCTGACAGTGCGCGCCGACGGCGAACTCGCCGTCCGTCACGGCGACACCATCTATCTGACAGCGGACAAGGCCAAGCTGCACCGCTTCGGCGCCGACGGAAAGGCGATGTGAGCATGAGACTGGCCGGCAAATCCGCGCTGATCACGGGTTCGGCCCGCGGCATCGGCAGAGCCTTCGCCGAAGCCTATGCCGGCGAAGGCGCAACCGTCGCCATCGCCGACATCAATCTCGAGGCGGCGCAGAAGACAGCCGCCGAGATCGGCGGCAAGGCCTATGCGGTCAAGCTCGACGTCACCGACCTCGCCTCGATCGAAGCGGCGGTGAAAGCCGTCGAGACGAAGACCGGTGGCCTGGATATCCTGATCAACAACGCCGCCCTGTTCGACCTGGCGCCGATCGTCGAGATCACCAAGGCAAGCTACGACAAATTGTTTTCCGTCAATGTCGCCGGCACGCTGTTCATGCTGCAGGCTGCCGCCCGCTCGATGATCGCCGCTGGCCGGGGCGGCAGGATCATCAACATGGCGAGCCAGGCCGGACGCCGCGGCGAGGCGCTGGTCGGCGTCTACTGCGCCACCAAGGCCGCCGTCATCTCGCTGACCCAGTCGGCGGGGCTCGACCTCATCAAGCACCGCATCAACGTCAACGCGATTGCCCCTGGCGTGGTCGACGGCGAGCACTGGGATCACGTCGATTCGCTGTTCGCCAAATATGAAAACCGGCCGAGGGGCGAGAAGAAGAAACTGGTCGGCGAGGCGGTGCCCTATGGCCGCATGGGCACGGCGCAGGACCTTACCGGCATGGCGGTTTTTCTCGCCAGCGCCGACGCCGAATACGTCGTCGCCCAGACCTACAATGTCGACGGCGGCCAGTGGATGAGTTGAGGGCGGGGGACGGCCTCTGCTCCTCGTACCTCCGCGAGGAGCAGAGGCCGACATCAGCGGGCGCGTAGCAAGTGCCACCCCTTATCCTCTCCCCGACCGGGAGAGGAGCGTAACGAAGGCCGAAATCCGGCCAAAGGGTAAAACAGATGACCGTGAAACTCTCGTCCTCAAACCTCTCCAAGCTGCCCACTGAGGTCGCCGGTCCGAAGTATGACCGCGCAACATTGAAGGCCGGCATCGTGCATTTCGGCGTTGGCAATTTTCACCGCTCGCATCAGGCCGTCTATCTCGACGATTTGTTCAATGCGGGCATCGGCCATGACTGGGCGCTGATCGGCGCCGGCGTGTTCGACGGTGAAAAGATCGGTCGCGGCAAACTGGAAGAGCAGGATTGGCTGACCACGGTGGTCGAGCAGGACAGCGGCCATATGAGCGCCCGCGTCACCGGCGCCATGATCGACTTCCTGATGCCCGGCGATGCGGCCGGCATCGTCGAACGGCTTGCCGACCCGGCGATCAAGATCGTTTCGCTGACCATCACCGAAGGCGGTTATTTCATCGATCCGGCCTCCGGCGTGTTCAACCCGACCCACCCCGACATCGTCGCCGATGCGCAGCCCGGCGCGACGCCGAAGACGGTGTTCGGCATCATCCTTGCCGGGCTGGTGCGGCGGCGCGACGAGGGCACCGTGCCGTTCACGGTGATGTCGTGCGACAACATTCCTCACAATGGCCATGTCACCTCCGACGGCGTCATCGGCCTGGCCCGCCTGATAGACGAGGACCTGGCGAACTGGCTCAGCGAGCATGTCGCCTTTCCGAACGGCATGGTCGATCGCATCACGCCGGCGACCACCGATCGCGAACGCGGCATTCTCGCCAAGGATTTTGGCCTTGAGGACAACTGGCCGGTGTTCTGCGAGCCGTTCCGGCAGTGGGTGCTGGAGGACCATTTCACCGGCGGCCGGCCGCCACTGGAAAAGGTCGGCGTGCAGTTCGTCAAAGACGTTGCGCCCTACGAATTGATGAAGATCCGCATCCTCAATGGCGGCCACGCCACCATCGCTTATCCGGCCGGGCTGATGGACATCCATTTCGTCCATGAGGCGATGCAGGAGCCGCTGGTGAGCGGGTTTCTGGCCAAGCTCGAACGGGACGAAATCATCCCGACCGTGCCGCCGGTGCCGGACACGGTCCTGGAAGACTACTACCAGCTCATCGAGAGCCGCTTCTCCAATCCCAAGATCGGCGACACGGTGCGCCGGCTCTGCCTCGACGGCTCCAACCGCCAGCCGAAATTCATCATCCCGACCATCGCCGACCGGCTGAAGGCCGGGAAAAGCGTCGTCGGCCTGGCGCTGGAATCAGCGCTCTGGTGCCGCTATTGCTTCGGTACGACCGACAGCGGTGCCGTCATCGAGCCCAACGATCCGAGCTGGGACCGGCTGCAAGCGACGGCAAAGGCGGCAAAGGATGCTCCCGCCGCCTGGCTCGCCATGGAGGACATCTATGGCGATGTCGGCCGCGCGACGGCGTTTGTCGAGGCCTTTGCCCATGCGCTCAACGTGCTGTGGGCGAATGGCGCGCGCGCGACGCTGACGCGCTACCTCGCCGGCAAGCTCTGAGAGCCATTCTCCATCATGACGCCTGAGCTGGTCATCTTCGACTGTGATGGCGTGCTGGTCGACAGCGAGGCGCTCTCCGTCTCGGCGCTGCTTGGCATGGTCAAACTTGCCGGCGGCAGCGTCAGTGAGGACGCCGCCTACGAGCATTTCCTCGGCAAGAGCATGAAAAGCGTGCGCGAGATCCTCGGCCGCGACTTCGGGCTCGATATCACCGACCTGCACCTGACCGAGATGCGCGTCGAATTGATGCGCAAATTCCGCGAGGAGCTGAAGCCGATCGCCGGCGTCAGGAAGATGCTGCCCAAGCTTGGGCTGCCGTACTGTGTCGCGTCCTCAGGCACGCTCGACCGCATCCGCTACGCGCTCGACGTCACCGGATTGCTTGGGCTGATGGAGCCGCATCTGTTCAGTGCCACCATGGTGGCCAAGGGAAAGCCGGCGCCGGATCTGTTCCTGCATGCCGCCGCCAGCATGCGGGCCCATCCGCGCAAATGCCTCGTCATCGAGGACAGCCCGGCCGGCATCGCTGCTGCGCGGGCGGCAGGGATGCGCGTGCTCGCCTTCACCGGCGGATCGCATGCCGGCAATCCCGCCTTGAAAGCGCGGCTTGCGTCGAGTGAACCGGACTTTATATTCGCTGACATGCTGCAATTGCCCGATCTGATTGCAGGCTTGGGAGCGAGAGACAGAGCATCTTGACGAAACAGTTCGTTTGCGCGGTCGATGTCGGCACCGGGAGCGCTCGCGCGGGCATTCTCGACACCAGTGGCACCTTGCTCGGCCGCGCCGAGCGGCCGATCGCCATGAACCAGCCGAAGCCCGATCACGCCGAGCATGATTCGCGCGATATCTGGTCGGCCGTCTGCACCGCCGTGCGCGCTGCCCGCGAAAAAGCCGGTGTCGAGCCTGAGGACATTGTCGGCATCTCCTTCGATGCCACCTGTTCGCTGGTGGTGCGCGACCGGCAAGGCAGCCAGCTCAGTGTCTCGGTCACGGGCGACAAGCGCTGGGACACCGTCGTCTGGCTCGACCACCGCGCCATCGCCGAGGCCGACGAATGCACGGCAAGCGGCCACGCCGTGCTGAATTACATCGGCGGCGTCATGTCGCCGGAAATGGCGACGCCGAAACTGATGTGGCTGAAGCGCAATTTGCCGGACACGTGGAATGAAGCCGGCTATTTATTCGACCTGACCGATTTCCTGACCTGGCAAGCGACGGGTTCGCTGGCCCGCTCGCAATGCACGCTGACCGCCAAATGGACCTATCTGGCGCATGAGGAGACAGGCTGGCGGCGCGACTTCTTCGAGCTCGTCGGCCTCGGCGATCTTTTCGAGCACGGCAGCCTGCCGGAAAAGGCCAGTCCCGTCGGCGCCGATATCGGTCGATTAACGGCGCAAGCGGCGGCCGAGCTTGGGCTGAGCGAGAAATGCCGGGTGGGCTCCGGCGTCATCGATGCCTATGCCGGCGCGCTTGGCGTGCTCGGCGGCTTTGCCGGCGACGAACAGGACATCGGCCGGCATTTGGCGCTGATCGCCGGCACGTCGAGCTGCGTCATGGCGATGTCACCGGATCCGCAGCCTTTCGCCGGCGTCTGGGGGCCGTATTACGGCGCGGCGCTGCCCAGGCTGTGGCTGTCGGAAGGCGGCCAGTCGGCGACCGGCGCCCTGCTCGACCACATCATCCGCTGGCACGGCGCCGGCGGCGAGCCGGATGCCGCCATGCATGCGAAGATCGCCAGGCGTGTCGCCGAGCTGCGCGCCATCGAGGGCGACAGCCTCGCCGCAAGGCTGCATGTGCTGCCCGACTTTCATGGCAACCGCTCACCGCTCGCCGATCCGCATGCCGTCGGCGTCGTCAGCGGGCTGACGCTGGATTCCTCCTTCGACAGCCTGTGCAAGCTCTATTGGCGCACCGCCGTCGGCATCGCGCTCGGCGTGCGCCACGTGCTGGAGGCACTGAACAAGAACGGCTATCTGATCGACACGCTGCACGTCACCGGCGGCCACACCAAGAACCCGCTGCTGATGGAACTCTACGCCGACGCCACCGGCTGCACGGTGATCGAGCCGCTGGCCGACGAGGCGGTGCTGCTCGGCACCGGCATGATCGCCGCCACCGCTGCCGGGCTGTTTCCCGACCTCAACGCCGCCTGTCTTGCCATGCAGCAAGGCGGCAGGACGCGCCCGTCGAACCCGAAATCATCAGGGCGTTTCGAGCGCGACTACAAGGTTTTCCTCGAGATGCACCGCCAGCGCCGGATGCTGGACGCGATCCGCTAGAGCATCGGGCCGGTCGCTGGCTCAATCCGTTCCCGTCCCTCCTCTCTTGCCTTCATGTCGCGTTTCGTCCAGAAGCTGACGCAAACGCGGCGAAACCGAAGGTTTTGCCGTTTGACATGCGGCTTCCGGCTCTGGCCGACGTGCCGTAGCTGGAAAGAGCGGAACAATGTCTGCGATCGAAGCCGGCGCTCGCGCGCCGGAAAATCTTTGGCGTCAGGAAATCAGGGCGACGCTGGCGCTCGCCTGGCCGATGGTGCTGACCAATCTCGGCCAGACCGCGATGACGGCCACCGACGTCATGATGATGGGTCGTCTGGGCCCGGATACGCTGGCCAGCGGCGCGCTTGGCGCCAACCTTTATTTCATGCCGCTGATCTTCGGCCTCGGCCTGATGCTGGCGACCTCGCCGATGATCGCTACCGAGCTCGGCCGCCGCCGCTATTCGGTGCGCGACCTGCGCCGCACCGTGCGCCAGGGCCTGTGGCTGGCGATCCTGATCTCGATCCCGATCTGGCTCGTGCTTTGGCACGGCGAGGGCATTCTATTGGCCATGGGCCAGGACCCGGTTCTGGCCCATCAGGCCGGCATCTATCTGCGCTGGCTCGAATGGGCGGTGCTGCCCTTCTACTTCTATATCGTGCTGCGCTCGTTCATCTCGGCGCTGGAACGGCCGGGCTGGGCGCTGGTCATCGTCTTCGTCGCCGTCGCCTGCAACGTCTTCTTCAACTGGGTGTTCATGTTCGGCAATCTCGGCGTGCCGGCAATGGGCATTGCCGGGTCGGGCCTTGCCACCTCGCTGTCCTCAGCGCTGATGTTCATCGGCATGGCTGCCGTGGTGATGCTGGAGAAGAAGTTCCGCCGCTACCGTCTGTTCGGCCGTTTCTGGCGCGCCGACTGGCCGCGCTTCAAGGGCCTGTTGCGGCTCGGCCTGCCGATTGCCGGCATCCTCGCCTTCGAGGTGACGATCTTCAATGCGGCGGCCCTGCTGATGGGCCTGATCGACGCGGATTCCCTGGCCGCGCACGCGATCGCCATCCAGATCGCCTCGATCTCCTTCATGGTGCCGCTCGGCCTCAACCAGGCGGTGACGGTGCGCGTCGGCCTTGCGCACGGCGCCGGCAATCCGGAAGGCGTCTCGCGCGCCGGCTGGACCGCCTTTGTCATCGGCGTCTCGTTCATGGCGCTGATGGGGCTGGTGATGATCCTGTGGCCGCATCCGCTGATCAGCGCCTTCATCGATCTGGGCAATCCGGCCAATGCCAGGGTGATCGAACTTGCCGTGTCGTTCCTGGTCTTCGCGGCGCTGTTCCAGGTCTTCGACGGCGCCCAGGCGGTGGCCGCCGGCATGCTGCGCGGCCTGCATGACACCAAGGTGCCGATGATCTATGCCGCGATCGGCTATTGGGGCGTCGGCCTGCCGCTCGGCGTGCTGCTCGCCTTCCATTTCGGCCTGCATGGCGTCGGCATCTGGATCGGCCTGTCGACGGGGCTGGCCGTGGTGGCCGCGCTGCTGCTGGCGCGCTGGCTGCGGCGCGACCGGTTGGCGCCGCCGCTCGCGTTCGGGCATTGAAACAGAACGGCCGATGGCCCGGCGGCTGTTGTCCTGTGGGCGTTGGCTCATTGAACAACGCCTTCACAACTCCGCGATAGAGGCGGTCAGAATGTCGGCGGCGTGTTGACCCAGAGGATACGGACCGTGGTCGAACCGATATTGCGGTAGCCGTGGCCGAGTTCGGAGTTGAAATAAAACGCGTCGCCTGCCTCGAGCGCCACCACGTTCGTCTCGACCAGCAACTCGACGGAACCTTCGAGCACGTAGCCGAATTCCTGTCCCTTGTGGCTGATCAACTCGAGGCTGCCGCCGCCGGCCTCGATCACGTGGACATTGATCTGCAGCAGATATTCCGGACCGGATGGCACCAATTGCTCGAGCACGACATGGTTGCCCGAGCGCCGATGTCCCGTCTCCATGTGCGGACGCTCGTTTTGCCGCAACACGAACACTTCCGAGGCATTGTGCTGCAGCGTGCCGAACATAGCGTTCATGTTGATGCCCAGCGCCTGCACCAGCCGGTGCAGAGCCGCCATCGAGGGCGTCGCGCGGTCGTTTTCGATCTTCGAGAGATAACCCTCTGTCAGCCCGATGCGGGCGCCGAGCTCTTCCAGGCTGAGGCCAAGCACCTGTCTGGCATGGCGCAGCTTGACGCCGATCCTCGGGGTTCCGTTTCTGTCGCGCATGTCAGGTCCGCGTCTTCATCCAGTCCGCCAGCTTCGCCAACAGAAAATCGACTTCCGCCTCGGTGTTATAATGGGCCAGCCCGATGCGGACGACGCCGTTGCGGTCCGCAAGCCCCAGCCGCTTGATTGGTTCCAAACCGTAATTGTGGCCATGCCAGAGATAGATGCCTTCCTTTGCCATCGCCTTGGCGATATCGGCGGGATCGGTTCCGTCAACGGTGATCGACACGGTAGGCACCCGGCGCGCCAGCGCCGCCACATCGGTTATACCCTGGACCAAGACGCCATCAATTCTGGACAATCCGGCAATCAGCCGTGCTGTCAGGACACGCTCATAACGGTCGGCGACTTCAATGCCGGCGACGATGCGCTCGCGCCGCGTCGCCTGCGGGTGGACGTTGCCGAAGGACTGTCCGAGCCAGGCATAGTGCTCGACGGCGCCAAGCACCCCGGCAAGCGCCTCGCGGCTTGTCGTCCCCGTCTCGAATTTTCCAGGTGGCGTGTTCGAAGCCGCGCGCACCTTGTAGGCGGTCAGCGCCTGCAGCAGATCGAACCGGCCCCACAACACCCCGTGATGCGGTCCGAAAAATTTGTAGGCCGAGCAAACCAGGAAATCACAGCCAATCTCCTGGACGTCGATCACTCCATGCGGCGCGAACTGCACCGCGTCGATATAGCTCAGCGCCCCGACCGCGCGTGCGCGCTGCGCGATCCGCTTCACGTCGTTGATCGTGCCGGTAACGTTGCTGGCATAGCCGACGGCGACCAGCTTGACCTCCTCGTCGATAGTGGCCTCCAGCGTCGACAGGTCGAGTTCGAACGTTTTTGGATCGAGGTCGATCCAGCGTACCTCAAGCCCGCGATCCTCCGCCAGCATCAGCCAGGGTGCGACGTTGGCGTCATGATCCATGCGCGTCAACACGATGGCGTCGCCGGCGTTCAGATCGCGGCCGATGGCGCGCGAGACGGCGAAAGTCAGCGTCGTCATGTTCTGGCCGAACACCACCTCACGCCGGTCCGCGGCATTGAAGAAATCGGCCATCGCCTGATGCGCGTCGTCGACCATCGCCTGGGCCGCGAGTGAGGTTTCGAAATAGCCACCAAGATTGGCGTTGGTCTCGATCATGGCACGCGTCATGCGCTCGATCGAACGGCTCGCCATCTGGGTTCCCGCGGGATTGTCGAAGAAAATCCGCTTCTTCGGCTCGGCACCTCTCGCCATCGCCGGAAAAGCATCGCGGACTGTGTCTATATCCATGTCTGAATTCCGTGTGTCTGGTGATCGTTGTGTGGCGGCCCCTAGACGCCGCCAGCTGCGGTTTCACGCGTTCAGCCGGCCGCTTCATGGATGGCGACAGCGCGAGCCGGGAAGCCGGATCCGGCCTTTGGCTTTGGCCAGCTTGCCATTATCAACGCGCCGGCGTCAGGCACCTTGTCGAGATTGGCCAGGAGCTCGATCTGCCAGCAGTCGCGGGACAGCACATAGTATTCCAGGCTTGCGTCACCCGCGGAAGTGGCGCGGCCGGGATCGGTGTCCATGCCCTCGTGCCCGATGGCAGCGACACCGCGGCGTTCCAAAAGTTCCTCCAGCACCGGCTTCGACCAGCCCGGCGCATGCGAGATACCGTCGGCCGACTTGTTCTGAAACGCCACGGGGTCTGGCCAGCGCGGCCACCACCCGGTGCGAAGCGCGACAAAACACTTTTCCGGGATACGGCCGTTCCGTGTCTCCCAGGCGGAAATGTCGTCGAGCGTCGGCGTCGCGTCGGGATCGGCGGCGACCCTGTCGCTGATGTCGAGGATGACCAACGGCAGAAGCATCTCCGCCACCGACAGTTGGTCGATCGAGCGGCCGCCGTCGATGAAGTGCACCGGCGGATCGACATGGGTGCCCCACTGTCCGACGAAGGCGTAGTGGTGGACCTGGAAGGCGTCGCCCTTCGAAAAATCGAGCAACGCACGGCGCTCCTCGTCCGGAAAGGCCGGGAAGTGCGGCTGGCCCGGATGAAACGCATGCGTCAGGTCGGTGAAGGTCGCGGCGGAGAGCCGCGACCTGTAGATGTCCCAAAGGGAACCCGGAGTGGACAAGATCACGGCTCCGCGACGAAGGTCGGTGCCGCTTCACTTGCAAGGACAAGCTTGCCGTCCTTGACACCGATGACCGAGACCGATTTGTCCGGCACCGAAATGCCCGGGCGGTAGGTGATCGTTCCGGTCACGCCGTCGAGCCCGGACGTAGCGGCCAGCGCGTCACGGATCTTGGCCGGATCCGGCGCACCGGCACGCTTGATCGCGTCGGTCATCAACTTGACCGAATCGTAGCCGAGCGCAGCGAACGCGTTCTCCGGGGCATTGCCGGCCGACTTGGTGTAGGCGTCGATGAAGGCCTGCACCTTCGGGGTGGCGCCCTCACCGATATAGGCATGGGTGGTGAAGTAGGTGTCCTTGGCCGCGTCGCCGCCGACCTGGATCAGCAAGGGCGTGTCGTAACCGTCGCCGCCGACCACCGGCAGGTTGATGCCGGCCTGGCGCATCTGCTTCAAGATCAGGCCGATTTCCTCGGCATTCGACGAGGCATAGACGAAGTCGGGCTGCGGTGACAGCGCCTTCAGTTTGGCGATCTGCGCGGTAAAGGTCTTGTCGCCGATCTTGTAGGTGTCGCGCTCCAAGATCTTGCCCCCGCCATGCTCGTAGGCGGTGACGAAGTAGTCCGACAGCAGCGTTGTGTATTCGGTGCCGATGTCGGTCAGCAGGTAGGCGGTCTTGCCGTTCAGCTTGTTCAGCGCAAATTCCGCGCCAACCGCAGCCTGAACGTTGTCGCCGAAGGCGGCGAGGAAGATCTCGTTGCCGAGCTGGCTCGGCAATTTCGGCGAGGTCGCGCCGGGCGTGATGAACGGGATCTGCGCCTTCTGGACCTGCGGTCCGATGGCCAGCACCGAATCGGAATCGGCGAAGCCGATGATGCCGACGACCTTGTCGCTGTCGATCAACTGGCTGGCGACGGTCGAGATCGTCGTCGAATCGCTCTTGGAGTCGTAGATCACCAGTTCTATCTGTTGGCCGAGCACGCCGCCGGCGGCGTTGATTTCGCTTGCCGCCAGCTTGGCGCCATTCAGCATCGGACCGTCGAGCGAGGCCTGAATGCCGGTCAGGTTTGCCGGATAGCCGATCTTGATCGTGTCGGCAGCAAGTGCCGTGCTGGCCGAGGCAAGCGCGAAGAATGCGCCCAGTCCTAGGCCGATGGTGTCGCGTCGAGTGAGTTTGATCATCGTTTTCGTTCCTCTGTCTGGTTCACCGTTGCCGATCTTTGGGTTAATCCGAACGTAAGTTCCCGGTCCCCCATGATCCCCTTCGGCCGGAAGATCATGACTAGAATGAAGATGAAGCCGAGCACGATCTGGCTGGCGCCAAACAGGGCCGGCACCGCGAAATCGCCGATCGTGAAGCCGCGTTCGACCGAGCGCAGGACCTCCGACAACAGCGAAACGCAGATGACGCCAACCACCGCGCCGGTCAGGGAGCCCATGCCGCCTAGCACCAGCATTGTGATCAGGCTCATGGTCAGCGCGAAGTAAAAGGTGTTCGGCGAAAACGAGCCGAGATAATGTGCGTAGAGCGACCCGCCGACGCCTGAGAAGAACGCGCCGATGACGAAGGCGATCAGTCTGGTCCGCAACACGCCGATGCCGACAGCGCTGGCCGCGATTGTGTCGTCGCGCACCGCCTTCATGGCGCGCCCGAAAGGCGAATAGACCAGGCGCGCCAGAACGAACACCGTGATGGCGAGCCAACCCATCACCCAGGGCAACGTCGTCTCCAGCGGCACACCGGTGAAAGTGCGGGCGCCTCGGGTGAAATCCGACGCATTGATCAGCACCACGTTGACGATAATCAAGAATCCCATCGTCGCCACCGAAACGAAATAGCCCGACAGCCGCATCAAGGGATAACCGACGACCACGGCAAGCAGCGCCGTCAGAAGACCTGCCACCAGCGTCGCCGGCAGGAAGGGGAGGCTGAAAGCATGCAGAAACGCCGGCAGATGCGGCAGCAGTGCCATCTTCTGCTGTACGGGAATCGACAGTATTCCCGATATATACGCGCCGGCGCCGATGAAGCCGACATGACCGAGCGAAAACACGCCCGTAAAACCGTTGCTCAGCGACAGCGCCAGCACCAGGATTGCATTCAGCGCGATCAGCAGGATAATCCGGACGAAATAGTCGCTCAGCACGTGCGGCGCACCGAAAGCGACAGCTGCTCCCGCCACCAGGGCGACGAGGACGAGGAGTGTGATCCGCGCTTCCCGGCTCACAGCTTTATCTCCCGGTTTGGCTGGAGCAGCCCGCCCGGGCGCACCAGGAGAAAGGCGATCAGCACGGCAAAGACGATTGCGTCGCGATAGGACGAGACGCTGCTCGGCAGGAATGCGACGATGAAGATCTCCAGCGCGCCCAATATGTAGCCGCCCACCAGGGCGCCCGCGATCGACCCGAAGCCGCCGATGATCGCCGCCACGAAAGCCTTCAGGAGCGGCGTGAAGCCCATCTGCGGCTGCACCACGCCGGCCTGTGCCGCCCACAAAATGCCGGCAAGGCCGGCATAGGCGGATGCGACGATGAAGGCGACGATGATCAGCCGGTTGACGTTGAGTCCGACAAGGTGTGCCGCCGACATGTCCTCGGCTGCGGCGCGCATGCCGAGCCCGGTCGTGGTGCGCGTGATGAACCAGCCGAGGAGCAGCAGCGACACGAAGGTCAGCGCGATGGTCAGGAGATTGATGCTAGTGAAGGTGATGGCGCCGTTCGACATTTCCCAGGAGGTGTTGAGAATATCGGGGAGTGGAAAATTGCGCGGCGAGGAGGTGAACACCAGGATTCCGACGTTCTCGATGATGTAGGTGACGGCGAGGCTGGTGAGCAGTCGCGCAACGTCGGGCGCGTCGCGGATCGGACGATAGGCGATGCGTTCGATGAGGAAGCCCGCGACGGCCGCCGCGGCGATGCCGCAGATCACCGCGACAGGGAACGGAACGCCGATCCCGACCAGCAGAGCTACCCCGAAGGCGCCCACCATCATTACGTCGCCATGCGCGAAATTGGTAAGCTTGAGGACGCCGAAGACGATCGACAGGCCGACCGCCACCAGCGCGTAGAGGCTGCCGAGGCTCACCGCGTTGACGATCTGCTGCAGGATATAGTCCAGCTGGGTCATGTTGCCGCCCCGAGATATGCCTGCGCCACGCGTTCGCTGTCGCGCAGTTCCGCGGACCGGCCCGACAGCGCCACCTGACCCGTGCGCAGCACATAGGCACGGTCGGCGAGGTCCAGCGCGAGCGTGATGTTCTGTTCCACCAGCAGCATCGTCATGCCCTGGCGCTTCAGTTCGGCAAGCGCGCTGAAGATGTGGCGCACCAGCAGCGGCGCAACGCCGAGCGAAGGCTCGTCGAGCAGCAGCAGGCGCGGCGCCGCCATCAGCGCGCGCGCCAGAGCAAGCTGCTGCTGTTCGCCGCCCGACAGCGTGCCGGCCAGTTGCTTCAGCCGCTGCTTGAGAACCGGGAACAGCATGAACATGCGCTCGCTATCTCTGACGACGGCCTCCTTGTCGGTGCGGGTGCAGGCGCCGAGCCGCAGATTGTCGGCCACCGTCAGGCCGCCGAACAGGCGCCTGCCCTCCGGGCTCTGCGCGATGCCCAGAGTTACGATGCCCGACGGAGCGACACCTCCAATCGGCTTGCCATCGAAGATGATCTTGCCGCCGCGCGGCCGCGACAGGCCGGAAATGGTGCGCAAGGTCGTGCTCTTGCCGGCGCCGTTGGCCCCCACCAACGCCACCACCTCGCCGGCATGGACGTCGAGCGAAATGCCCTTCAGCGCACGCACCGCGCCGAAATTGACCTCGAGGTTCTCGACGCTGAGCAGAACGGGGCTAGGCGTGGCCAAGATACGCCTCCCGCACTTTCGGGTGTTCGCGTACCTGCTCCGGTGTTCCGACGCAGATCACCTCGCCGGTCGCCAGCACCTGGATGCGTTCGCACAGCGCCATGATCAGGTCCATGTCGTGCTCGACAACGACCACCGTTACGCCGTAGCGGTCACGGATCGTCCGAATCAGCGCCGCCAACACCTTGGTCTCGTTGGAATCAAGCCCGGCTGCGGGCTCATCGAGCAGCAGCAACTGCGGGCCGGTCGCCAACGCACGCGCAATCTCCAGCCGCCGCTGATCGCCGTAGGGAAGATCCGCGGCGACCCTGCCGGCCTGATCTGTCAGGCCCATGAGGTCGAGGAGTTCGTCGGCCTGCTGCCGCGTCGCGGCCACCCGCTCGCGATAGCGCTGACCGCGCAGCACGGTATCGGCGGGCCCGACAGGATGGCGCAGCTGCGCCGCCGTCAGCACGTTCTGTGCGACGCTGAGGCTGCCGAATAGGCGAGAACCCTGGAAGGTGCGGGCGATGCCCATCGCGACGATCTGCGATGTGCGCAGGCCGACGATCGAACGGCCCTCCATCTCGATGCTACCGGAATTCGGCTGGGAGAAGCCGGTGATCAGGTTGAAAAGCGTGCTCTTGCCCGAGCCATTCGGCCCGATTACCCCAACGATTTCACCTTCGTGCAGCTCGATGGAATGATCCCGCAGGGCAACCAGCCCTCGAAAGGCTTTTGTCAGCCCAACCGTCTTCAACAGCACTCGACTCGACTGTCTATCCACGCGCCGGTTTGCCCCTGTCCGCCCTCGCCGCCCCGTTCGGCCCGGTCAAGCATCAAATGGACAATTCGAACGGCAAGATGTCAAGGCCTATTCCTAGCAGGAAAGCTATATGCCTGCCTTGGCTCGACCGTTGCCGCGACAGCACCGGCATCGATGCAGCGCTGCGCTACCGAACTGGGTTTCCTGGCTTGCAGTCCAGCGCCGGCGCTGGCTTCTCGAGCCTCCGCGCATACTGCGCGGGCGGAAGGCACGTGACGAAAAAGATCAGCGCGACCGGCCCGTAACCTTGGCCGTCCTCGGACCGCGCTTCTGCTAGCTTGTTATCTGCTCGGCGACAGCTTCTTCGAGGCCGGCTGCGGCCTGGGCGGCGAGACCGCGCGCCGCCGCCTGTGAATCATAAAATTCCTCGAGCGCATGAACCGTGCCCCACCGCAGCGTGAACACGTGAAGACCACGGTTGATGTAGGACGTATCACCGTTGAGCAGGGTTGCGGTGCCATCCCACTGGGCAAACACGGTGGTATGCCACGGCCAGCCCTTCACCCAGACGTGGTTGACCGTGAGATGGAGAGTGGGCAGAACACGGCCGAGGCGCTCGAACCACCGGCGCAGGGCTTGCTTGTCGTGGCGCTCCCCACCAAGCGCGTGGGCGCCACCAACCCGGTGATGGACATGCGGCGCGATGGCCTTCACCGCCGCGTCCCAGCGATGGTTGTTGACGTCGTCGAAGCTCTGCCGGATCGATTTCTCGACAATATAGCTGTAAAGCATGTGACCTCTCCAGGCTCATTGGGATGGCGTGACCGGACGCGAGAGCCCCGGCCAGCATCGCGGCCGCGGCTTGCGTCAGGTCAGGGCGTTGTCGCATCGGCTCGCAGGGATATGTCCGTCTCGGTCGAGACCGTCACCTCGCTGCCGGACCTTGAGAAGGCGTAGAGCGAGCCCGGGTGGCCCGGTATGGAAAACGCCACGGCGTCACTGTTGGCGAGGCCCATGACGAACCGCAGCGGATCACCCCCGGTCTTCGGTACGAAAGTGGCGGTGACCTCAAGCAGGTCGCCGCGCGGAACGTAGTAGGCCACCATGTCCAGGTGTCCCTGGTGCAGGCTGCCGCCTTCGATCGGGCGTCCGATGGTGGCTTCCTCGGCGAGAGCCGGGGTTGCAAGAAACAGCGCCGCCAGGAGCGAGGCGCTCAGCGTTTTGCGGATCATCTCATTTGTCCTTTTTTTAGATTGCGTTCACCCTCTATATAGGGTATGGATTACGAATGCAATCTAAAAAAGGAGATGACGATGCGTGTGAGTCGCACTCAGGCCGCGGAAAACCGCGAGACCGTGATCAATGTGGCAAGCCGGCTTTTTCGGGAGCGCGGCTTTGACGGCATCGGCCTCAAGGATCTGATGAAGGGTGCCGGGCTGACCCAGGGTGCCTTTTACAAGCAATTCGAGTCGAAGGACGATCTGGCGGCGCTGGCGTCCAGGCGGGCGATGGAAAGCGCCACCCACAAATGGTCGGCCGCGACCGCAGCACATCCTGGGAACCCGCTCGACGGGGTGATCTCATTCTACCTCAGCATGGACCATCGCAGGGAAAAGATGGACGGCTGCCCGGTCGTTGCGCTCGGTTCGGATGCAGCCAGGCAGGGTGCCGAGGTGAAGGCGTCATTCGAAGACGGCATCAAGGCGTACCTTGAGATGCTCGGCGGTTGGGTTGGCGAGGGCGACAGCGAAAAGAGCGGAAAAAAGGCAATGGCCGTTCTCTCGACGATGGTCGGCGCGGTCGTGCTCTCGCGGGTCGTCAACGATCCCGACCTTGCGCGGGCTTTTCTGGATGCGGCGGCCGATCAGGTTCGCGAAGCAGTCGCCACTTGAACGGCGCGAGCAGCGCCGCCGGCACACCAAGGACAGGAGAGCAGATGCAACGGATTGTCGTCACGGGCATGGGAGCGGTCACGCCCCTGGCCGCCAATGTCGAAGCGTCCTGGTCACGCCTGCTTGCCGGCCGGTCCGGCGTTCGCAGGCTTCCGGACGATGTGGTGGGAGAGCTGCCGGTTAAGATTGGCGGCGTGGTTCCCTCCCTGGGCGAAGATCCGGAGGCTGGTTTCGATGCCGATGCCGTCCTGTCCGCGAAGGATCAGCGCAAGGTGGACCGGTTCATTCTGTTTGCGTTGGCGGCGGCGGAAGAGGCGCTTGCGCAGGCGCAATGGAAGCCTGCCCTGGAAACGGAGCGCCTGCGCACGGCCACGATCATCGCTTCAGGAGTCGGCGGGTTCCCCGCCATCACCGAGGCGGTGCGCACGGTGGACCTGCGTGGCGCCCGCCGCCTGTCTCCCTTTACGGTGCCGTCCTTCCTGGTGAACCTCGCGGCGGGCCACATCTCGATCCGTCATGGTTTCAAAGGTCCACTCGGCGCACCGGTGACGGCATGCGCGGCGGGCATCCAGGCGATCGGCGACGCCGCCCGCCTGATCCGCGCCAACGAAGCCGACATCGCCGTGTGCGGCGGAACGGAAGCGTGCATCAACACCGTCAGTCTCGGCGGGTTCGCCGCGGCTCGCTCTCTTTCAACCGGCTTTAATTGGGCGCCGGCTCAAGCCTCGCGCCCTTTCGACACATCGCGGGACGGCTTCGTCATGGGCGAAGGGGCCGGCGTGCTGGTCATCGAGGCGTTGGACCACGCGTTGGCGCGCGGCGCAAAGCCGCTGGCTGAGTTCGTCGGCTACGGCACGACCGCGGATGCCCACCACGTCACCTCCGGGCCGGAGGACGGCGACGGCGCGCGCCGGGCCATGCAGATCGCGATTGCCCAGGCAGGGATTTCGCCACGCGAGGTTCGTCATCTCAATGCGCATGCGACCTCCACGTCAGTCGGCGACCTGGGTGAGATCGAAGCGATCAAGAGCGTGTTCGGGCGCGATTTCGCGATAGCTGTCAGTGCCACGAAATCGGCGACCGGACATTTGCTCGGAGCGGCCGGCGGGCTTGGTGCGATCTTCGCAATCCTGGCGCTCAGGGATCAGGTCGCTCCGCCAACCCTCAACCTGGGCGAGGCCGATCCGGCCGGCGACGGAATCGACTTCGTCGCAAACGCGCCCCGGCCGATGGAGATGGAGTACGCGATCTCCAATGGCTTCGGCTTTGGCGGCGTGAATGCCAGCGCCCTGTTCAGACGCTGGAACTAACCTGTGGCCAGACGCGAGCGCCAGACGCAGTCATGACCAACGCCCTTTGCCCCGGCCCCTCATGCTTTTCCCAATCCAATCCAACGCAAAGAAGGATATGATTTCCATGAACAAGACCAATCCTGGCGTCGCCCTGGTGACAGGGGCATCTTCCGGCATCGGGCGCGCTACCGCCGACGCCTTGCTGGGCGCCGGCTTTCGCGTCTTCGGAACCAGCCGTCGCACGGCCTCCCAGCAATCCGCCGGCGTGACCATGCTGACCTGCGACGTGACCGACGACGCGTCCGTTGCGACAATGGTCGATGACGTTCTGGCCAAGGCCGGACGCATCGACCTGCTTGTCAACAATGCCGGTATGGGCCTGTTTGGCGGCGCGGAGGAGTCCTCGACCGCCCAGGCCAAGGCGCTGTTCGACGTGAACGTCTTCGGCGTCTTGCGCGTGACCAACGCGGTGCTGCCGGCAATGCGAAGCCAAGGGAAGGGCAGAATCGTGAATTTGAGTTCGGTGCAGGGGTTCATCCCCGCTCCCTATTTCGCGCTTTACTCAGCGACCAAACATGCCATCGAGGGGTATTCCGAGTCGCTCGATCACGAATTGCGCCCGTTCGGCATCCGCGTTTCGCTGGTGGAGCCCGCCTATACCCGAACGGCATTCGAGGACAATCTTGCCGCCCCCGACCGGTCGCTCGAAATCTACGACTCCGCGCGCGCCGGGATGACTGTATCCGTGCGGAAATCGATGGAGAAAGGCGATGCGCCCGAAGTGGTCGCCAACACCGTTTTGGCCGCGGCGACAGATCCCGCGCCGAAGAAGCGCTATGCGGCGGGAAAAATGGCGCGCCAGGTCAGTTTCCTGCGCCGTTTCGTCCCCGCGTCCGCATTCGACAAGAGCCTGCGCAAGCAGCTTGGGCTGCCGGCCTGAAATCGAGCGCTAACCGCAAGGACATCTGCCTTGGCGCGTCAGCGGGCAGCCGCCTGTTTCTCGAGCCTGCGGGCGTATTGCGTCAGCGGAAAGCACATGACGAAGAAGATCAGAGCCACCAGCCCGTAGACCTTGAACGGTTCGAAGGTCGCATTGTTGATGGCATTGGAGGTCCGCACCAGTTCCTCGAAGCCGATGATCGAGGTCAGCGCGGTCGATTTGATCAGCTGAACCAGGAAGCCGACGGTGGGTGCGCGGGTGATCGAAAAGGCCTGCGGCAGGATGATCAGCCTCAGCTCCTGCAGATAGTGCAGGCCAAGGCTGGCGCCGGCGTCCCATTGGCCGAGGGGTAGCGCCGCGACGCCCGAGCGCCAGATCTCGGCGAGATAGGCGCTGGCGAAGAAGGTGAGGCCGAGCGCCGCCGCCGTCCACGGTTCGATGCGCAGGCCGAGCATCGGCAGGCCGAAGAACATCAGGAACAGCTGCATCAAGAGCGGCGTTCCCTGGAACAGGGCGATGTAGCCGGAAGCAACACGCCTGCTCCACTTGTTCTTGGCGATCCTGAAGAACAGCACGACCAGGCCGACGATGCCGCCGCCGATGAAGGCGGCCAGCGATAGCAGCACCGTCCAGCGGGCGGCGAGCAGCAGGTTGCGTACGATGTCCCAGAAGGTGAACTCGATCATGACACGCCGGCTCCGAGCGCACGGCGTCCGCCTGACACCAGCAGCCGGCGCAAGGCCATCGACAGAGCGAGATAGACCAGCGTCACGACGAAATAGGTCTCGAAAGAGCGGAAGGTGCGCGCCTGCAGCATATCGGCCTCGTAGGTCAGTTCACGCACGGCGATCTGCGACACCACGGCCGACTCCAGCATCATGATGACGATCTGGCTGGTGAGCGCGGGATAGATGATCTTGAGTGCCTGCGGCAGCACGATCTTGACGAACACCTGGCGTGGCCGCAGCCCAAGTGCGAGCGCTGCTTCCGTCTGTCCGCCGGGCACGGCGTCAAGCCCGGCGCCGACGATCTCGATCGTGTAGGCCGCCATGTTGAGCGTCATCGCCAGCATGGCGGCCAGGATCGGATCGAGCCGGATGCCCAGGCTGGGCAGGCCGAAGAAGATGAAGAACAGCTGCACCAGGAACGGCGTGTTGCGCATCACCTCGACATAACAGGCGATTGCCCGCTTGAGCAGAACCGGGCCGTTTCGTCGCCCCGCGGCACCCAGGATGCTGAGGGCCGTTCCCACCAGCGTGGTCACGGCGATCAACAGAATCGTCGTGAGCGCACCGTGCGCGATGTCGCCGACAGCACCTGGAAGCCAGGCAAAGGCCACGGAAACTCAATCCTTGAGGTTTTCGGGATTGAGCGGCGTCTTCAGCCAGGTTTTCGAGCTTTCGTCCAGCTTGCCGTCGGCCAGCATCTTGGCGATGGCATCGTTGACGGCCTTCTTCAGGCCGTCCTCATTCTTGTTGAGGCCGATATGCGAAGGCGAGGTCAGAAGCTGGAACTTCTGCTCGGGCTTCAGCGCGTCCTGCTTGGCCAGCACCTGCGCGCCGACATCGTTGCCGACGACCATCAACTGCGTCTGGCCGGAGATGAAGGCCTGGATCACGGAATTGTAGTTGTCGAAGCGCTTGATGTCGGCCGACGCCGGTGCTGCCTCGGTGAGCGAGGTGTCCTCGAGCGTGCCACGATTGACGGCGATCGACTTGTCGGCGAGGTCTTCCTTGCCCTTGACCGCAAGTGCCGCCGGACCGATCACGGCGATGTAGTAGGGCGCATAGGCAGCGGCGAAATCGATGACCTGTTCGCGTTCCTTCGAGTAGCCGACGCTCATCAGGATGTCTACGCGCTTGTCGTTCAGATACGGGATGCGGTTCTGGCCGGTGACGGCGATGGGGTTGAGCTTCACCTTGAGCGTATCGGCAATGTATTGCGCGACATCCATGTCATAGCCCTTGAGGCTCATATCGGCGCTGGCCGAGGAGAAGGGCGGAAAGTCGGCGAAGACGCCTACATTGATGGTGCCGGCCTTGGTGATGTCCGCCAGCGCATCGGCGCTTGCGGCTTGTGTGGCGAGGCCGAAGCCGGCCGTGCCGAGCATCAGCACGGCGGCGATGGAGGCAAATGTCTTTCGGATTGTCATTGTCATTCCCCTGTCTGGAAGCTTTGTTTGTTGGGAGTCGACCGCCGGCTCCAGCGCGGCGGCCGCCTTTGCTTTCTGAACGTCAGGCTCCCTTGCCCGTGATTGCCGGGCTGAACACCATAAGGCTCAATATCTCGAACAGCACCTGTGCGGCGGCATGCGCCGTGTTGGTGGTGGCGTCGTATTGCGGCGCCACTTCGACAACGTCGCCGCCGACGATGTTGAGCCCCTTCAGGCCGCGCAGCAGTTCGAGCACTTCGCGCGTCGTCAGGCCGCCGACTTCCGGCGTGCCGGTGCCGGGCGCGAAGGCCGGATCGACGCTGTCGATGTCGAAGGAGACATAGGTCGGCCCGTCGCCGACTATTCTGCGCGCCTTCTCGATGATGGCCGGAATGC